>CAMDBX010000053.1 GCA_945889445.1 Rhizobium sp. Q54
GCGCGTCTCAGCGCTGATGGCGGCAGAACTCGGTGTCGATGCACACAAGCTCGAAGCCTTGCTGACAGAACAGGTGCGTGAGCAGCTTCAGGTTTCTGCGGCTGACGAGCTTCGGCTTCATCAGCCGTGAAGGTTCGATGATGCCTGACGTCAGTGAAACGGCCATTGACCGCTTGAAAGATAGCACTGTATTCATGCGCTTCTCATTTCAGAACCAACTTGATAGGTGGTCATGTCAAAGCGTGCTGGCGTCAATGACGATTTGATCTTCAGGATCAGGCTGTCGACGCGTGGGATAGAGCGTCGCTCGGGGCTTCACGAGATTGATCTGACAAGCCAGGCCATTCTGTACTTCATCGGGGACTGCGCCGCTGACCAGCGGCAGATCAACGTCTCGGACATCGTACACGGCCCTGGCTTCGGCACGGCGCCCACGGTTTTTGCGCGGCTTGCGGGGTTGGAGAAGGCCGGCTGGATCCAGACCAGACCAGATCCAGAGGATGGGCGGGCAAAGCTGGTGGAACTTTCGCCTCATGCCGTGCGGACCTTCCGGAAGATGTCTGCCAAGGCCGCGCAACTGCTCTGACCGGCCGAGGATTGAAGCTACTTTCTGCTCAAATTCAACGTCGGCGTCGCCAACCTTGAACTTTCCACAGGTACGCGATGCCGAGTGATTATCTGGGCAATGCTGCGTTCCTGAGGAGCCTGAGCGATGGCCTGACCCCCGATCCAGCGATGACGGTGGCCGAATGGGCCGACAATTACCGGATCCTGTCGGGCCGGGCGGCAGCGGAAGTGGGCAAGTACCGGACCTCGCGCACCCACTCCGACACGCAGATCGATCAGATCGCCGCCAGCATTCGCGAGTTCGGTTGGACCAAACCGATCCTTGTCGATGCCGCGGGGACGAACGTCCCTGGCGTCTTCTCCGTCAGGGACAATGCCTTCGGCTGCTTCCTCTCGGGCCTTTCTGGAGAGAACACCCCCTTCGTTCCGCCACGGGGAAAATGGACAAACGCCGGTGTGGCTCTTGGACTCGCGCGCGCAGTCGCGTGGCGGATCCTGAACGCCCAATTCTTCGGACTTCCACAATGCCGCCGTCGTGTGTTCGTTGTCGCAAGTGCTCGAGAGGGGTTCGATCCCGCAGCGGTACTTCTTGAGTTCGAAGGCTTGCGCAGGGATACTCCGCCGCGCCGAGAAACGCGGCAAGACCCTGCCGTCGATGCTCGACGCAGCGCTTCGGTCAGTAGCGGAAGCGGATGGTGGTCTGACAGCAGCGGCCTAGGTGCAACGCTCCGGGCACAAGACATCGTCACCAAGGCCGACACCCTTGTACATTGCCGTTCGGGAGAGCGCAGCCACTGGGACGGCGTAGAACATCCGCACCCGACGCTGAGCCAGTCTTTCAACACGGGCGGCATTGGTTACAGCAACCAGAAACTGTTCAGCCAGCGCGGCCTCGGGTTGGTGGGCGATGTCACCGCGGCCCGCATGGTGGCCTTCGGAGAATGTGCCGAGGACGGCACCGCCTCGACGTTGAAGTCGCGGGATTACAAGGATGCCAACGACCTGGTGGCCCAGACCTCGAACGGTGAAGTGTCTCACTGCCTAAATGAAGGCGGCACGATGCCGGTGGAGGATGCTTCGCGGGTCTTCCGGCTTAGCCCTGCGTCAGGCCTTCGCCGGATCCGGAACGACCTGTGAGATGAACCGCTCACTCATGTAGTGGCCGACGCGGACGGGTGGATATGACGATCCGCCGTTGGCGCCGCGGCAGCTTGGCAGGCATTCGACTATGGCGTCGTCGTCCGGCTGGTGGAAGAAGCCGATCGACAGGCGTTCGGTGCCGCGCGCCATGTCACGCGGCGGGTTGACGACGCGGTGCAGGGTCGAGACCCAGCGGTCGTTCGTCCACCGCGCCATCATGTCACCGATGTTGATGATGAAGCTGTTGGGCGTGGCGCGGGCCGGTATCCATTCGCCTTCTTTCGTCATCACCTGCAAACCGCCCGGGGCATCATCGGGGCGCAGGATGGTCATGGTGCCGAAGTCGGTGTGGGCGCCGGCGCGGAGCTGACCTGCGGCAGGTGGCTCGGGCTGGTCGGGATAGTAGATCGCACTCAGCACGCTCGGATGCCTAGCGTAGGACCGGTCGAAATGATCCGCCCCTAGGCAGAGCGCGGCGGCGAACAGATGCATCATGTCACGGCTCAGCCGGTCCATCTCGGTATAATAGGCAAGCCATGCGGCACGGAAGCCCGGCTCCTCGGGCCAGAGATTAGCCGGCCCGCGCGGCAGCCCCCGTGCATCCGTTTCCGGCCCGATGTTGAAGCTCTCCTTCAGGTCCGGTGGCGTCGCCTCGCCGCGCGTCGTTGCCAGCGCGCCCTTGGCGAAGCCGATGTAGCCTAGCACGATGTCCGGGCCCGGCTGGGCGAGGCGCTGCTTTTCGGCGGCGGGGAGGCGGAAGAAGGCCTTTGCGCGGTCATAGATACTGCTGGTCACCGCATCTGGCACGCCATGGCCGACGACGCTGAGAAATCCGATGTCGCGGCATACCCTGTCGGTCTCGCGCGCAATGGCCTGGCGTTCGGATGGTGTACCGTTCAAAAACCGGGAGAGGTGGATGACGGGAATGGACATGTGAGCTTCCGATGTCATGCTGCCGTATCCAGCCTAACACACATCTACCATGCCTACCAAGCAAGAGCAGACTTATTTGACTCCGTGAACGGCAGGGAGCCGTGTTAGCCTCGATGCAATTGTTTCGTCATCCGCCGGGGGATTGTTCAACATGGGGCGTCTGGAAGGAAAGTCGGCGATCGTCACGGGTGCGGCCTCTGGGATCGGGCGGGCCATCGCGCGGCGCTTCGCGGCGGAGGGGGCGAAGGTGATGATCGCCGACATCACCCATACTCCGAAGGAGGGCGGCATTCCCACGGAGGAGCTGATCGCGGAGGAGGGTGGCACCGTGCTGTGGTGGCCTTGCGACATTTCCAAGCCGGATGACGTCGACCGCATGGTCACGCGGGCCGCTGCGGAATGGGGCCGGCTCGACATCATCGTCAACAATGCCACGGCCTGGACGTCGACCCGGCTGACCGAGACCAGCCCCGAGCAATGGCGCGAGGTGATGGGCGTCAACGCCGACGGTTATTTCTTCTGCTGCAAGCGCGCGGTGCAACAGATGCTGACGCAGCCCGTGGTGAACGAGGCACGCGGGCGCATCGTCAATATCACGTCGCAGCATGGCATGGTGGCGGTGCCGAATGACGTGGCCTATGGCGTGGGCAAGGCTGCCACCGTCTACATCACCCGGCAGATCGCGGCCGATTACGCCCGCGACTACATCATCTGCAACGCCGTGGCGCCCGGGCGCATCATCACCGGCAAGCCGGGAATTGCGCAGGACCCCAAGAGCCTCGAATACGGCAGGAGCCGCACGCCGTTCCCCCGCCTCGGCAAGCCGGAGGACGTCGCCAATGCCGCGCTGTTCCTCGCCAGCGACGAGTGCACGTTCATCTCCGGCGAGAACCTGATGGTCGACGGCGGTTGGATGGCGAGCTGAGGGGGTCAGCCCCGCAGCCGCTTGCCGTCGGAGTCGAAGGCTCCTCCGGCGAGCAGGCGCGCGCTGTGCGGGAGGCCCAGCACCATCACGTGCAGTGTATCGCCCGGCGCCGCCATGCCGGCTTTGAGATAAGCAATGGCAAGTGACTTGCCGACATAGTAGCCGTAGGCGCCGGAACTCACCTGTCCCGCCGGAGTACCGTCCGTCAGGAAGATCGGCTCGCCGCCGCTGGCATCGGCTTCGCGCGCGTCGATTTCGAGGAAGCACATCACTTCGCGCGGTGCATTGCCGGCAATGGCCTGCCAGGCCTTCTTGTTGAGGAACTCCTTGTCCGCCTTGACGAGGCGGTCGAGCCCGCTCTCCTGCGGCCAGTATTCGGGGCTGTAGTCGCGGCCCCAGCTTCCATAGCCCTTCTCCACCCGGAGGCTCATCAGCGCGCGGGAACCCACGGGCCCTGCACCGAAGGCGCGGCCCGTTTCCAGCAATGCCTGGTAAAGCTTCACCTGATCAGCCTGCGCGCAATGAAGCTCCCAACCGAGATCGCCGGTGAAGCTCACCCGGATCGCGATCACGCCGACGCCGGCCACCGTGATACGGGCCGAGCGCATGAACGGAAAACTCGCGTTCGACAGATCAGCGTTGGTGAGCCGCTGCAGGATCTCGCGCGACTTCGGCCCTGCCACGTTGAAGCCGCACAGCGCCTCCGTGCGCGAGGCAAAGTTCGTGCCTTCCGGTAGCGGCAGGCTCTTGAAGAAGCGCTGGTGGTATCGCTCCGCCATTCCGGAGCCGACGATCAGGAACTCCTCCGGCCCGAGCCGCGTGACGGTGAAATCGCCGGCGATGCCGCCTCGCTTGCCGATGAGCGGGGTCAGGCAGGAGCGGCCCACCTCGCGCGGCATGTGATTGGCGAAGAGCGCGTTGAGCCACTGCTCGGCGCCCGGCCCCTTTACCTCGTACTTTGCAAAGTTAGAGATATCGATGATACCCGCCGCCTCGCGCAGCATCATGGCCTCGCGGCCGACGGGTTTCCACCAGTTCTGCCGTGTGAAGCCGATGGTCTCCTCGTGCGGTTCGCCGTCGGCTGCAAACCACAGCGGATGCTCCCAGCCGAAGTTGAGCCCGAACACGCCGCCCATCTCCTTCTGGAGGGGGAAGGCAGGCCGCGTGCGCACCGGCCGGCCGGCGCTCCGCTCCTCGTTCGGGAAATGGATCTTGAAGCGCGTGGTATAGACGTCATGCACCCGCGCCCGGGTGAAGGAGGCATCGGCCCAGTGGCCGAAGCGGGCAAGATCCCAGGCGAAAATGTCGAGGCTCGGTTCGCCCTCGATCATCCATTCCGCCGCCAGCTTTCCGAGGCCGCCTGATTGCGAGAAGCCGGGGATGATGCCGTTGCAGCAGAAATAGTTGCTGAGTTCGGGAACGGGCCCGAACAGCGCGGCACTGTCCGGAGACCAGATCATCGGGCCGTTGATGACGCGCTTAATGCCAGCGGTGCCGATGACCGGAACCCGGTTGATGGCGCGCATGACGTTTTCTTCAATGCGGTCGAGGTCGTCCGGCAGTAGTTCGTGCCCGAAGTCCATGGGTGTTGCTGCTTCCGCCCAGAACTTCATGTTCTTCTCGTAGCCGCCGATCAGGAAACCGAGTCCCTCCTGGCGGAAATAATATTCGCCGTCGCGGTCGGCGATCGAGGGCAGCCTGCGGCCGAGGCCCGCCACTTCCGCGATCGTCTCGGTGACGAAATACTGGTGCTCGGTAGGGACGAGCGGCAGCTTGATGCCCGCCATCGCCGCCACTTCGCGCCCCCACAGCCCGCCGGCATTCACCACCCACTGCGTATGAATGTCACCCTTGTCGGTGCGCACGATCCAGCTCCCGTCTGGCTGCGCTTCCGTTGCCGTTGCAGGGGTGAAGCGGTGGATCTCGGCGCCCAGCTTGCGGGCGCCGGCCGCATAGGCATGCGTCACGCCGGAGGGATCGACGTTGCCGCCCTCGGGCTCGTACATGATGCAGCGGACGTCCTCGAAATTGGCGAGCGGGTGGAGCTTCTCCGCTTCCGCACGGCTGATCTCGTAGAACTTCATGCCGTAGCGCCGCGCCTTGGCAGCCTGCAGCCGCAACTGTTGCTCGCGCGCTTCGGTCTGCGCGAGGTAGAGCGAGCCCGGCTGGAACACGCCGCAGCCCTGGCCGGTCTCCACCTCAAGCTCCTTGTAGAGGTTCATCGTGTAATACTGGATGCGGCTGATGTTAGTCGAGTCATGCAGGCCATGGATGTTGGCCGCCGCATGCCAGGTGGAGCCGCTGGTGAGTTCGCTGCGCTCGAGCATCACCACATCGCGCCAGCCCAGCTTGGCGAGGTGGTAGAGGATCGAGCAACCGACGAGACCTCCTCCGATGACGACGGCCTGTGCATGGGTGCGCATGAGGTCAGTTCCTTCCCGAATGCGGAGAATTGTGGAGGTGGTGGCCGATCGTGCTCGTGCCGGGCAGACTCACGGATCACCCATGCCGATTTCCTCGCGCCGCCGCGCGACATAGGCGTCGAGCTCCTCGCGGATTGCGGGGTCGAGCTTGGGCTCTTCGTATTCGCTGAGGGCGCGCTGCCAGAGCGTGGTGGCGCGGTCCAGCGCATCGTGGGAACCTGCGTCCACCCATGCTCCGTGGTTGGTCCAGTCAGACAGCATAGGGCGGTAGAACGCTTTTTCGTAACGCTCCATCGTGTGTTCCGCACCGAAGAAATGACCGCCGGCCTGCACGGAGGCCATGGCAT
This sequence comes from Rhizobium sp. Q54, assembly GCA_945889445.1. Lineage (GTDB taxonomy): Bacteria > Pseudomonadota > Alphaproteobacteria > Rhizobiales > Aestuariivirgaceae > Aestuariivirga. Next base: position 6,336 of record CAMDBX010000053.1, read on the forward strand.
CGAAGCCCAGTTCCGGCTCGGAGCAGTCGAGCGGTTTCAGAATTTCCATCATGTTCTGGAGTATCTCGACGTCGAGGATGAGTTTCTCGAAGGAGGCCGTGAGCCCGCCCTCGAGCCAGCCCGCTGCGTGATAGACGAGGTTGCCGCCGCCCAAGACCGCGCCCCAGGTGGCCATCACGGTTTCATAGGTCGCCTGCAGATCCACCGTGTTCGAGGCATTGGTGTTCGAGGTGCGGTATGGCAGGCCGTAGCGCCGCGCAAGCTGGCCGGAGATGAGGTTCGCCTTGGTGTTCTCCGGCGTGCCGAAGGTGGGTGCGCCGGAGCGCATGTCGACGTTCGAGGTGAAGGCGCCGTAGAGGACGGGGGCGCCCGGGTTCACGAGCTGCGTCAGGGTAATGCCGAACAGCGCCTCGGCATTCTGCTGCGCAAGGGCTGCGGCCAGCGTCACCGGCGTCATCGCGCCCATCAGCGTGAAGGGCGTGATGGTGACGGGCTGCCCGTGCTCGCACATGGCCATCAGCCCGTCGCCCATGGCCTCGTCGAACAGCCTCGGCGAATTGACTGAGATGATGGTGGTGACGCCCGGATCGCGCTTCATCTCCTCGAGCGAGATGCCGCGGGCGATCGCCATCATGTTGATGCCGTCCATGGCGCGGCTGCGGCCGATAGCGGTGCAGTGATAGGCGCGGTCGCTGAGCGCGATGTTAGCCAGATAGGCGTCGAGGTGGCGTGAGTTGGCGGGAAGTTCCTGCGGCGCCGTCACCTGGTTGCCGATCAGGTGGATGGCATTGAAGTAATGCGCCAGCCGGATGAAGTTCTCGTAGTCCTTCAGGTTTCCGGAGCGCCGGCCGTTGATGCGGTCATGAACGTTCGGCGGGCCCGCGACGAGTCCGAAGGCCACGTTGCGGCCGCCGATGGTGAGCCTCCTCTGCGGATTGCGCGAGGTGAGGGTGAAGCTGTGGGGCACCGTCTTCAGGGCCTGGTTCACGATCGTCTCGTCGACGCGGATCAGCATCTCCGACCGGTCGACGATGGCGCCCGCCTTTTCGAACAGGTCCATCACGTTCTGGCTCATCACGCGGATGCCAAGCTCCGAGAGCACGCGCATGGACGTGCGGTGGATGGCGTCCACCTGCGCCTGGGTTGCCGGTTCGAGCGGCGCGTAGGTGTTCTCGACCTGCTGCCAAGGAAGCTGCGAAATGCCTCCGCCGCTTCGCTCAGCCCGCGATCTGCGCCCGCCGCCTCGGTTGTGTGATGTCATGTTTCTGCTTTCATGTTCAATATCCGCGCACGGGGTCGACGATGTTGTCGAGCGCTTCTCCGCGCCGGTAGCGCGTGAGATTGCGGGAGAACATCTCGAGCGATCTTGTATCCCAGCCCTCGTACACGGAGGAGCAATGGGGGGTGATGATCACGTTCTCCATGTCCCACAGCGGGTGACTGGCTGGCAGCGGCTCTGTCGCAAAGACGTCGAGCGCCGCGCCCTTGATGCGCTGCGTGCGGAGTGCCGCGAGCAGGGCGCTCTCATCCACCACGCCGCCGCGCGAAACGTCGATCAGCACCGCGCTGGGCTTCATCGCTGCGAAGGCATCAGCCCCGACGAGGCCACGCGTGGTCTCCAGCAGCGGGACGCAGCACAGGATGAAATTGGCGCGGCCCCAGAGCGAGGGCAGGGCCTCGATGCCGTGCACCTCGTCGACTTCGGGTGTTGCGCCGGGCCTGGCGCGAACACCGATCGTGCGGAGCCCGGCCGCCCTGGCCAGCCGCGCGGTAGCCAGCCCAGTCTTGCCCAGTCCGAGGATGAGCAGGCTGCGTCCGGCGACAGGCTCCACCTTGCCGGCGCTCCACCGGTGTTCGGCCTGGGCGCGGCCGAAACCGCGGAGCCCGAGCGAGAACGACAGCATGGCGCCGAGCGCATATTCCGCCATCATGCCGGCAGCGACACCGGCCGCATTGGTGATGGTGAGGCGGGTCGGATTCCACGGGTGCAGGTGATCGGTGCCGGACCCCCCGACCGAGATCCAGCGCAAGCTGGGGCAGGCCAGAAGCCCGGGGCGTGGAAAGCCCGGCGTGCCCGCGAAACGAACCGAATAGACGACCTCGGCACCGGTCTTCTCCACCAGAGGCACGAGGCCTTCGTAATTGCTGCAGCCATGAACATCGAGGTCGGGATGCGACAGCACCAGCACGTCCCGCGCGGGCCCGGGCTGGTCGGTGTGGAGGATGACGACGGGGCTGTTCATCGCCTCAGCCGTACTCCTTCAGATGCGCGGCGTGAGAACCAAGTGCGGAGAGCAGGCGCTGCCCGGCGGCGAGGTCCGCATTGCGGAGCGGAGCGCGGAGGTTTAGCCATCTTGTCTCGCCCGTCGCCGCGGCGAGCAGCGCCTTCATGCCGTCGATCAGGCCCGCGTCCTGAACCGCCTTGCGGAAGGACTTCATCGCTTCATCCGCCGCCGCGACGTCGGCGCCTGAGGTGAGGCCGTCGAATACCCCCCTTATCGCGTGCGCATTGAGGTTCACCGTTGCCGAAATGCAGCCCGCACCGCCCGCTGCCATGCCCTTCGAGAGGAAGCTTTCCGAACCTGGGAACACCGCGACCCGCGGCGCGGCGGCGATGACGGCCGCTGTATTGTCCCAGTTTCCCGAGCTGTCCTTATAGGCGACGACGGCGCCGGGGTAGCGGCGGTTCATTTCCGCCGTCAGGGCGGGGCTCACCGGCACTCCGGAATTCTGCGGGATATTGTAGAGGATGATGCGCAGGCGGCTGTCGCCCACCCGCTCGACGAGGTCGGAGAAATAGCGCGCCTGCCCCTCATCTCCGGCAGCGGTGTAGAAGAAGGAGGGCAGGACCATCACGCCTGGGCAGCCGGCCTTCACGGCATGCGACGACAGTGCCGCCGTTTCGGTGAGCGCGGTGACGCCGGTGCCGGGCATCAGCCTGTCCGCCGGGATGCCGGCCTCGATCAGCCATTCGAGCGCCATCATGCGCTCGCTCACGCCGACGGAGAGAGCTTCGCCCGTGGTGCCGAAGGGCGACAGGTAATGGGCGCCCTGGTCCAGCACCCATCTGGCGTGCCGCACGTAGAGGTCCCGCCCGATGCTCCCGTCGGCTTCGAAGGGGGTGAGGATGGGGCAGATGATTCCGCTGAACTTCGTCATGAGGCCTCGCCTTGCTCGGCCGCATGCCTGGCAACCTCGATTGCCGCAAGCACTTGCGCCGTGAGCGTGATGTCAAAGAGAATATCGAAACCGGCCTCGCAGCGGAACACCACCGCATCGACATGGGCGAAGCGCGTCTGCGCTACGTCCTGCTGCCGGAAGCTCTGTGCACGGAGATCCACCGCGCAAAGCCTCTGCAGCGCGCCTTCGAGGGCGGCGCCGCCGAGGCGAAGCCAGGCCCAGCTTTCCTCGCGCCAGCTCCAGTAGCCCTTGGGAGCTGCCGCATCGTGCCAGCTCCGGCGGAGCCTGGTGAGGCCCTCGTTATCGCCATCAGCGAGGCAGACCAGGTCATTCGTGCCGAGCCTCAGAAAGGTGGTATCGTCATGCTGGGCCAGCCGGTTGACTGGCGGCAGCGCCACGCCTTGCCCTGCGAACCACGCAGCACTGCCGGCACCCTTGATGCCGAAGCGCGGCATCGGGGTGAGATCACGAATGCTGAGTGCCGCGTGGGGGCCGAGGCCATCCGTGAGTTCGGATGCGGCACCACCGGGCTGCAGCGGAAAAAGCGCGCTCATCTAGATCTCCTGCCGCAGGTTCTGCGGGTCGAAGAAGGCGTGGCCCGCGACGGTGGCCGCGATCGTCGCACCGTTCCGCGCCCGCAGGCTGACTGTGGCGCCGGGCTTGGCGTCGTCCGTATGCACATGGGCAAGCGCTATGGGCTTGCCGAGGGTGGGCGAAGTCGCGAAGGAGGTGACGTGACCTGCCACTTCGCCGTTCCGCAGCACGAGGCATCCTTCGCCCATGTCGTTGGGGCCAAGCGAGGCAGCGAAGGTGAGGCCTGCGAGCTTGCGCTGAAGCCCCGTGCGGCGGCGCGCCTCCAGCGACCGCTTGCCGACGAAGAATGCCTTCCGCTTCGAAACGGCCCAGCCAAATCCCAGCTCGTCCGGTGTGCTCATCGCGTCAGTGTCCTGACCGATCAGGATGTGGCCTTTCTCGAGCCGCAGGATGCGGCTCGCCTCGAGGCCATAGGGCTTGAGGTCATGCGCGGGGCCCGCTTGCGCAATCGCCTTGTACAAGGTCATGGCCTGGCTTCCCGCACAGTGCAGCTCATAGCTCAGCTCGCCCGTGAAGCCGATCCGCATGGCGCGGACCGGAACTCCCGCGATCGTCGCGGATTTGCCTTGGAGATAAGGAAAGGCTTCCGGCTCGAAGGAGATGTCGGATGACAGGCCGGAAAGCACGGCGCGTGCTTTCGGACCAGTGAGGTTGAGGCCGCAGAAGGCGCCCGTCAGGTTCAGCACATCCACGTTCATGCGCCACTGCGCGTTCCAGAAACTCATGTCGGCATAGACGCGGGCGACGGCACCGGTGGTCGCCGTGACGTAGAACGTATCCTCGGTCAGGCGCAGCACCACGCCGTCATCCATCACGCTGCCCATCTCGTTCAGCATCAGGGCATAGCGCACGCGCCCGATGGACTGGTTGCCATGGTTGGTGGCATACATTCGGTCGAGGAAGGCGCCTGCATCTGGGCCGCGAACCTCCAGCTTGCCGAGCGTCGACACGTCGAGCAGGCCAACACCTTCGCGGACGGCCTTAACCTCGGCAGCGATCGCCTCCTCGCGCGGGGCGCCGGTACGGTAAACATAAGGCCGCCACCAGTTACCGACAGGCCGCATTTCGGCGCCGAGCTGAACATGGGCGGCATGGAGTGCCGTCCGCCGCTCGGTGACGGTGTGGTGGCCTGCGAGCACGGAAAGCTTCTCCGGCCCGGCCGGGGGGCGCGCCGTGGTTACGCCCGTCTGGCTGAGGCGGCGCGCGGTCGACCTGGCAACGATGAGCGCTGCGGCCTTGGCCGAATGCCTGCCCTGGCTCGGCCCCATGCCCACGGTGGTGAAGCGCTTGACCAGTTCGATCTCGCGGTAACCCTCCTGCACGGCATGGACGAGGTCCTTCACCTGCAGGTCCTCGTCGAAATCGACGAAATCCCGGCCACGCGGATCGGGCTCTCCCGGCGCATCCCAGAAGCGGAACGGCTTCGAAGCGGGGGAGGGACGCGAGATCTCCTCACGCGCGGCAAGCCCTAGCGCGCGGAGTGCAGCCTGTGCCGCGCGCCGCCCATCCGCCAGCACGGCCTCATGCGCACTGTGTCCCGTGATGCCTCCGGCGATATCCACATCGGGAGGAAACCCCGTGAAACTCATCTCGCCGTCATCGCCGCAGACGAGCCTGGCTCCGGCCTGGCAAGGCAGTTGCCATGAGGGCATGTAACCCGCGGTAATGGCCGCGACATCGCAGTCGATCCAGCGGCCGCCAACGCGCAGGGCGGAGAGGCGCTTGTTGCCGCGTGCTTCCTCAATGCGGCCGTCGATGACCGGCAGGCCTTCTCGGCGCAATTCGTCCATGCATGTTGCGGAGAGCGGCTGCGGCGCCACCACCGCCGCGATCTGCACCCCTGCCTCCTGCAGCGCGCGCACGGTATCAAGCGTCTCATCCCCCGCGGCGAGGACGACGGCGGTGGTTCCGGTCTTCACCCCGTAGTGACGGACGAGACGGCGCACAGTGCCTGCTGCCATCAGCCCCGGCAGGTCGTTGTTGCGGAAGACGGCCGGTTGCTCGAGGACGCCCGTCGCGAAGATGACGCGGCGTGCCCGCACCCGATGCAGCGTGTTGCCGCGGATCAGCGGCAGCCAGTTGTCCTCGAACCAACCATTGCACACCGTGCCCGTCATCAGCCTGAGCCCCGGAAGGGACTGCGCTTCCGCCACGAGACTTGCGAGGCCGTGCTGTTCCGCGGCGAAGGTGAGGCTGCCGCTGAGCTCGGGCTCCGCCTCGCACAGGATGACGTCGGCACCGGAGCGCGCGGCCTCGATCCCTGCTGCCAGCCCTGCGGGACCGCAGCCCACCACCAGCACGTCACAGTGCAGGTGAACGGTGTCGCCATGCGGGTGCGACGCCGTCATGTGGAGCCTGCCGAGGCCCGCCTTACGGCGGATCAGCGGCTCCCACAGCTTGAGCCACGCGTTGTGCGTCGGGCCCATGAAGGTCCGGTAATAGAATCCCACCGGAAGGAAGCGCCCGAGCTTGTCGATCACCGAGTCGCGGTCATGCGCTAGGCTGCCGTTGACGTTCTGCGCGCTCACCACCATACCGTCGCGCAGCGGCGTCAACCCTGCATCGACGTTCGGTTCGTCTCCCACCTGCACCAGCGCGTTGGCATCGCTGCCGGTGAGCGAGTGCAGCCCGCGCGGACGGTGGTACTTGAACGAACGTGACACCTGCCACTCGCCGCTGGCGGCCAGCGCGCTGGCGATCGTATCACCCGCGAAGCCCTCGAGCTTGCGGCCCTCGAAGCTGAAGTGGAGGCGTTGCGCGCGGTCGATGCGGCTGCCGAAAGGCGGGGGCAGGCGGTTCATCGCATTTGCTCCATCTCCCACGCGTCAAAGGTGCGCACCACGGTATTGGTCACGATGTTGCGCTCCGCCAGGAAGACGTAGTTGGACGCCGTGTGTCGCCACCACTCGGTTATGACGCCGGGTCGGTTCTCGGCGTGGAAGATGTAGGCGGCCCATTCTGCGTCGCTCGCAGCCTCGGGATCTGGGGCATGGCGCACCGGTCCCAGATACTGGAACTCCTGGATGTTGCGCGGTCCGTTCATGGGGCAGCGGAGAATCTTCATGATGGCATCAGTGGCTTGCCGCCGTTGCGCCCATCTCGTTCACCAGCGAGAAGCTGGCGAAGCGGTCGAGGGCGAACGGTTTGATGATGTCGGGCACGCGGCCGGTTGCGATGCATTCGGCCAGGCGCTTTCCCGCCACCGGGGTCGCCTTGAAGCCCCAGGTGCCCCAGCCGCAGTCGAGCCACAGATTGGAGAGGGGGGAGGCGCCCATGATGGGGCTGTAGTCGGGCGTCATGTCGGTGATGCCGGCCCACTGCCTGAGGATCTTGAGATTGCCGATGAACGGGAAGAGATGCACCGCGCCCGCCGCGAGTTGCTCCTTCATGTCGAGCGTCGATCGCGTGGCATAGAGCTGATAGGGGTCAGAGCCACCGCCGATCACCACCTCCCCGCGCGAGGACTGCACCAGATAAGTATGAAGGCTGACGGAGGAGACCAGCGTGTGAAGCCACGGCTTGACAGGCTGTGTCACCATGGCCTGCAGCGGATAGCAGCGGATGGGGATCTCGATGCCGGCCTTCAGGCCCATATCGTAGTTCATGCCGCCGCAGGCGATGAGAACCTGCCCGCAGGCGATGCGCCCCCGGTTGGTGACGACCGCGGTGGCCTTGCCACCGGCTGTCTCGATCGCCAGGACCTCCGTGCGCTGGTGAATTTCGACGCCGCGGCGGGCCGCCTGTGCCGCATAGCCCCAGGCTACCGCGTCGTGTCGGGCCGTGCCCCCGTCGGCATGCCACAGGCCGCCGACGATCTCCAGGCTGCCGCCTTCGTCCATGTTGAGGCCGGGGCAGAGGCGGCGCACGTCGCCGGCGTCGACCACTTCGGCACGTATGCCGGCGAACTTTCCCGTCTCCGCCCGCAGGTGGAATGAGCGCATCGTTGAATCATTGTGGGCCAGTGTAAGTTGGCCGCGCTGCGAGAACATCACGTTGAAGTCCAACTCCTGCGCCATCTCCCCGTAAAGTTCCACGCCCTCCTTGTAGAAGGCTATGGATTGCGGCGTGATGTAGTTGGAGCGGATGGTCGTGGTGTTGCGTGCCGTGTTACCGCCCGCGAGGTAGCCCTTTTCGAGAACCGCCACGCTGCCGATGCCATGGCGGCTCGAGAGGTAGTGCGCGCAGGCGAGGCCATGGCCTCCGCCGCCGATGATCCCCACGTCATAATGTGGCTTGAGATCGGGCGTGGCGGCGATATCGCCTGTCACCGGATAAGTCCGGCGTAACCCATATTTGAGGAGACTGAGCGGCATTGATCGTCAGGGCGTGCCGTAGAGAAGGGCGGCGAGATCGGAGAAGCGGCTGCCCGCTCCCGTCAGGCCGAGTGCCGCATCGCGGATTTCATCAGCGCGTGAGCGGCCGATGACGGGGGGCGTGAACTCCATGAATTTCGCCACGATGTCGCCTTGCGTGAAGGGCCGTTCCGGACCGCCGCGCGCATGCACGTCGCCGGACGAAAGCATGCGCCCGTCGGTGAGGATGATGTCAACGTCGGACCAGCGTCCCTCCGGGTAGCGGGCCTGGTGGCGCGGCTCCTCGATGAGCACCGTCCGGTCCACGATATCGGCGACCGCCGCATCCCGCAGGCCGCTCCCGGAGATGTGCTCGAGCCCCAGCCGTCCGTGCACCAGCATCACGCCGACGGCGAAGGCGAGGCTGTACTGCGCTTTGGAGGTGCTGTCCGGCATGCCGCGGAAGAGTTCCACCGCATAGGTGAAGCTCTTGACGCGCACTTCCGCTACCTGCTCGTGGCTGAAGCCATGGGCAAGCTGGAGTTCGCGCACCGCGTCGATCGCGGCGTGGCCCCAACGGCAGGTGGGGTAGGGCTTCACATATTGCCGCTCCACCTGCCAGAAGCTGCCAAGGTCCTGCCAGTGCGGTGCTGCCTCCGGACTTTCGATCGTCACGGCGGGGGCACCGGTGAAGCCGCGCTCCGCCAGCACCGCGGCGGAAAGGCCCGCCAGCGTGCCCCAGCCTGACCCATCATGCAGCATGGTGGGGTTCGATATCTCGCGCATCATCTGGCTGCGCGGCCCGTGGTATTCGGCGATGCCGAGGCTCTCGCGCAGGACTTCCGGGCTGTGGCGGCGGGCGCGTGCGGCCATGGCGGCGACGCCCAGCGCATTCCACGCGCCCGAGGTGTGATAGTCCGAGACCGAAGCGTGAAGCGAAATCCCGGCACGGCCTGCCACTTCATAGCCGACGATCAGCGTGGCGAGCGCTTCGGGGCCGCTCATCTCCGCGCCCGCATCGGCAAGCGCTGCCAGCGCCGGCACGACAGCGACGCCGATGTGGCCCTTGGTGGGGTTGTAGCCGTCATGCCCATCGAGATTGTCGATCTGCGTGGCTGCCGCATAGGCAGCCCCGGCAAGGCTCACCCGCCGCCCGTCGAACAGCATGCGCGCGGAATGGCGCGGCGAGTCGCCGCCGTAGAGGAGCGCCGCGGTATCACGGGCGATCGTGCCCGCCTCCATCGGTGCAGCGGCGACGCAGATTCCCAGCGTGTCGAGCAGCAATTGCGCCGCCCTCGCGCGCGCGGCGGCGGGTGCTGAAACAGGGCCGTCGCCGAGCACAAAGGCTGCGACGCGGGTCATGGCAGGTGCTAGGCCGCTCTCTCCAGCGTATCCCGGGGGCATCATCGTACGGTCCATGGCAGGGCTCCACCGCGTTCATGACAAGAGTATTTTTTTGCGTGTCGTGCTACACACGAAAAAACTGAGGCTATGGCGCAATAAAAGTGATGTTATCGTTTGGCAGACCCATAACCTGGCTGCATGGCTCGGATCGGTGCAATCACCGGAATAACGCATGAGCAAACAGCCTCCGCCACTGAACTTCGTCCGCTCATTCGAATGCACGGCCAGGCACCTCAGCATCACCCTTGCGGCACGTGAGCTTGGCTATACGCAGGCCGCGGTGAGCGCGCATGTGCGGGCGCTTGAACACTACGTGGGCCGCCCCTTGTTCGAGCGCAAGACCCGCAGCCTGAAGCTCACTGAGATCGGCGAGGCCTACCTGCCGACACTGCGCCAGGCGCTGCAGCAGATCGACAACGCGACCGAGGCGATCGTCACGAGCTCGCGTGAAAAGAGCGTCAGCCTGGCCTGCCCGATGAGCCTGGCGGAGAACTGGATAACCCGCGTTCTTCCCGGCTTTGCGGCGACTTACCCCGATATTGACGTAGTGGTGCACGGCACCGTCTGGGAGAGCCCGGGAGAGCCCGTGGCCGACCTCGCGATCACCATCAACCGCGACGACGAAGTTCCCGACGGTGCAAGGCGCCTGTGGCGCGAACGGCTGAGCCTCGTGTGCGCTCCTGCGCTCGCGGCGAAGATCCGCGCGCCGCAGCACATCGGCGCGCTGCCCAAGATCTTCGTGATGGCGCGGCAGGAATACTGGACCATCATGGCGACGGCCCTTTCGCTGCCCAATCTCGATCTCGAGCGGGGCTTCCGCACCAATGCCACCAATATCGCGCTCGAAATGGCCGCCAACGGCCTCGGCCTCACGGTGGCGCTCACCTCGCTGACCCGCACCTATGTGGAGCGCGGCATCCTGGTGGAGCCGCTGCCGGTCAAGCCCGACAGCCCGTGGTCATATTACATCAAGCAGAGCAGCCTCAATCGGCGTGCCGCCATCGACCGCCTGCGCGAGTGGATCGTCGAGTCACAGCCCGATGCGAAGCTGTAAGCCGTCAGATCTCCTGACACGCAGAGCCATGTCGAAACTGCAGGGGTAGCGGCGCTTCCTTGCTCTTTCCGAGCGACTCCGAGTTGGCTCCGCTGCGCTCGCACGCCGGGGAACACGAGCCATGCGTATTGACAATTCCCGGAAGTGCCGACACCATCCAGACAAATAAATCGAAACTAGCGCGTAACACGCGGAGCTTGGAGGGACGAAGCGATCGGGAGGCGAGAACCGCTGCGGCGAACTGCCGGAGCGGGGCGGACGGGTAGGGCTGTGCCCATCGTCCTTGAAACCTTTCTCCCATGAAGCTTTTCGGGTCTGTCTTTGGGTTCGCTATCGCGAAATGTTGGTTTGCGGTAACTTAACAAGGTAGCGGAGACGGCAAATGTCAGACTTCCCCCATGCAAAGATTCCTCAGCTTATACAGGACCTGAAGTCGGGTAAAATGCACCGGCGAGAGTTCCTGCGGTTTGCAACCCTGCTCGGCCTCTCGGCCACGGCGGCCTACGGCCTTGCCGGCGGCAGTGACCCGCTGATCGGCAGCGCCAGGGCGGAAGAGATGCCGAAGGGCGGCACGATCCGCATCGGCATGCGCTGCCAGGAAATCAAGAACCCCCACGCGTCCGACTTCGTCGAGCGCACCAACGTCATCCGTCAGGTGTGCGAGTACCTGACCATCACCGGCCAGGACAACATCACGCGGCCCTATCTCCTCGAAAAATGGGAAGCGAGCGACGACCTCAAGACCTGGACCATCACGCTGCGCAGCGGCATCAAGTGGCATGACGGCCGACCGCTTACCGCCGACGACGTGGTCTGGAACCTCAAGCGGGTGAGCGATCCCGCCACCGGCTCCTCCGTGCTCGGCCTCTTCACAGGTTATCTCGTGGAGAATTACGAGACGGGCGAGAAGGACGACGCCGGCAAGCCCAAGACCTCCAGCCGCCTGTGGTCGGACAAGGCCATCGAGAAGGTGGACGACCTCACGGTGCGGCTCAACTGCTTCGCGCCGCAGATCGGCGTTCCGGAGCATCTGTTCCATTATCCCATGTTCATCCTCGACCCGAAGGAGAATGGCGTGTTCGGCGTCGGCTCCAACGGCACGGGTCCTTTCGATCTCACCGAATACACGGTGGGCAAGAGCGGCAAGCTGACGCCGCGCAAGGATTACTGGGGCGATGGCCCCTACATCGACGCGCTGGAGTTCACGGACCTCGGCGACAACCCGAGTGCTGCGATCTCGGCCATGGCTTCGAAGCAGGTGGACGGCCTGCATGAGGCCGATGCGCTCCAGATCAATGCGATGAAGGGCTTCGACCACGTGGCCGTCTATGACGCAGTCACCGCGCAGACCGGTGTGGCCCGCATGCGCCAGGACAACAAGCCCTTCGACAATCCGAAAGTGCGCCTGGCGATGAAGCTCGCCTGCGACCGTGCCAAGACTGTCGGCGCTTCGCTGATGGGCCGCGGCATTGTCGCCGAAGACCACCACGTGGCGCCCATCCACCCCGAATATGCCAAGCTTCCCACGGTTGAGCGCAACGTCGAGGAAGCCAAGAAGCTTCTCGCCGAGGCCGGCTTCCCGGACGGCTTCGACACCGAGATCGTCACGCGCCCTGACCCCGCCTGGGAGATCAACGCGGTGCAGGCCCTCGTCGAGCAGTTCAAGGAAATCGGCGTGCGGGCGACCATCAAGTCGCTGCCGGGCTCCCAGTACTGGGACGTGTGGGACAAGGTGCCCTTCAGCTTCACCGGCTGGGGCCACCGCCCGCTCGGTGTCATGGTGCTGGCGCTCGCCTATCGCACCGGCGCAGTGTGGAACGAGTCCGGCTATTCGAACCCGGAATTCGACAAGCTCCTCACCGAGGCTGAAGGCACGCTCGACGTCGAGAAGCGCCGGGCCATCATGGACAAGATAGAGACGATCCTGCAGCAGGACGGCCCGATCGTTCAGCCCTTCTGGCGCACCACCTCTACGGTGATGGACAAGCGGGTGAAGGGCTTCCAGCAGCATCCCTCGCAGTATCTCTTCGCCAACCAGTTGGCGATTACCGCGTGATGGCAAGGGCTGCCGCGGAGCTGAGCGTTCCGCGGCAGCATTTTGTCTCTGGAGTTGGTTGATGCTGCGCTTTATTGCGGGAAGACTGGTACTGCTGTTCGTTACGCTTCTCGCCGCCTCCGTCGTTGTATTCTCGATTTCAGAGTTCAGTCCCGGCAGCGTGGCGCGGAAATCGCTGGGCCCCTACGCCTCACAGGAACAGGTCGAAAGCCTCACGAAGAGGCTGAAGGCCGATGACCCGCTGCCGCTGCGCTATGTGCGCTGGCTCGGCGTGCTCGCGGGTGTGATAGATGATCCTCTTCAGGACCCCGCCACGGGCCTCGACTTCCACGACCCCCGCGGCAGCCGCTACTTCGGCAACCTGGGCTACTCGACGCTCTACAAGATGCCGGTCAACGATGTGATCTGGGACCGCCTCGGCAACACGGCGATCCTTGCGGGCCTGGCCTTTGCTTTCATCATTCCGCTGTCGATGATCTTTGGCGTACTCTCGGGCATGCGCGAGGGCAGCAAGACGGACCGCACGCTCTCCACCCTCAGCATAGTGCTCACCTCTATCCCCGAATTCGCCTCCAGCGTCTTTCTCGTCACGCTGTTCGTGATCCTGTTGCCGCTGCTGCCCGGCACCAGCCCGCTGACGGAGAGCGGGCAATGGAGCATGGCCTCGCAGCTCATCCTGCCGGTCGCCGTGCTGGTGATCTATGATTTCGGCTATGTGGCCCGCATGATTCGCATCTCGATGGTGGAGGTGATGGAGAAGCCCTACATCCGGACCGCCATCCTCAAGGGCCTGAGCCCGCGCCGTGTCATCATGCGCCACGCGCTGCGCAACGCCATGATCGCGCCGTTCACCGTGCTACTGCTGCAGGTCAACTTCCTGGTCTCGGGCGTTGTGGTCACGGAACTGGTCTTCGCCTATCCGGGCTTCGGCCGCATGCTGCTGGAGGCGAGCCTGTTCGGCGACATCACGCTGATCGAGGCGGCGACACTAATCACTGTCACCGTTGCGGTGGTCACGCAGTTGCTGGGCGACATCGGCTACATGCTTCTCAATCCGCAGGTCAGGATCGACTGATGTCCGTTGAAGTCCAGCCCGCAGTGGCCGTCAATCCGCTCCAGCCCAGCTCGCGCCGTTTGTTCCGCCGCGTACTGCGCTCGCCGACCGCGCTGACCGGTCTTTTCCTCGTCGCCTTCTGGGTCGTGCTTGCGGTACTGGCGCCGATCCTGCCGATCCTGCCGCCCAACGACCAGGACATGATCGCGATGGGCAATCCCTATCCGAGCGCGCAGCATCTGCTCGGCACCGACGTGCTCGGCCGTGACATTCTCTCCCGCCTGATCTTCGGGGCGCGGACGGTGCTGCAAGTGGCGCCGCTCGCGGTGGCGGTGGCCATGATCGTCGGAATCGCTATCGGGCTTCTTGCCGGCTATTTCGGCGGCTGGGTCGACATGCTGATCGGGCGCCTCTCGGACATCGTGTTGGCCTTCCCGGTGATCGTCCTCTATGTGGTGCTGATCTCAAATGTCGGGCCCTCTGTGTTCAACATCGTCGTGGCGACGACGGTCGCCTCCGCGCCGGGCATCGGGCGCATCGTGCGGGGGCTGGTGCTAGTCCTGAAGCACCAGGGCTATGTCGATGCCGCCAAGATGCGCGGTGAGTCAACGCTGCACATCATGTTCGTCGAAATCCTGCCCAACTGCCGCGGCCCGCTCATCGTCGATGCCTGCCTGAGGCTTGGCTACACCATCATCACCATTGGCATATTGGGCTTCCTGGGTCTCGGCCTGCCGCCGCCTACGCCGGACTGGGGCGGCATGGTGCGCGAGACGACGACCGTCATCAACATATGGCCGCACATGTCGCTGATCCCCAGCGGCGCCATCGTGTCGCTGGTCCTGGGCTTCAACCTGCTGGCCGATGGCATCGGTGAAGGGAACAAGCAGCGATGACGGCGCGTCCCGTTCTCAGCATCCGCAACCTACAGGTCGAGTTCCGCAGCGGCGAGGCGCGCACGCTGGTGGTGCCGGAAGTCTCGCTCGACATCATGCCCGGCGAAAGCTACGGCCTCGTCGGCGAATCCGGCTGCGGCAAGACGACCACGGCGCTCGCGGTGATGGGCTATCTCGGCAAGGGCGGGCGCATCGCGTCCGGGAACATATTCCTTGAGGACGAAGACCTCGTGAAGGCGTCGCCCGAGCATCTTCGCTCGGTTCGCGGCCGCCGCATCGGGATGGTCTACCAGGAGCCCGCGAGTACCCTCAACCCGACGATGACCATCGGCCGGCAGTTGCTCGAGGTCCCGATCTATCATCTAGGAATGTCGAAGGCTGAGGCGCGGAAACTGGTGCTGGCCACGCTCGAGGACGTCCGCATGCCGGACCCGGCCTCTATCATGCAGCGCTATCCGCATCAGATTTCCGGCGGCCAGCAGCAGCGCATCGTCATCGCCATGGCGCTCCTTGCGCGGCCGGCGCTGATCCTCCTCGATGAGCCGACGGCCGGCCTCGACGTCACGGTGGAGGCGGTGGTCCTCGATCTCATCATGAGCCTCCGGAAGAAATACGGCACGAGCCTGCTCTTCATCTCCCACAATCTGGCGCAGGTGGCGAAAGTCTGCGACCGCGTGGGAGTCATGTATTCCGGCGTCATCGTGGAGGAGGCGCCCGTCGCCGAACTCTTCGGGAAATCCCGCCACCCTTATACGCAGGGCCTCATCGCCTGCGTGCCGGATGTGCGGGCCGGCAAGCAGCACCGAACGCTGATGCCCATTCCCGGCCGCATCCCGCTTCCGTCCGAGCGCCCCGGAGGCTGCTTTTTCGGGCCGCGCTGCATGCACGCGGTGAAGGGCCTGTGCGACGTGTCGGCGGTTCCGCTGGTGCAACTGGCGGACAGTGTGCACGCGGTCCGCTGCCTCAGGGCGGAAGAGGGCGTCGCACCGCCGGCAGCGGTTACGGGCGGCGAACTGAAGGTTGCCCCGGTCTTGGGCGAGGGACTTTCGGTCACAGGCCTCAGCAAGATCTATGATGCCCCGCAAGGCGGCAAGCTGGTCGCCAACGATGATCTCGACATTGCCGCGGCGCGGGGCGAGATCCTGTCGATCGTCGGTGAATCTGGCTGCGGCAAGTCCACCTTCGCACGGATCATCGCCGGGCTCGATACGCCGAGCCGTGGCCGCATCAGCTTCGGCGGGCGTCTTCTCGCGGAGGCAGGCCGCAAGGGGCGCAAGGCGGCTGCCCAGCGCACCGTGCAGATGGTGTTCCAGAACCCTGATGGCACGCTCAATCCCTCGCACAGTGTGGGCTGGCCCATTCGCCGCGTGCTGGCGAAATTCGGCCTCGCCCGCAGCGCTGTCGATGTCGAGAGACGCACGCGCGAACTCTTTGAGATCGTGCGCCTGCCGGTGGAGCTGGCCACGCGCCGCCCCTCCGAACTCTCAGGGGGCCAGAAGCAGCGCGTCGCCATTGCGCGTGCCTTTGCCTCCAATCCGGAACTCGTCGTCGCAGATGAACCTGTCTCAGCACTCGACGTCTCGGTGCAGGCTGCGGTCGTCACGCTGCTGCTCGACATCCAGCGCCACAACGCAACCACCATGGTGTTCATCAGCCATGACCTGGCACTGGTGCGCCACATCGCGGATCGCGTCGCCGTCATGTATCTCGGCAAGGTGATGGAGCAGGGCACCGTAGAGGAAATCTTTAGCCCGCCGCATCACCCCTATACCGAGGCGCTGCTGTCTGCGGTGAGCGTCACTGAAGCGCACCAGGGCGGCATCCGGCTCACGGGCGATACCCCATCGCCCGTCAATTTGCCGAAGGGCTGCCGCTTCGCCTCGCGCTGCCCCCGCAAGCTGGGGCCGATCTGTGACAGCGAAGCGCCGCCCGTGCAGGCCGCATCCCCCACCCATGAGATCGCCTGCCACATTCCGCTCGAGCAGCTCCGCAATCCGCCCCCTCTCGCTGCCCGGCCGGGGAGTGCGGAGTGAGCGAGCCCGGGTGCCAAAGGGGCGGCGTCGCCCCCGCCTTGTCAGCGCTGCGGCAGGTGACACCGGTGGTTCTGGCATCGGCAATCGTCGTGGTGGCGGCAGCCCTCATGACCACCCGCATCTCGCTCGACCTCGCGGTGAGCGGCGCCTCGGTTTCCGATGTACGCCTGGTGGTGACCGGCTATCCGCTGGGCTTCATCCTCGGCTGCCTCACGGTGCGGCGGCTGGTGGAACGGTTCGGGCATGGCGAGTCATTCCTCGTGCTCACCGGCCTGAACGTCATCCTGGCTCTGGGCTTCATTGTTCTGCACGGCCCGGCCGCGTGGTTCACGCTGCGGCTGGGCAGCGGCTTTGGCATGGCCGCCATGTTCGCCATCGCCGAGAGCTGGATCACCCTCGACTCCCGCAGTGACAATCGCGGCGCACTGTTTTCCTATTACATGGTCCTCAGCACGCTCGGCACCGCTGTGGGTCCCGCACTGTTGGTGCTTCCCCTGCCGGGCAGCACGGCGGTATATTTGCTCGCGGCGGTGATTTTTGCGGGCGCGGGGTTGCCGCTCATCCTCTCCGGTCGCATGCGGCCCGACGGCCCGGTGCGCAAGGGCGGAGCCGAAGCTGCACGCCCGCTGGCGCTGCTCGCCCTTCTGGCGGCGGCACCCGCGGCCTTCGTGGCGGGGCTGCAAACGGGGATGACCAACATGCCATTCGGCGTCATGGTGCCCATCTACGCGGTCCGCCTCGGCTATACGCCGGCCGAGGCCGGAACGCTGGTCTCGCTCTTCGCGCTGGGCGGGCTTTTTGCGCAATGGCCCGTGGGCTGGCTTTCCGACCGTTATCAGAGGCGAAAGATACTGATGGCTGCGGCGCTGATGGCGGCGACGAGCTGCCTTGCCATACTCCTCCTCGCCCACATCTCGGCCGTCGTATTGTTCGCGCTCGTCTTCGTCTTTGGCTTCTCGGCACTGTCGATCTATCCACTGGCGGTAGCCTATGCGAGTTCCACGCTGGACCATGTGTTCTTCGTCTCGCTCTCCAGCAGGCTTCTGCTGCTGCACGGTTTCGGAAGCATCATCACGCCCGCACTCTCCAATGACCTGATGGCGCGCTTCGGCCCATCGGCCCTGTTCTATCTCCTCGGCGGGGCGACCTTCGTGGTCGGCGCCTTCGCTATTCTGGAGAACCCGTTCAACCGCAGCAAGGAAACCTGACCATGTCAGCCGACAGCACTGCCTTCGATCTCGTCATCCGCGGCGGCACCGTCGTTACCCCGCAAGGGCCGTCGCAGCTTGACATTGGCGTGCGTGACGGCGTGATCGCCGCACTTGGCGCCGGCTTGCCGAAGGGGCAGAGCGAGGTGGATGCGACGGGCCACATCGTGCTGCCGGGCGGCATCGACAGCCATTGCCACATGGACCAGCAGCCCTGGGAGGGCCGCTCGAGCGCCGATGATTTTCGTACCGGCACGCTGTCCGCCATGTGCGGCGGCACCACCACGGTGATCCCCTTTGCCATGCAGATGCGCGGGCAATCCCTGCGCGCCATCGTGGATGATTATTACGAGCGCGCGCGCCCCAAGGCACACATCGACTATTCCTTCCACCTCGTGGTCGGCGATCCCACGCCGGAGGTGTTGAGCCGCGAACTGCCCGCGCTGATCGCCGAAGGCTGCACATCGATTAAGATCTACCTGACGTATGACGGGCTGAAGCTCGACGACTATGAGGTACTGCAGGTCCTTGACTTGGCCCGCCGCGAAGGCGCGATGGTGATGGTTCATGCCGAGAACGACGGCTGCATCCGCTGGCTGACGGAGCGCCTGCTCGCCGAGCGGAAGACGAAGATTAAGTATCACGTCGCCTCGCACCCTGACATCGGCGACCGCGAGGCCACTTACAGGGCCATCAGCCTGTCGGAACTGGCCGAGGCGCCGGTACTCGTTGCCCATGTGGCGGCGGGCGCGGCGGTCGATGAAATCCGCCGGGCCAAGGCGCGCGGCGTTCCGATCTATGCCGAAACCTGCCCGCAATATCTCTTCCTGTCGGCCGACGATCTCGACACGCATGACATGAGCGGCGCCAAATGCGTCTGCACGCCGCCGCCCAAGCACAAGGACAATCAGCAGCATATCTGGCGCGGCGTTCTTGACGGCACGCTCGATTGCTTCACCTCGGACCACTCGCCCATCAACTACGTCGACAAGATCGCGGGCGGGCCAGACACGCCTTTTACCAAGATCCCGCTGGGCGTGCCCGGGATCGAGACGCGTTTGCCGCTGCTGTTTTCCGCCGCCGTCAGCGGTGGCCGCATGACGCTACTTGACTTCGCCGAGATCACCGCCACCCGCGCGGCAAGGCTGTTCGGGCTCTATCCCCGGAAGGGCGTGATCGCCGTTGGCTCCGATGCCGATCTGGCGATCTGGGATCCTGAAAAGCGCGTCACCATCACCAACACCATCCTGCACCACGCGACTGACTACACGCCCTATGAGGGCATGGAAGTGCAGGGCTGGCCGGTCACCACCATTTCGCGCGGGGAGGTCGTATGGGCAAACGGCGCAGTGTCCTCCAACGCGGGGCGGGGAAAGTTCATCGCCTGCGAGCGGCCGCTGCAGCGCATGACAACCCCAATCGCGGCCCTGAAAGGCTAGGAGAAAGAACATGACGCTACTCGTCACCGGCGGAACGGGCTTTGCGATGAGCGTCCTCGTGCGTAGTTGGCTCGATGCTTATCCAGATCGCCGCGCAGTCATTTTTGATCGTGCGGGACTCGACAAGGCGGCACTGGCGCATTTCGCCCCGGTGGCAGAGCGCATGGTCCTGGTGCAGGCGGACGTGCTCGACCACCGCGAGTGGGAGCAGAGGCTCGATGCTATGGGCATTACGGTCGTGGTCCACGGCGCCACCATCACGCCCATCTCGCGCGGCAGTGCGGGCGAGGCCAGCCGCGAGCCGGAGAAGGAAGACCCCGCGCGCATCGTCGACGTGAACCTGATGGGCACCGTGCGCGTGCTGGATTGGGCACGCCGGCAGCAGGGCATCAAGCGCTTCATCTACGTGAGTTCCGGCTCTGTCTACCGCAACCACGGCCCCGACTGGAGCGGCGAGCCACTACCCGAAGATGGTTATGTGGCGCCTCTGAAGCTCTACGGCATTTCCAAATTCGCCTCGGAGATGATTACCAACCGCTACCGGGATTTGTTCGGGCTGCCTGCCATCTCGGTTCGACTCGCCTCCGTCTATGGCACGATGGACCGCCCCACTGGGAGCCGGAATTTCCGCCATGTGCCAAACCGCGTCGCCCACATGGCCTTGGCCGGCGAAACCGTGCGCCCCACCAACACGGAAGCGGTGGGCGATTACATCCATGCCGAGGATGTGGCGCGGGCCATCATCGCACTCATCGAGGCACCGAACCTGAATTACCGCACCTACAACGTCGGCAGCGGCGAGAGTACCACGATCGGTGACTTCCTCGACTATGCGCGCGAGAAGGTGCCAGGGCTCAAGTGGGAACTGTCGTCCTTCGAATCCTGCAACATCGACCAGGACCCGCGGCTGTCCAACGGCATGTGGGGAGTCTATGACATCGCGAGGATCATCGCCGACACCGGCTGGCGGCCGCGCGAGGTGCGGGAGGCCTTCCACGGCTACATGGACTGGATTGCGCATGGCGGGTGAGGGCCGATGTTCGAGACCGTGCTAGCCGGCGGCCGCATCGTGACGCCGGAAGGCGTAAGCGAGGCCAACGTCGGGATCTCCAACGGCCGTATCGCCGCCGTTGAACCGCCGGGCGAGGAGTTGCGCGGGTTAGAGCGGATCGATGTTTCGGACCGCCTTCTGTTCCCCGGCCTCGTCGATGCGCATGTGCATCTCCGCGAGCCGGGCCTTACCCACAAGGAAGACTTCGGGAGCGGAACGCGCGCTGCCGCTTCCGGCGGCGTCACCACGCTGCTCGTCATGCCAACCGATGAGCCGTGGACGGAGAGCGTGGAGCATTTCCACGCCAAGATGGCGCTTGCGGCGGGACGGCTGCACGTCGACACCGGGTTCCAAGTCGTGTTCGGGCGTGGAGGCAACGTCGATCCCGAAGCTGTCGCGGCCGCCGGGGCCGTGTCATTCGAGGTCTTCACTGCGGACGTTCCCGAAGCCTACCGCCACGACGGCATTGCTTTCCTTACGGCCGCTTTCCGCCGGTTGCGAGGCCTCGGTGTGCAGATCGGCGTCTCGCCAGGCGACCAGTCCATCCTCGATGCCGCGGCGGATGACGGCAGCATCGCGGGCTTTCTCGCCAGCCGTCCGCCGCTCGCGGAGGCTGCGGGTGTGGCGCGCGCCATATTGGCGGCGCGGCAGGAGGCTGCGGCGATCCACATCCGCCAGGTAAATTCCGCCCTCGGCGTCGAGACGCTGCGGCGCATGAAATCGCTGGCTGACGTGAGTGCCGAAACAACCCCGCAGAACCTGCTCTTCACCGCGGGTGATTATCTGGCGCGCGGCAACCTGATCAAGGCGTCGCCGCCGTTCCGGACGGAGGAGGACGTCGCGGCACTCGCAGAAGCCCTGCGCGATGGCACCGTGGATATGGTGGCCACCGATCATGCGCCCCACTCGCCCGAGGAGAAGGCCAAGTCCTACGCGCGCTTTTCCGATGTGCTGGGCGGAATGGCCGGGCTGCAGACGCTGTTGCCCGTCATGCTTCACCTCGTGGTCAAGGGGATCCTGCGGCTTCCTGACATCGCGCGGCTCTGTGCGGAAGCGCCGGCCCGCCGCTTCGGACTCGGCGCCCGGAAGGGCAGAATTGCTCCGGGCCTCGATGCCGACATCGTCGTCGCCGATCCGGCTCAATCCACGGTGATTGCCGACGCGGATCAGCTAAGCAAGGCAGCAGCCACACCCTTTGCCGGGCTGAGCGTGCCATATCGTATCGAGGCCACCTACCTCCGCGGCAAGCCGGTGTTCGCAGGTGGCAGCGTCAGCGCCGATCCCTCAGGACAGGTGCTGACGCCAGCGCGCTTCGGCGACGGTGGGCCGCGGCGGTGAGGCTAAGCCAGCGGCAGCGTCGGCAGATGCGAATAATTGGCGATGAAATGCCGGGCGATGTCGAGGCGGCGCATGAAGATCACCGAGGGCTTCGCGGCCACGTGTTTGAGCATGTCCTTCAGCGCCGAGGCGCGGTTGGCCTGACCCGTCCATCGCGCATGCACCGCCACCGTCAGCATGCGCCCGCCGTGGTCGCGGCTTTCCTCTTCGAGAAAGTCGATCCCGGCGCATACATCTGCGGCGAAGTCCTTCGGGTTGCCATAGCCCGGCGCAACCAGGAAGCGGCTGTCATTGTAGGTCTTCGAATAGGGCACGACCAGCATCTGCCCCGCGGCTGTCTTCTGGAAATAGGGAAGGTCGTCGTTGCACGGATCGGAGTTGTAGAGGAAGCCGCCTTCCTCCTCGATCAAATCGAAGGTGTTGACGCTGGGAAACGAGCGCGAATTCCAGCCGAGGGGCCGCTCCCCCAGCACCTTGCGGTAAAGCGCCACCGCCTCGTTGAGCTGGCGGCGCTCCTCGTCGCGGCTCAGCGTATACAACTCCGTCCACCGGAGGCCGTGACCCAGCAGGTCATGATCGTGCTGGCGCATCCAGCTCGCCACCTCCGGATTGCGCTGGAGCGCCTGGGCGGTGGCAGACACCGTCACCGGTACGTGGTACTGGTCGATCAGGCGTGTCAGCCGCCACACGCCGGCGCGGCTCCCGTATTCGAAATGCGTTTCGGAGCCCAGGTCCCGGATGTGCGGCGGCACGTTGGTGTTGTACTCGCCCCAGCCGTCATTGCGGTCATCGCCTTCCAGCACCGAATATTCCGAGCCCTCCTCGTACACGAGCACGAGGTTGACGGCGACCCGTGCGCCTCCAGGCCACACGACATGCGGCGCCTTGCTGCCGTAGCCGATGAAGTCACGTCCGATGGGAGTCGTCATGTGTTCCGCTCTCTGCCAGAGTTGCTTTTTATCAGCTTAGCTCAGTGTGCCGCATCCGGCAAAGGCGCTTGCGCAAAGATCGCGTTCCGCAATGATCATTTCAGGAGTGTCATGAATGTTTCTGCTCAAGGATAAGACGGCAGTTGTGACGGGTGCCGGAAGCGGCATCGGCCGGGCGATTGCCGTGGCCATCGCGGAGGCAGGCGCTGCCGTCGTCGCAGCCGACATCGACGGGGCCCGCGCTGAGGATACGGCAGCGGATATTCGTTTGCGTGGTGGCACGGCGGTCGCCGCCGCGGCGGACGTGCGCTCCCGAGAGTCCGTCGAGCGGCTGATGGCGCGTGCGGAGGAGGGCTTCGGCCGGCTCGACATCGGCGTCTTCGCAGCCGGAATTGCCGGCCGTGTGCACCCCTTCACGGAGATGACGGACGAGGACTGGAGCGAGGTACTCCACACGAACCTCACCTCGCTGTTTCTCTGCGGCCGGGCGGCGGCAAGCCGGATGATGGTCTCGGGCGGTGGATCCATCATCAACATCACGTCGCAACTGTCCGAGGTGGCGCAGCTCCACTGCGTGCCATACCTCGCGGCGAAGGGCGGGGCCAATATGCTGACCAAGGGCATGGCGCTGGACCTGGCGCCGCACGGCATCCGCGTCAACGCCATCGCCCCCGGCTTCACCCGTACCAACATGACGAAGCTCGACACGCCCGACTGGCGCGAGACGCGGCGCGCGGTGCTTCAGCGCATTCCCATGGCGCGGCCTGCCGAGGCAGACGAGATCGCCGGTGCCGCGGTGTACTTGGCCTCAGGTGCTGCTACATACGTGACGGGAACCACCCTGTACGTGGATGGCGGGTATACGGCGGCGTGACGCCATTGCCCGTGGCGCGGTCGGCTTTGATGCCGTGAAGCATCTGGTGCTGTGCCGCATCAAGCGGCGTCCACCACGGCTCGACATGACGATCTATCCATATCTACCCAAGGCAACCGTTGCGGCGACCGTGGCCCGGTCATACATGGAACGTCTGACTGCAGTGACGCCATCACCGACACGCCACAGATCCTGCTCAGCCACCACCTGAAGGCATTGAAGCTGCCAACGTTCCTGCGTGAGTACTACAAGGTCGCCCGCCAGTGCGCTGCCGAGGGCGTCGACCATCCGCGTTATCTGATGCGGTTAGCCGAAATGAAAATGATAGACCGCGAGCGCCGGATGGTCGAGCGCAGGATCAAGGCGGCGCGCTTCCCGACTGTCAAAAGCCTCGACAGCTTCGACTTCCTCGCGCTGCCGTCATTGAACAAGATGCTGGTTCTGGAACTGGCGCGCTCAGACTATATCGAGCGACGTGAGAACATCATTGCTGTCGGCAACAGTGGCACGGGCAAGAGCCACGTCGCTCTCGGCCTTGGCCTGGCAGCCTGCCAGAAGGGCCTGTCCGTCGGCTTCATCACGGCGTCGGCTCTCGTCCACGAGCTGCTCGAGGCGCGTGACGA
>CAMDBX010000054.1 GCA_945889445.1 Rhizobium sp. Q54
GCCACGCGCTTCGCCGCCTCGAGTGTCAGGTCGGCGCGGCGGTCCAGCGTGACGGTCATGAGCCGCTCTGCGGCAGCGGCGTCCTGGCCTTCTCGATCTCGCGGGCGATCTCCCCGGCGATTGACTCCGCAGTCAGCGGCCCGATGTGCTTGTAGCGGATCATGCCCTGGCCATCGACGATGAAGGTTTCCGGCACGCCATAGACGCCCCAGTCCACCGACGTGCGGCCGGCACGGTCGGCCCCCACGGCAGCGAAGGGCTGGCCCAGCGTGCCGAGGAAGCTCACGGCATTTTCCGGCTCGTCCTTGTAGTTCATGCCGAAGAGCTGGATGTCGGTCCGCTTGGCCAACTCGGTGAGCAGCGGATGCTCGACCCGGCAGGGCGCGCACCATGAGGCCCAGACGTTGACGACCGTCACCTTGCCCGTCTTCAGGTCCTCGTCGGAAAAGCCTGGTGCATCAAGCCCCGGCACCGGGTTCAGCACGAAGTCTGGCACCGGCTTGTTGATGAGGGCGGAGGGAATCTCGTTCGGCGTGCCGGAAAGGCCCTTCCAGAACACGGCCGCCAGTGCCGCAAAGACGATGACGGGCAACAGCATCAGCCACAGGCGGGAGCGCTTCTCAGGTGTCTCGGTCGGGCTCATGCGCGGGCCTTCTTCCGCTGGGTGTCGAGTCGCTCCGCTTCGGCGCGGAGTTTCCTGTCACGTCCCAGCGTGGTGATGATCAGGCCCGCCAGAAAGATGACGCTCAGCGCGTAGGAGGCGATGACGAAGCCAATGTGGTTGGCAGAAAAATCCATCAGCGCTCTCCGATCTCGGCAATCTGGATCTGGCGGATCTTGCGGGCCGCGATCTCGGCGCGCATGGCGGTGAGGTGCAGCGCCAGGAACAGGAAGCTATAGGCCAGCCCCATCACGAGCAGCGGCCACAGCATGGGCCCGGCAATGGTCGGCCCGTCGGCCCGGAACACGCTGGCCGGCTGGTGCAGCGAGTTCCACCAGTCGACCGAGAACTTGACGATGGGAATGTTGATGAAGCCGACGAGCGCCACCACGCGCGCCACCATGGCGGCCCGGTGCGGCTCCTCGATGGCCGCCCAGATGGCCATGTAGCCGATGTAGAGCAGCATGAGCACGAACATCGAGGTGAGGCGCGCGTCCCACACCCACCAGGCACCCCACATGGGCTTGCCCCACAGCGAGCCGGTGGCGAGCGACAGGAAGCAGAACACCGCACCGATGGGAGCTGCGGTCTTGGCGGCAACGTCGGCCAGCGGGTGGCGGAAGATCGCCGCCACGGCGCTGGCCAGTGCCATCACCGTGTAGACGAACAGCGCCATCCAGGCGGCGGGCACGTGGACATACATGATGCGCACGGTTTCGCCCTGCTGGTAGTCGGGTGGCGCTGTCACCAGCGCGCCGTAAAGACCCACGGCGAAGAGTGCGATGGTGATGGCCCAGACAGTGGGCAGCACCGCATTGGCGATTTTCAGGAACCGGGTGGGGTTGGCGAGGAACTGCATGATGCCGCTTATCTAATGGAGCCGTGTCACTTGAGATAGGACCTCAGTGCCGCAGCCGAGGCAAGGGGGGAGACGACAAGGCTGACCAGCGCGATTGCGCCGAGGATCAGCAGCGAGGCGGTGGTGAGCCCCGGTGCGGCGCCGGGCTGCGAGGCGGACAACCCGAAGATCAGCACCGGCACATAGAGCGGCAGCACCAGGATCGAGACCAGCAGCCCGCCGCGCCGCAACCCCACGGTGACGGCGGCGCCAATGGCGGCCAGCAGCGACAGGGCGATGGAGCCCACCACCACGGCGATCGCCAGCGGCAGGATGGCCGATGGTTCGAGGTTGACGAGGAAGCCGAGGATGGGTGCCGCGATGGCCAGCGGCAGGCTGGTCGACAGCCAGTGCGCCACCGCCTTGGCGAGCGCCACCATCTCGAAGGGCACTGGCCCCATGGTCATGATGTCGAGCGAGCCGTCCTCATAATCCTGCTGGAAGATGCGGTCGGCCGAGAGCAGCACGGAGAGGAGCAGCGCGATCCACAGGGCGCCGGGTGCGATGCGCGCCAGCAGCGCCTGGTCCGGCCCGATGCCGATGGGCAGCAGCACCACGACGGTGAGGAAGAAGCCCAGTGCCGTGCCGACACCACCACCCTGCCGCATCGAAAGTGTCAGGTCGCGCTTGATGAGGGCGAGGATCAGCTTCATGGCGCTGCCCCCAAGTCGAGGCGCAGGTCCGGCTCGCGGCCCAATGGCACGTGGGTGGCGGCGATGATCATGCCGCCGTTATCCAGCTGCTTCGCCATCACCTTCACGAAGCGTTCGAGTGATGACGTATCGAGTCCCACCGTCGGCTCGTCGAGCAGCCAGAGCACGCGCGGCACCAGCACGATGCGGGCCAGCGCGAGGCGCCGCTTCTGCCCGGCGGAGAGAAGGCCAGCCGGGTAGGAGGCGAGCCGTGACAGGTCGAAGGCCTCGAGGGCGTCGTCAACATCGCCGCCACCGAGGAAGTCGCGCCAGAAGGCCAGGTTCTCACTTACACTGAGCGCTGACTTCACCGGCTCCTGGTGCGCCACGTAATGCGCCTGCTGGCCAAGGCTCAGGTCATCCGAACCGCCGATGAGTTCCACCGAACCGGTCTGCGCCTCGTTGAGGCCGGCGATGAGGCGGAGGAGGGATGACTTGCCCGAGCCATTAGGCCCCGTCAGCTGCATCAGCTGGCCGGGCTGCAGCGACAGCGACACGCCGCGGAAGACGATGCGTCCGCCGCGCTCGCAGGTCAGGTCCTGGGCCTTGAGTTCCATATCCCTTGTTCCGAAATGAAGAAGCCCGCGTCAAGCGCGGGCTTCCGAAGCGTCCAAATGAGGGGTTGCCTCACATCATGTACTGGCCGCCATTGGCGGAAATCGTCGAGCCGGTGATGAAGCCGGCGTCATCCGAGGCGAGGAACACTACCGCGCGGGCGATTTCCTCGGGCTCGCCGAGGCGGCCCACCGGGATCAGCGGCAGGATGCGCTTGTCGAGCACGTCCTGCGGGATGGCCTTGACCATTTCGGTGCCGATGTAGCCCGGGCAGATGGCGTTGACGGTGATGCCCTTGGCCGCACCTTCCTGGGCCAGCGCCTTGACGAAGCCCAGGTCGCCCGCCTTGGCGGCGGAGTAATTGGCCTGGCCCATCTGGCCCTTCTGGCCGTTGATGGAGGAGATGCAGATGACGCGGCCGAAGCTGCGATCCCGCATGCCGCCCCAGATCGGCTGGGTCATGTTGAACAGCGAGTTGAGGTTGGTGTTGATGACCTCGTTCCACTGCTGGGCGGTCATCTTGTGGAACATGGCGTCACGGGTGATGCCGGCATTGTTGACCAGCACCTCGACCGGGCCGAGGTCGGCCTCCACCTGCTTCAGGCCGGCGACACAGGCCTCGTAGTCCGAGACGTCCCACTTGTAGACGGGAATGCCCGTCTCGGCCTTGAACTTGGCCGCGGCCTCGTCATTGCCGGCATAGTTGGCGGCCACCTTGTAGCCTGCTGCCTGCAGCGCCTTCGAAATTGCCGCCCCGATGCCGCGGCTGCCGCCGGTCACCACTGCTACCCGTCCCATGTGTTCCTCCTGGATTTTTGAATTTCATGATCTCCCTCCCCGCAAGCGGGGAGGGACACTGCAGGTGTGTCTTAGCGCTCGACGCACATGGCGATGCCCATGCCGCCGCCGATGCACAGCGTGGCGAGGCCCTTCCTGGCGTTGCGGCGGCCCATTTCGAACAGCAGCGTGTTGAGCACGCGCGCACCCGAAGCTCCCACCGGGTGGCCAATGGCGATGGCGCCACCGTTCACGTTCACGATGTCGGGGTTCCAGCCCATGTCCTTGTTGACCGCACAGGCCTGCGCCGCGAAGGCCTCGTTGGCCTCGACGAGGTCGAGGTCCTCGACCTTCCAGCCGGCCTTCTTGAGCGCGGCGCGCGAGGCGGGGATGGGTCCTGAGCCCATGATCGCCGGATCGACGCCGACGGAGGCCCACGAGGCGATGCGGGCCAGCGGCGTCAGGCCGCGGCGGTTGGCCTCCGCCTCGCTCATCAGCAGCACGACGGCAGCACCGTCATTGATGCCGGAGGCATTGGCGGCGGTGACCGAGCCGTCCTTGGCGAAGGCCGGCTTCAGCTTCTGCACGCCTTCGAGGGTGACGCCCTTCTTGATGTACTCGTCCTGGTCCACCACCACGTCGCCCTTGCGGCTGGAGATGGTGACGGGGGCGATCTCGTCCTTGAACTTGCCGGCGGCCTGGGCAGCCTCGGCCTTGTTCTGGCTCTTCACCGCGAAGGCGTCCTGCATGTCGCGGGTGATCTGCCACTGGTTGGCGACGTTTTCGGCGGTGGTGCCCATGTGGTAGCCGTTGAAGGCGTCCCAGAGGCCGTCCTTGATCATGGTGTCGACCATGGAATAGTCGCCCATCTTCACGCCCTCGCGGAGATAGGCGGCATGGGGCGCGCGGCTCATCGATTCCTGGCCGCCGGCGGCGACGATCTTGGCATCGCCCGAGAGAATCTGCTGCATGCCCAGTGCGACAGCGCGGAGCCCCGAGCCGCAGAGTTGATTGATGCCCCAGGCCGGGGTTTCCTTGGGAATGCCGGCGTTGACGGAGGCCTGGCGGGCCGGGTTCTGGCCTTGAGCGGCAGTGAGGATCTGGCCGAGGATCACGTCGTCCACCTCGGCACCCTCGACCTTGGCACGCTCCAGCGCGGCCTTCAGGGCAACGGAGCCCAGATAGGAGGCCGGAACGCTGGACAGCGACCCGTTGAAAGAACCAACCGGCGTGCGCGCCGCCGATACGATGACAATCCCATTTCCAGTGCCGGCCATGTCTGCCTCCTTGATGATTTTGGCGTGAGCTTATGCGTTCTTTATCACCCTTTGTGCAATGCGACATAGGTCGTGAATGTGGCAATGCGGAAATATTTTTTGCGCTTGCAATTGTGCAGTGCGGGGCGCAAGATTTTTGGAGGGAGAACCCTGCAAAAAGCCGGTCAACGGCGGGGGTTCCAGGTCTGTCAAGGAGGACGCCGGTGAGTGAAGAAAAAGCAGCGCCGCAAAGCGCCGTGGTCATCAAGAAATACGCCAACCGGCGGCTCTACAACACATCCACCTCAACCTATGTGACGCTCGACGACCTCTCCGTGATGGTGAAGGGCGGCACCGATTTCCTCGTTTATGACGCCAAGACGGGCGAGGATATCACCCGCTCGGTGCTGACCCAGATCATCTTCGAGGAAGAGAACAAGGGCACCAACCTGCTGCCCATCAACTTCCTGCGCCAGCTCATTCGTTTCTATGGCGATTCCATGCAGGCCTTCGTGCCGGGCTACCTCGAATTCTCGCTCGAGAACCTGGGCAAGGAGCAGGAAAAGTTCCGCACCCAGCTCATGGATGTGTGGGGCGGCGACGCCATCAAGGCGATGCAGGACCATGCCCAGCGCAACATGGCGATGTTTGGCGACGCGATGAAGGTGTTCAACCCCTTCGCCGCCGTCATGGGCGGTGCCGTTCCGGGGGCTCCGGCGCCGGGCAAGCCCGCCCAGCCGGGTGCCGGCGGCGGCTCCAAGGACGACCTGCAGGCGCTCAAAGACCAGCTTGCCGCAATGCAGCAGAAGCTGGATACCATCACCAACAAGTAACCGACCGAAGGGTGCGCCTCAGCGCGCCCGTCGCTGTGCGGTGTCGCTCACCAGGTCGGCAAAGCTCGGCTCTGCCGGGCGCAGCGGCTCTTCGCGCCCGGGGAACGCCCGGTCCAGCAGGCTGATGGCGCGGCGCAGCTTGGCCAGTTCGCCCTCAAGGTCGCGCTCGAAGCCGGCGATGGTCTGGCGCGCCGGCGGCACCTCTTCCGACCAGGGCGGCGTGAGTTCGGCCATGCCGAACAGGCGCCCCTGCATCAGGTCCACGCCCCACTGGCGCAGTAGCCGCGCGTCTTCCTCGGTCTCCACCCATTCGGCCACGGTCCTGAGGCCGAAGGTGCGGGCGAGGTCGATGAGCGAGCGCACGTAATACTGGTTCTCGCCATTCTCCGAAAGGTCGCGGCAGAAGGTACCATCAAGCTTGAGATATTCGACAGGCAGGGCGCGGAGGCTGCGGAAGCTCGTATAGCCCGCACCGAAATCGTCGATCGCCACGCTGCAGCCGAGGAAGCGCAGTTCCTCCACGAAGCGGATGGTGTGGCTCAGGTCGCCCAGCGCCACCGTCTCGGTGATCTCGATGATCATGCGGCTGGCGAGTTCGCGGTTCCGGGCGATGATCGACAGGATCTCCGGGTACCAGCGCGGATCGGTCGCCGTGGTGCCGGACATGTTGAGCGAGATCACCGCCGAGGGGTGACGCGCGAGCACGTCCACCACCATCTCGGCCACCGCCTTGTCGATGAGGCGGACGAGGCCCAGCGTCTCGGCGATGGGGATCAGGTGACCGGCCGGCACGATGCGCCCGTCGTCGCTGGTCATGCGCAGCAGCGCCTCGTGGAACACGGGTTCGCCCGTGATGCCATCGACCACAGGCTGGAAAGCGATCTGGAAGCGGTCTTCCTTCAGGCAGCGCACGATCTCCGCGGCGTGGCGGGCATTGCCGCTGCGCTCGCTGCGGCGCTGCTCGGATGGCTCATAGATCACCACGCCGCCGGCGGGTTGCTTGCGCGCCTGGGTCAGCGCCTCCTCGGCGCGGGCAATGGCCATGGCGGGGTCTGCGGCGTGGACCGGCGTCACTACCGCGCCGATGGACAACAGCGCCCAGACGGGGCCGCGCTCGGTCTCGATCACGCTCTCGCGCGCCGTGCCGAGGAAGCGCTCCGCGGCGAAGGCCAGGTCCTCGCGGCTGCAGTTGTTGAGCACGATGCCGAACTTGGAGCCGGAATAGCGCGCCACCGCGTCTCCCGTGCGGGCCACGCGGGCCAGCCTCCTGCCCACGGCCAGGATCACCTCGTCCGCCACCTCGAAGCCATAGGCCTCGTTAACGGTCGACAGGTTGGTGATGGCGATGACCATGAAGGAGCAGGCGGAGGTTTCGCGCTCGGCAGCGGCCATGGCACCGCCCAGCGATTCCATCATGCGGCCGCGGTTCATGAGACCGGTCAGCGCATCGCAATGGCCGAGGAAGCTCAGTTGCTGGTCCTGGCGGTGGCGCTCGTCGATCCTCCGCAGCGTGCCGAAGACATGCGCGGGACGGCCGTCGAGGCCCGCGTGCCAGCGGCCCTGGTCCTCCAGCCACTGGCTGGCCCGGCCGGTGCGGCCCTGCGGCATGAAGCGGTATTCGATGCGGAAGGGCACACCGCCCCCCACGTCATGCTCGCCGCCGCCCATTACCGTGTCATAGCGGCTGGTCAGATTGTCAGGGTCAAGGAGGGTGGCGAACTCGCGTCCGGTGCTGACCGCTTCCGGGTCGCAGCCCAGCACCTGCGCGGACCATGGCGACCAGGAGATCACGTCCTGCGCAATGTCCCAGTGATAGGCCGCAAGGCCTGAATCCGCCGCTGCCCGGTCCGTCAGACCGGAAGAATCGCCCACGATGATCTGTCCTTCAGAGGTTCGAGCCTCGGACTCTAATCGAGAGGCTGAAAGCAATTCTTAACGACGAGCGGGAGTTTTGGGCCCGGCGCCGCCCTCTGTGCCGTCATGCCAGCGAAAGCTGGCACCCAGCTTTCTTCCCCCCGTCTTCTCCCGTGGCAAGCGCCCAAAGCTGGGCCCCAGCTTTCGCTGGGGTGACGGCATCGGAGGAATCGGAACCGGGAGAAGACGCGCTTCTCAATATCCCAATGCAAACCCGTCCTTGCGCGGGTCTGACCCGCCGACCAGCACGCCGTTCTCGCGGTCGATGGCGATGGCCTGGCCGCCGCCCAGCGGCCCGGGAGGGGCTGTGAGCGCATGGCCCTTTTCCATCAGACCTTCCTTCACGGGCTCAGGCACCGCAGCTTCCACCTGCACCTTGCCGGCCTTGGGGAAGTAGCGCGCCCAGTCGATCGCCTCCTGCGGGTCCATGCCATAGACGTAGCGGTTCACCGCCACCGTCATGTGGCCCATCGGCTGGTAGTCGCCGCCCATCACGCCATAGCTCATGTCGACGAGGCCATCCTTCTTCACCATGGCGGGAATGATGGTGTGGAGCGGGCGCTTGCGCGGCCCGATGCAGTTGGGGTGGGCGGGCGTCGTCACGAAGCAGGCGCCGCGATTCTGCAGGGCGATGCCGGTCTTCGGCGTTACCACGCAGGAGCCGAAACCATCATAGACCGAGTTGATGAAGGACACGGCCAGCCGCTTCTCGTCCACCACGCTGAGGTAGATGGTGTCGGAGTTGCGCATCGCGGTGTCGATGTCGAGGGCGCGGTTCATGTCGATCATGGCGGCCAGCTTCTGGGCGGTCTTGGCCGAGAGCAGCTCGTCCACCGGCACCTCGTGGAAGGCAGGGTCGGCGATGTGGCGGTTCCGCAGTTCCCAGGCGATCTTCATCGCCTCGATCTCGATGTGGTGGCGCGCGATCGAATCCGGCGCGTGGCGCCTGAGGCCGATCTGCGAGACGATGTTGAGGGCGATCAGCGCGGTGAGGCCCTGTCCCGAGGGCGGGATTTCCAGCACCTCGTGGCCCATGAAATCGGTCGAGATCGGCTTCACCCAGCTCGATTCATGGGCGGCCAGGTCATCCATGGTGAGAAGCGAGCCCTTGGCCCTGACCGTGGCGATGATGTCCTCGGCGATGGCGCCCCGGTAGAAGGCGTCGCGGCCCTCCCTGGCGATCAGCCGCATGCTCTGGGCCAGCGCCGGGTAGTGCATGATCTCGCCGACCCGGGGCGTCCGCCCATCCTTCAGGCAGTGCATGCGGCCACCCTCGTCGGCCTCGAGGAAGGGCGTGTCCTCCGGCCAGTCGGCCGCGACGCGCGGGGTGACGGGCACCCCTTCCCCGGCGAGCCGGATCGCGGGCTTCAGCGCCTCGGCCAGATCCATGGTGCCGAACTTCTTCAAGAGCTGGTCCCAGCCATCAATGGCGCCGGGAACCGTGATGGCATGGATCGAGCGGAGCGCGATCTCGGTGAGGCCGGAGGCCTTCAGCCAGTCGGCATCCGCCGCCAGGGCCGCCCGGCCCGACGCATTGAGGCCCGAAACCTTGCCGTCGGGCGTGCCGACCAGGGCGAAGCAGTCGCCGCCCACCCCGGTCATGGCGGGCTCCACCACGCACAGCACGGCGGAGGCGACCACGGCGGCATCCGCCGCATTTCCGCCCGCCCGCAGCGTGTCGATGGCGGCCAGTGTTGCGAGGGGGGCGGAGGTGGCGGCCATGCCACGGGTGCCGAAGGCTGCCGAACGGCCGGGGCGTTCAAAGTTGCGCATGCGTCATCATCCTGAAAACAAAGGGTGCTCAGAGAATTCGGAAAAAAACTCCGAGAAGCGTCGCAAAAGGCATCGCATGCGGGAAAGGCCTGTAGCAAGACACTCCCCGTCATGACTGCCGCGCGGCGCGCCGGGGTGTCTCCCGCTGCCGCACAGCCGCCGGGCAGATGCAAATGAAGCTATCGACATTTCCTCTTAGTAATGTATTTTTACTGCTGGGAAATCTCCATACACATAAGGGAACTCAAGGAATGGCCACGGTGAAGAGCGATATCGAAATTGCCCGCGAGGCGAAAATGAAGCCGATCATGGAGATCGGCAAGGGCCTCGGCATCCCCGAGAAGGACCTCATTCCCTATGGCCACACCAAGGCCAAGGTGGCGCTCTCCTACATAGACAGCCTGAAGTCCAAGCCGAACGGCAAGCTCATCCTCGTCACCGCCATCAACCCCACCCCTGCCGGCGAAGGCAAGACGACGACCACCGTGGGTCTCGGCGACGGCCTCAACCGCATCGGCAAGAAGGCCATGGTGGCGCTGCGCGAACCCTCGCTCGGCCCCTGCTTCGGCATGAAGGGTGGTGCGGCCGGCGGCGGCTACGCCCAGATCGTTCCCATGGAAGACATCAACCTGCACTTCACCGGTGACTTCCACGCCATCACCTCGGCGCACAACCTGTTGTCCGCGATGATCGACAACCACATCTACTGGGGCAACGAACTCGGCATCGACACCCGCCGCGTCGCCTGGCGCCGCGTCATGGACATGAATGACCGCGCGCTGCGCGAGATCGTCTGCTCGCTCGGCGGCGTTGCCAACGGCTATCCGCGCGAGGCGGGCTTCGACATCACGGTCGCTTCCGAGATCATGGCCATCCTCTGCCTCTCGACCTCGATCGAGGACCTCGAGCGCCGCATCGGCCAGATCGTCGTCGCCTACAAGAAGGACAAGACCCCCGTCCTCGCCAAGGACCTCAAGGCGCCGGGCGCCATGGTGGTTCTGCTCAAGGACGCGCTGCAGCCCAACCTGGTGCAGACGCTGGAGAACAACCCGGCCTTTGTGCATGGCGGCCCCTTCGCCAACATCGCGCATGGCTGCAACTCGGTCATGGCCACGCAGGCTGCGCTGAAGCTCACCGACTACGTGGTGACGGAAGCGGGCTTCGGCGCTGACCTCGGTGCGGAAAAGTTCTTCGACATCAAGTGCCGCAAGGCTGGCCTTTCGCCCGCCGCGACGGTCATCGTCGCTACCGTCCGTGCACTGAAGATGCATGGTGGTGCCGCCAAGGACGAACTCAAGACCGAGAATGTCGAAGTGCTCAAGAAGGGCCTCGCCAACCTCGGCCGCCACATCGAGAACGTGAAGAAGTTCGGCGTGCCGATCGCGGTGGCCGTCAACCACTTCATCTCGGACACGGAGCCGGAAGTGCAGGCCGTGATCGACTATTGCAAGACCCACGGCGTTGAAGCCTTCCGCTGCACCCACTGGGCCGAAGGCGGCAAGGGCATCGAGCCGCTGGCCAAGCACGTCGCTGAACTCGCCGACAAGGGCTCGGCGCAGTTCAAGCCGATCTACGACGAGAACACCTCGCTGTTCGACAAGGTCAAGACCATCGCGCGGGAAATCTACCGCGCGGACGACGTCGTTGCCGACAAGTCGGTGCGCGACCAGCTCAAGGCCTGGGAAGCAGCAGGCTACGGCAGGTTCCCGATCTGCATGGCGAAGACGCAGTACTCGTTCTCGACCGACCCGAACCTCAAGGGCGCGCCGACGAACCACGTGCTCCCGGTGCGCGAAGTTCGCCTGTCGGCGGGTGCCGAGTTCATCGTGGTCATCTGCGGTGACATCATGACCATGCCGGGCCTGCCCAAGGTGCCGTCGGCCGAAGTCATCGGCCTCGACGAGAAGGGCCAGATCGCCGGTCTGTTCTAAGCCGATACCGACATACTGAATGCCGAAGGCCCGGAGCTTGCTCCGGGCCTTTTGCTTTGTTGACTCGGCAAAGGATTTAAGATTGTTTTTTGGCGGGACTGATCGTGCTTTTCACTCACACCATGTGACGGAGGCAAAGACATGAGCGACATCGTATTCCGCTTTCCCGCGCCGGGCCCTGAACCCATCACCGCCGATCTCGACGGCTGGAAGAAGGTCGAGGGCAACCCGACCATGAAGACCTGGGTGCAGCACACGTCCAATGACGGCAGCGTCATCAGCGGCACCTGGGAGGCAACGCCCGGCACCTACCACGCCACTTACGGCGCCTATGAATTCGTGCACCTGATGGAAGGCCAGATCACCATCACGCCCGATGGCGGCACCGCCGTCACCATGAAGCCGGGCGATGCCTTCACGGTGGAGCCGGGCTTCGCCGGCACCTGGAAGATCGAGAAGCCGGTGAGAAAGCACTTCTGCATCAAGCTGAAGTGACCTTGAGCGGGTTGTCTGCCTCTGGCTTGTTCCGGAGCGCGGTGGCGACCCGCTGAAATGTCTGCATCAGCATGCGGCGGGTGTCCTCATCCGCCGTTTTTTCCAGCGCCTTCCCCATGCAGGCGAGCCATGACTGGGCCTCCACCTCGCCGATGGCCAGGTGGCTGTGCATCTGGCGCACGTTGGAGTGGTGGTGCTGCTCGACATAGAGCTGCGGGCCACCAAGGAAGCCCGACAGGAACATGAACTGCGCTTCGCGCGCGTGGGCCAGCCCGTTGCCCTGGTTGTGCATGACGCGCAACGGCGCGCCTTCCGGCTCGGTCTCGACCAGGTCGTAGAACGCTTTCACCAGTTGCCTGACACCATCCGCGCCGCCGATCCGGTCATAGGGCGTCTGGGTGGGGCTGGTCATGGCGTGTTCTCCGGGCTGTACGGCGTTCAGGCACCATAGCCGCCCTGAACCGAGCGCGATTTGTCCAATCGCAAGAGACTGCATGATTTTTCGGCATGGAACGCTGTTGTTTTGGCGACGGCGCGCCCATTTTTGCGGCAGTGCAGCAGGAATGCGGCAGTGTGAACAGAAGATTAAACACATGTTTTTACTTGGTGAAATGTAGACATGCATAATTTGCAGTTCTAATTTTGCTGCATTGCACCTAGATTAGGGTTCGCAAAAGCAACCAAAGACCCATCATCTCAAGGGGGATGACACATGTTCGAAGTTCTCAAGTCCCGCTATTCCACCTGGAAACGCTATTCCCGCACCGTTCAGGAGCTCGAATCGCTCACCAGCCGCGAACTGGCCGATCTCGGCATTTCGCGCTCCGACATTCCGCGCCTGGCCCGGGAAGCTGCACGCCAATGACATTCCTCCCGGCCTCCCTGCTCGAACGCCTGGGCCGCAGCCGGAAACTGAAGGCCTACCGCCAAGTCCGCGCCGAAGCCGAGGCGCTGTCGGATGAAGACCTAGCCGACATCGGCCTGAAACGATACCAGCTGGGCCATGTGGCCCGCGTCAGGGCCTTCAAGCCCTGATCGCGAAAGACCCGCCGGATCCTCCCCCGGCGGGTTTTTTCGTTTCTGAACCGCTAACTTAGCGTCGTCACCCCAGCGAAAGCTGGGGCCCAGCTTTGCCGGAGACGAAGCGCAGTATATGACGTAACGTCATGTATGATGAAAAGCATCCCGCAGTTTACATGCTCGCCAACCGCTACCGCGGCACCATTTACATCGGCGTGACGAGTGATCTGTGGACCCGCGTTTGCTCTCACAAGAACGGCACGACAACCGGGTTTACGTCAAAGTACCGGACGCACCGCCTGGTTTGGTACGAGCATCGCACGACGATGGAGGCTGCCATCCGTCGGGAGAAACAGCTCAAGGCCTGGAAGCGGGACTGGAAGATCCAGTTGATCGAAGGGATGAACCCTGAGTGGCGTGATCTTCATGACGAGATTGACGCGCTTTCCACGCTTGTTTCTGATTGAAAGTGTCAGCTTGCAGTTGGCAAAGCTGGGCCCCAGCTTTCGCTGGGGTGACGGTTTGGGAGAGGTCTCGCAGGGAACCAATCCAAACCTCCCAAAGTCGCGGCAATCCGCCCACGTGAACGTGGTTGCGAGTCCTTATCCCATGTGATAGCCAACGCGCGCGGCGGGGCGGGGGCCTCGGGCCGTGGGTGTGCCTCTTTGCATGCCGGCCTCCCTGAAATTCAAGCGGCAATGCGCCAAGCTCTTGTGGTGCCTGCCGAAAAACGAGTGAAAGACGGATCGTGGCGACCACAGATCAGACAGTTTCCGGAGTTCCGGGCCGCTATGCCAGCGCCTTGTTCGAACTCGCGACCGAGGAGAAGGCCACCGAAGAGGTGAGCCGCCAGCTCTCGACCTTCCAGTCCGCCATCGACCAGTCGGAAGATCTTTCCCGCCTGGTCCGTTCGCCAGTGTTCTCCTCCGAGGACCA
The DNA here is from genome assembly GCA_945889445.1 of Rhizobium sp. Q54. GTDB lineage: Bacteria > Pseudomonadota > Alphaproteobacteria > Rhizobiales > Aestuariivirgaceae > Aestuariivirga. The sequence continues at coordinate 13,742 of CAMDBX010000054.1, forward strand.
GGTGTCGGCACTTGGCGCCGTTGCCGGCCAGCTCGGCATCACCGGCGCCACGCTGAACTTCCTGAAGCTGGTGGCCAAGAACCGCCGCCTCAGCGCGCTCCCCGACATGATCAAGGCTTATGCCACGCTGCTCGCCTCTTCCAAGGGCGAGATCGCGGGCGAGGTCACTTCGGCCGAGCCGCTCTCGGCCGCCCAGCTCGAAGACCTCAAGGCCGCGCTCAAGAGCTCGCTCGGCCGTGACGTCCTCCTCTCAACCCGTGTCGACAGCTCGCTCCTCGGCGGCCTCATCGTGAAGGTGGGATCCCGCATGATGGACAACTCGCTGAAGACCAAGCTCCAGACACTCAAGATCGCCATGAAGGGAACCGCCTGATGGACATTCGCGCCGCCGAAATCTCCGCAATCCTCAAGAAGCAAATCAAGGACTTCGGCAAGGAAGCCCAAGTCTCCGAAATCGGCCAGGTGCTGTCGGTGGGTGACGGCATCGCCCGCGCCTACGGCCTCGACAACGTGCAGGCCGGCGAGATGGTCGAGTTCGGCAACGGCATGAAGGGCATGGCGCTGAACCTCGAAACCGACAACGTCGGTATCGTGATCTTCGGTTCGGACCGCGAGATCAAGGAAGGCGACACCGTCAAGCGCACCGGCGCCATCGTGGAAGTGCCGGTCGGCAAGGAACTGCTCGGCCGCGTCGTCGACGCGCTCGGCAACCCGATCGACGGCAAGGGCCCGATCGGCGCCAAGCAGTTCAAGCGCGTCGACGTGAAGGCGCCCGGCATCATTCCGCGCAAGTCGGTGAACGAGCCGATGTCCACGGGCCTCAAGGCCATCGACGCGCTGATCCCGATCGGCCGCGGCCAGCGCGAGCTGGTCATCGGTGACCGCCAGACCGGCAAGACCGCCATCATCCTCGACACCATCCTGAACCAGAAGCCCATCCACATCACGGGCCCGGAGAAGGACAAGCTCTACTGCGTCTACGTCGCCTGCGGCCAGAAGCGCTCGACGGTTGCCCAGTTCGTGAAGGTGCTGGAAGACAATGGTGCTCTCGAATACTCGATCGTCGTCGCCGCCACGGCGTCTGACCCCGCGCCGCTGCAGTATCTCGCGCCGTTCACCGGCTGCACCATGGGCGAATTCTTCCGCGACAACGGCATGCATGCGCTGATCGCCTATGACGATCTTTCCAAGCAGGCCGTCGCCTATCGCCAGATGTCGCTGCTGCTGCGCCGCCCGCCGGGCCGCGAAGCCTATCCGGGCGACGTGTTCTATCTCCACTCCCGCCTGCTCGAGCGCGCGGCCAAGATGAACGACACACTCGGTGGCGGTTCGCTGACGGCACTGCCGGTCATCGAAACCCAGGCCAACGACGTGTCGGCCTATATCCCGACCAACGTGATCTCGATCACCGACGGCCAGATCTTCCTTGAAACCGAACTGTTCTACCAGGGCGTTCGTCCGGCCGTGAACGTTGGCCTCTCGGTGTCGCGCGTCGGCTCCGCCGCCCAGACCAAGGCGATGAAGCAGGTGGCCGGCAAGATCAAGGGCGAGCTCGCCCAGTATCGCGAAATGGCTGCCTTCGCCCAGTTCGGCTCCGACCTCGACGCCTCGACGCAGCGCCTGCTCAACCGCGGTGCCCGCCTGACGGAACTGCTGAAGCAGGGCCAGTTCTCGCCGATGAAGACGGAAGACCAGGTCGTGTCGATCTATGCCGGCGTCAATGGCTATCTCGATCCGCTGCCCGTCAACAAGGTGAAGCCCTTCGAAGAGGGCCTGCTGCGCTTCGTGCGTGACAAGCACCCCGAGATCCTCGAGGCGATCCGCAGCGAGAAGGCGATTTCGGATGCCACCATGCCGAAGCTCAAGGTCGCCGTCGAAGCCTTCGCCAAGTCCTTTGCTTAAGGCTTAAACCCCGATGGCAAGTCTCAAGGACTTACGAAACCGCATCGCCTCGGTGAAGGCGACACGCAAGATCACCAAGGCCATGCAGATGGTGGCCGCGGCGAAGCTGCGCCGCGCCCAGGAGGCCGCCGTCGCGGCGCGTCCCTATTCGACGCGCATGTCGGCGGTGATCGGCAACCTTGCCTCGGCCATGAACGGCCAGGCGGGTGCGCCCACGCTGCTCACCGGCACGGGCTTTGCCGAAACACACCTGCTGATCGTGGCGACCGCCGAGCGCGGCCTCTGCGGCGGCTTCAACTCCTCGATCGCCAAGATCGCGCGCGAGCATGCCGACCGGCTCATCGCCCAGGGCAAGACGGTGAAGATCTTCACCGTCGGCAAGAAGGGCAATGACGCGCTGAAGCGGCTCTACGGCAAGTACATCGTCGAGCACGTGGATTTCCGCGGCGTGAAGCAGATGTCGTTTGCCGAGGCGCAGTCGGTTGCGCAAAAGGTGCTCAACATGTTCCACAACGGCGAGTTCGATGTGGCAACGCTGTTCTTCTCCGAGTTCAAGTCGGTCATTTCGCAGAAGCCAACGGCGCTGCGGCTGATCCCGGCGGATGTCTCGGGTGCGGCACCCGCCGATCTCGGCGGCGCGGTTTACGAAGCAGAGCCCGAAGAGGGCGAAATCCTGGCCGATCTCCTGCCGCGCAACATCGCGGTGCAGATTTTCCGTGGTCTCCTCGAAAATGCCGCGTCCGAGCAGGGCGCGCGCATGAGCGCCATGGACAACGCCACCCGCAACGCCGGTGACATGATCAACAAGCTGTCGATCAAGTACAACCGCCAGCGCCAGGCGCAGATCACCAAGGAACTCATCGAAATCATTTCGGGCGCCGAGGCGCTCTAAGCGAACACGGGAAGGATCAGACATATGGCACACAGCGAGGCCGCAACCGGCCGCATCACCCAGGTCACCGGCGCCGTCGTCGACGTCGCCTTCGATGGTGAACTCCCCGAGATTCTGAACGCGCTCGAGACGATGAACGGCGACAACCGCCTCGTGCTCGAAGTGGCGCAGCATCTGGGCGAGAACACCGTCCGCACCATCGCCATGGACTCGACCGAAGGTCTGGTGCGCGGCCAGGCCGTCACCAACACCAAGAGCTCGATCTCGGTTCCGGTCGGCGAGGAAACCCTCGGCCGCATCATGAACGTGATCGGCGAGGCGATCGACGAAGCCGGTCCGATCAAGACCACGCTGCGCCGTCCCATCCATGCGCCCGCCCCTGACTTCGTCGACCAGTCGACGGAAGCGCAGATCCTCGTCACCGGCATCAAGGTCGTCGACCTGCTGGCGCCTTACGCCAAGGGCGGCAAGATCGGCCTGTTCGGCGGTGCCGGCGTGGGCAAGACGGTGCTCATTCAGGAGCTCATCAACAACGTCGCCAAAACGCACGGTGGTTACTCCGTGTTCGCCGGCGTGGGCGAGCGTACGCGCGAAGGCAACGACCTCTATCACGAGTTCATCGAATCCAAGGTGAACGCCGATCCGCACAATCCCGATCCGAGCGTCAAGTCGAAGTGCGCCCTCGTGTTCGGCCAGATGAACGAGCCGCCGGGTGCGCGTATGCGCGTGGCGCTGTCGGGCCTCACCGTTGCCGAGCACTTCCGCGACCAGGGCCAGGACGTGCTGTTCTTCGTGGACAACATCTTCCGCTTCACCCAGGCTGGTTCCGAAGTGTCCGCCCTTCTCGGCCGCATCCCGTCGGCCGTGGGCTATCAGCCGACGCTTGCCACCGACATGGGCAACCTGCAGGAGCGCATTACCACGACGACCAAGGGCTCGATCACCTCGGTGCAGGCCATTTACGTGCCGGCCGACGACTTGACCGACCCGGCCCCCGCCACCTCGTTTGCCCACTTGGACGCGACGACCACGCTGTCGCGCTCCATCGCCGAAAAGGGCATCTACCCCGCCGTCGACCCGCTCGACTCCACCTCGCGCATGATGGACCCGCGCATCGTCGGTGAAGAGCACTACCAGACGGCACGCCGCGTGCAGGCGATCCTGCAGCGCTACAAGGCGCTCCAGGACATCATCGCCATTCTCGGCATGGACGAGCTCTCGGAAGAGGACAAGCTGACGGTGGCCCGCGCCCGCAAGATCGAGCGCTTCATGTCGCAGCCCTTCGACGTCGCCGCCGTGTTCACCGGTTCGCCCGGCGTGCAGGTCAAGCTCGAAGACACCATCAAGGGCTTCAAGGGCCTCTGCGATGGTGACTACGACCACCTGCCGGAGCCCGCCTTCTACATGGTCGGCACCATCGAGCAGGCCGTCGAGAAGGCCAAGCGCCTCGCCGCCGAGGCAGCGTAATCCAGATGGCTGGTCTTCATTTCGAACTCGTGAGCCCGGCGCGGCTTCTGTTCTCAGGGAGCGTGGCTTCGGTCACCATCCCCGGAACCGAGGGCGAGATGGGCATCTATCCGGGCCACTCGCCCGTGCTCACCACGCTGCGCCCCGGCGTCGTCACCGTCACGCGTGACGGTGGTGCTGCAGAGCGCATCTTCGTCAAGGGCGGCATGGCGGAAGTGAACCCGCAAGGCCTCACGCTTCTGGCCGAAGTGGCCGTGCCCATGGCGGAACTCACCGCCGAGGTGATGGCCAAGCAGGTCAGCGCCGCCGAGGCCGACCTCGCCGATGCCAAGCCGGGCGAAGCCCAGCGCAAGGCAACGGAAGTCCTCAACCAGCTCAAGGCGCTGCAGAGCACGCTCTGACCTGACCTCCACCGCAGGAATTAAAATCGCCGGGGCATGCTCCGGCGATTTTGTTTTGGGGCCCGCATCACGGGATCATGCGTCACAAGGGTCAGTCGTCGTAGAGCCCGAGGATCGCCTCCAGCCTTGCAAGCACCTCAATCAGCAACTCGGCTGGCGCCTTGCTGTGGAAGGACGCCTTGCGCTCAATCCAGTCGACAGAGCGCAGATGGTCGGACAGGACGACACCTGACAAGCCCGATCCGCGTGTCACCGCGACCTCGAAGCCGCTCCCCTTGATCTGGCTGGTCAAGGGACACACGAAAGCCAGCCCGGTCGCGATGTTGAAGCTCTGTGGCGAGAGAACGAGGGCAGGACGGCGCCCAGCCTGCTCCGTTCCTGCCTGAGGCGTGAAGTCGAGGTAAATGAAGTCGCCGCGCTCTGGCTGATAAAACTGCGCGCTTACCACTCTTCGCCGCCCTTTGCCTCGCCCCAGTCGGCTTCGCCGCGCTTTGCCTCGGAAGGTGTCATGTCCAGAAGGTCCTGCAGCCGATACCGCTTGCGAACCGGGCGCACCACGAGGGCATGGTCTTCAAGCGTCATCGACACGGCGGCCCCCTCCTCCAGCTTGAGGTCGGCCGCCATGGTTTGCGGCAACCTTAAGGCGAGGCTATTACCCCATTTCTTGACAACGGTCTGCATTTTCGGCGATCCAGCTTCTATGTAGATACCAAGTATATACACCTGTGTTGAGCGAAATAAAAGGCCCGCCGTTTCCGGCGGGCCTTCTCAATTCGTGATGTCAGGCCGTTTAGCCCTGGCGCTTGCCGAGTTCGCTCATCCAGCTGCCGCCGGAGGTGCGCTTGGGCGCCTGGGCGCCGCCGGCGTTGCCGCCGTCGCGCTTGGGCTGGTGCTGGCCCTGGGGCTTGGCGCCCTGAGGCTTCTGGCCCTGCGGCTTACCCTGGCCGTTGCCAGCCGCGTGGTTGCGGTTGGGCTTCTGGCCGCGGTGATGCGGCTTTGCTGCGGGCTTGTCCTTGCCGGCCGGGTTCCAGCCGAAGGTCGGGGCAAGCTGCGTCACACCCTTGAGGCCGAGCGCATGTTCGACCACCGGCACCTGGGTGCGGATGGTCTTCTCGATGTCGCGCAGCAGGCCACGGTCTTCCGGCGTGCAGAAGGCGATGGCCGAGCCATCGGCTCCGGCGCGCGCGGTGCGGCCGATGCGGTGGACGTAGCTCTCCGGCACATGCGGGAGATCGTAGTTCACCACGTGGGAAACACCGTCGACGTCGATGCCGCGGGCGGCAATGTCGGTCGCCACGAGGACGAGGATCTTGCCGGCCTTGAAGCCTGCAAGGGCGCGTTCGCGGTTGTTCTGGCTCTTGTTGCCGTGGATCGCCGCTGCGGTGTAGCCCGCGGCGGAGAGGTTTTTCATCACCTTGTCGGCGCCGTGCTTGGTGCGGGTAAACACCAGCGTGCGCGTCATGTTGTTGTCCTTCAGGAGTTCCACGAGGAGCTTCGCCTTGTTGGCGGGATCGACGTGGACCACGGACTGGTTGACGCGCTCTGCCGTGGTGGCCACGGGGGCCACCTCGACGCGCACCGGGTCGGTGAGCAGGTTGTTGGCAAGACCTGCGATCTCCTTCGGCATGGTGGCCGAGAAGAACAGGTTCTGGCGCTGGCTCGGCAGCATCGCGGTGATCTTGCGGATCGCGTGGATGAAGCCTAGGTCAAGCATCTGGTCGACTTCGTCGAGGACGAAGATCTCGACCTTCGACAGGGTCAGCGCCTTGCGCTCGATCAGGTCGACGAGACGGCCCGGCGTTGCGACGACGACGTCGACGCCACCGCGCAGGATGTCGATCTGCTTGCCAAGCGACACGCCACCGAACACGACGGCGCGCGAGACCTTGAGGAATTTGCCATAGACGCGGAAGCTCTCGCCGATCTGGGCGGCAAGCTCACGCGTGGGAGACAGGATGAGTGCCCGGCAGGTGCCGCGGGCGGCACGTTCCGGGTGGGCGGCCAGCTTCTGCAGGATCGGCAGCGCGAAGGCTGCGGTCTTGCCGGTGCCGGTCTGGGCGATGCCGAGCAGATCCTTGCCTGCGAGCAGGCTGGGGATCGACTGGGCCTGGATGGGGGTGGGCTTCTCGTAGCCCTCGGCCGTCAAGGCGCGGAGCAGGGGTTCGGAGAGGTTGAGATCAGTAAAATTGGTCACTTGTAATTCTTCTTTCGGTCTTCGGAACATGAGGTGGGCAGCGCATGCCATGTCCGAAAAGCCGAATGCAGATCATCTGCATCAGGCCGGGCGGGCGCTGAAACCTACCCACGTGAAAGGTATGTTCGGGAGTGTCGCTTCTGTTCGGGCCGGAACGGCTGCACCTTGCGTGCGCCTCACGTATTCCTGTCGGCCACTTGCGACAGCCCCCATATGGGCGTGCTGCAGTGCAATGTCAAAGAATTCTTTCGGACACCAGCCGCGGCAGCTGTCCCATGTGACTGAAAACGCTGGCGGCACCTGCTGTCAGGAGCTTTGGCGCCTGCTCGTCGGGGTGCGGGTGGGTGCCGGTGAAGCCCAGAACATGGCAACCGGCGCGGTGTGCGGCGGTAACACCGGTCACCGAATCCTCGACCACGATGCAGTCTTTCGGCGCGAAGCCCGCACGCCGCGCCGCCTCGATGAACACGTCAGGCTCGGGCTTTCCTCGCGCCACATGTTCGAAGGTGGTGATGCGGTTGCCGAAGAAGCGGGTGAGGCGGGCGATGCGCAATGCGGTGTCGACCCGCTCATAGGGAGAGTTCGAAGCGACACTGAAGTGCTGTGGCCCCAGGGCCTCGAGTGCGGCCTCGACACCATCCACCACGCGCAGGTCCGTCTCGTAGAGTTCGAGCAGCCGCAGGTCCTTCCGGGTCGCGGCATCGGCGGGAAAGCTGACGCCGAATTCGCGGCTGATCTCGTCCAGCATGGCGGAGAAGGTGCGGCCGACGAAACGCCGGTGCGCCTCCGCCTCGCTCATGACGACGCCGTTCTCAGCGAGGATCTGCACATCGACGCGCATCGATAGCGGCTCGGAATCAACCAGCACGCCGTCACAGTCGAAGATGAGATGCGGCATGCCTCAGCCCTTCTTCGAGAGCTTGGCATAGGCGTAGCCCGCCGCCGTGCCTGCTGCCACGAAGATCAGGAAGGCGGCGATGCCGTTGCCCAGCATCTCGAAGGGGCCGAACAGGAACACGATCATCGCAAGGGCGATGCCGAAGATGGTAATCAGGATCTGGACGGTCTGGGCGGCTGACATGGCTGCAGCATCTATAAGGCTTTGCGGCTCAGGGCAACCTCAGGCGCCGAAGTGCCGGAACTCAGCCAGCACCTGCTCATAGACCTGGCGCTTGAAGGGCACGATCAGGTCCATCAGCTCGTCCATATGGGCCCAGCGCCACTGGTCGAACTCCTGTTTCTGGCCGGGCGGTGCCAGATCGATTTCACCGTCATCGCCGGTAAAGCGCAGCGCCAGCCACTTCTGCGTCTGGCCGCGATACTTGCCGTTCCACGACTTGCCGATCAGGTGCTCGGGCAAGTCATAGTGATACCAGTGGCTCGACTCGGCGAGTATCTCGGCGGAGGTGACGGCGGTTTCTTCGGCGAGTTCACGCAGCGCTGCGGCGCGCACGTCCTCGCCCTTGTCGATGCCGCCCTGCGGCATCTGCCACCAGTGGCCCTTGCCCTCGTCGTTCTCCTTGTCGAAGCGGCGGCCAACCCACACGAGGCCTGCCTTGTTGATCAGCATCACGCCCACGCAGGCGCGGTATTCGGTGATCTCGGGGTGCTTCGTCATCAGGTCGCTCTTCCCTTGTAGGCGGCGCTCACGGGCACCAGCAGAATTCCCCTCTCCTGCAAGGTTTTCGCCCACTCGGCAACTGTTTCGATGGTGACATCGAGGCCCGATCCGGTGGCGATTGCCGAGCCGTTGCGGGCGGCCTCCTTCTCCAGCTTGGCGAGTGCCGCCGCAATGGCGGGCGCGGTCGGGTTGGCGTCGATCACCATGCCGGCGCGCTGCAGCGGAAGGCGCAGGTCCTGCGCCACCTTGGGCGACAACGTCATGCTCACGCTGGCATCCTCGAGGTAGACGAGACCGCGCGCCGTCACCTCCTTCATGACCGGCCGCAACGCATCCTCGGCGCCCAGCAGGCGCGCGCCCATGTAGTTGGTGATGCCGGAGTATCCGGCAAAGCGGCTCATCAGCCATTTGAGCGATGCGAGGTTCTGCTCGGGCGTTGCATCGCTCAGTAACGTGCCGGGGCCGGGGCTGTTGCCGGGATAGCCCACGGGCTCCATCGGCACCTGCAGCAGGATCTCGTGGCCCGCCGCCCGCGCCTCGTTCACCTGCGCCTGCAGGTTCTCGCCATAGGGCGCAAATCCAAGCGTCACGTCGCCCGGCAGCAGGTCGATGGCCTTCTGCGTGAGCGTTGCATTGAGGCCCATGCCGCCCAGCACCAGGGTGATCTTCGGCATGTCCGAATGGGTCACCGCCAGCGGTGTGACCTGCGAATAGGCGTCGAAGGGCTTGCGGCCGTCATCGCCGATGCGCGGCAAGGGTCCGATGTCGGTCGTCTCGGTCACCGCCTTGAGGGGGGCTGCCTTCAGCGGCCGGTGCGGCGCGACGATGATCATCGCCTCGTTCTTCTCGGGGGCGGCTTCGTCCTCCGGCGCCAGGTCTTCGGGCGGTTCTCCGCCGATGATCTCGATGGCGTTCTGGTCGATGACGTATTCCGGGTTCTCCACCGGGCCGTCGGGCATGGCATCATCTTCGGCCGATGAGGTGGACGAGGTAATGAGTTCGGCCGTTTCAGGAATGGCGGCGGTGACGACGGGTTCACCCGCCAGCGGGGCCTGGACGCGCGCCAGCCACAGTCCACCCAGGGCGAACCCGGCCACCAAGGCCAAGGCGGCTGCCGCCAGAGGCTGCGGTCGCCTGCGCCACAGCCGCTGCGCAAGGCTCAGCCGCTTCAGGGGTCGGCGTAATTCATCGCGGGGCATGGGTTGGTTCTTCAGGCATGATTCGGATGCCCGACTTTCGGTCCGCGACCGTTAACGACCTGTTAATCCTAACGGATAAGTTGATGAAACATCCGGAAGGTAAAACGAAGATACCCGGCCACCGGGGCCGGGTATCGCCATGTCGGATTGGTGGGAAGGGTCAGTTGGCCGTGGTGTCCGGCTTCTCGCCGTCCTTCGGCTTCTCTTCCTTGGGCTTGACGTTGGACACGACCTTCACGCCATTGAGCAGGTCGATGGCCGCCTTGAGCTGCAGGTCCTTGGTCTTGTCCTCCGGCACATAGGCCGAGGAGCCGCCGCCTTCGTCGCCGCCGCCCTCGTTGGTGAGGTGGCCCTTGAGGCCGGCCTCGCCCTCGGTCGAGACGTTCTTGCCCTTGAGTTCGGGCGGAAGCTCTTCCTCGATCACGATGTCGGCGTCGATGCCCTTGGCCTGGATGGAACGGCCGGCCGGCGTGTAGTAGCGCGCGGTGGTCAGCCTCAGGGCACCCTCGCCGCCGAGCGGAATGATGGTCTGCACCGAGCCCTTGCCGAAGCTGCGCGTGCCGATCAGCGTGGCACGCTTGTGGTCCTGCAACGCGCCCGCCACGATTTCGGATGCCGAGGCGGAGCCGCCGTTGATCAGCACCACGACGGGCTTGCCGCCGGCGAGGTCGCCCTTGGTGGCATTGAAGCGCTGCGTCTCGTCGGCGTGGCGGCCGCGGGTCGACACGATCTCGCCCTTGTCGAGGAAGGTGTCGGAGACCGAGATCGCCATGTCGAGCAGGCCGCCCGGATCATTGCGCAGGTCGATGATGTAGCCCTTCAGCTTGTCGCCGAGCGTGGTGCGGAAATGCTCCATCGCCTTCTCGAGGCCTTCCTGCGTCTGCTCCGTGAAGGAGGAGATGCGGATGTAGCCGATGTCGTTGTTCTCGACGTTGTACTTCACCGACTGCACGCGGATCTTGTCGCGCGTCAGCTTCTGGTCGAAGGGCTCCTTGCCCTCGCGCTGGATGGTCAGCACGATGTCGGTGCCGATCTTGCCGCGCATCTTGTCCACGGCGTCGTTGAGCGTCGAGCCCTGAACATCGGTGCCGTCGATCTTGATGATCAGGTCATTGGCCTGAACGCCGGCGCGCTTGGCGGGGGTGTCGTCGATCGGCGCAACCACCTTGATCACGCCGTTTTCCATGGTCACTTCGATGCCCAGCCCGCCAAACTCGCCGCGGGTCTGCACGCTCATGTCCTGGAACTGCTTCTTGTTCATGTAGCTCGAATGCGGGTCGAGCGAGTTGAGCATGCCGTTGATGGCAGCCTCGATCATCTGCTGCTCGTTGGGCTCTTCCACATAGTCGGCCCGCACCCGGTCGAACACGTCGCCGAACAGGTTCAGTTGCTTGTAGGTATCGGCATTGGAGGCCGCACCGGCAGCGCCGAAGGCGTGCCACAGCAGCGAGGCGGACACCGCACCCGCCAGCACCAGGCCGAAATTCTGCAACCGCGTATTCTTCTTCATCCACTCGCCTCTTTCAAACCGCCGATCCACCAGGGACCTGAGTCAATGGCCTCCGTGCCATCCCGGAATTCGATATATAGCACTGGCCTTCCGTCTGGCACCACTTCACCGAAAAGTGTGACGGAAGCAGGGCCGGATCCCATTTCACCCACGGGTTCACCCGCGCGCAGGAACTCTCCCACGCTTGCGGTGACCTTGTCCATGCCCGCCAGCAGCAACCGGTAGCCACCGCCGGGGTTCAGGATCACCACGTCGCCATAGGACCGGAACGGCCCGGCGAATTCCACCTTGCCGTCGGCAGGCGTCGTTACCTGGGCGCCCGCCCGGGTGGCGATCATCAGCCCCTGGCTGTCGCGGCCCAGCCCGTCGGCCTCGCCGAAACGGCGCACGATCGCGCCTTGCGCGGGAAAAGGCAGTTTGCCTCGGGCATCAGGAAAGGCCAGCTTCGGCTGGCGCAGCAGCGCCTCCTGGCTTTCGCGCTGGCGCTGCTCCTCGGCCTTGGCAGCCTCCTGCTTCTGGCGCTGGGCCTCGAGGGTGGACAACAACTGCTTCAGCGACTTGGCCTTTTCGGCCAGTTCGGCGGTGCGCTTGCGCTCCGCCTCGAGGTCGGCCGTGCCCTGGCTCACCAGGCTGCGCTTTGGCGTCACAAGGTCCTTCAGCGCGGCGCGTTCGTCGTTGAGGCGGGCAATGTCGCGGGCCACGTCGTCCTTGCGGGCCGTGATGGTGGCTTCCAGTTCCTTCAGGCGGTCGAGCTTGACGGCCAGACCCTTCGCCTCCTCCTGGAGTTCGGGGGCAATGGTGCCGAGCAGCATGGCGCCGCGCAGCGCCGCCAGAATATCGCCCGGCGATACCACCAGGGCAGGGGGCTGGTTCTGCTCCAGGCGCTGCAGCCCGGCGAGAAGCTCCGACAGCACGTCCTGGTTCTCGCCCAGGGCGGTCAGGATCTCGGCCCGGTCCTGGCGCAAGCTTGCGAGCCCCGTCTCGCTCTTGGCGACCGCCGCTTCCTGTGACTGGATGGATTGGGCGATCGCCGCCAGCTTGGCGGCGATGGCATCCTGCGCCTGCACTGCGGCGGCGATCTCGCCCGCGATGCGCGCCTCATTGGCCTTGCCGCTCTCGATCTGCTGCTTCAGCGTGTCCAGCTGCTGCGCTTCCTGGGCGTGCAGCGGCCCGCCGGATGTGCTGAGCACCAGCGCCACGAGGGCCGTCGAGACTGCGAGATGCCGCATGGGTCCTGATTGATAGAATGCGATACGGGCTGCTTCCCACAGCATTGCGCGGAGGTCGATTTACAATCCGTTAATCATGACCGGCGGCGCGGATCGGCTGCAGTTTGCAATTTCTGATTTGACTTCACTGCAACCTGCGGGAACAAATGTGGCATGCCCGTTTCCGCGTCCTCTCCCGCGCAGCGTGTCGGCCCTCTTGCGCACTTGCCGGCCGTGCTGGCCGAGCATGGCGTTCCGCTCGACGAGATTCTTGACGGCCTTCCCGTTGCCGCCGAGGACCTGCGACCCGAACTGTTCCTTCCCATCAACGTCATCTCGACCATCATGGACCGCGTCGCCACGCATGAGGGGCTGTCCACGATCGGGCTGCTGCTGGCCAAGGCCCAGAACTATGCGGTGCTGGGCCCTGTGGGCCAGCTGATGGCCAGCTGCGAAACGCTGGGCAGCGCGCTTGGCACCTATGTCGCCGTGCAGATGGCCAATTCCACCGCGGCTGCCACCTATCTGCACCCCGTTGGAGACGATTATGCCTTTGGCTTCGGCATCTACGCGCCGGAGCTGCCGTCGAGCCACATCTATGATGTTGCGGTGGCCACGGCCTGCAACGTCGTGCATGACCTGACGGGCGGCGTCGTGCGCCCGCAAGAGGTGCTGCTCAGTCGTCCTGTACCGTCCGATCCGGAGGTCTATCGCCGCTATTTCCGCTGCCCGGTGCGCTTCAACGACGGCCAGACGTGCCTGATCCTCAGCGCCCGCGACATGGCTTTCAAGCTGCCCAGCGCCAATGCAAAGCTGCGTGAAAGCCTGCTCACGGCACTACAGCGGCAACTCGCCCAGCAGCCGCAGGGCTTCGCGGCCCGCGTGAAGCATGCACTTCGGCCGCTTCTGCTCGCAGGCAGCGTTTCACACCTCCAGGTTGCGGTTCACCTCAATATGCACCCCCGCACCATGGGCCGGCGCCTTGAGGAGGAAGGCGTCACCTTCGAGCAGCTGAAGGACGAGGTGCGCCTTGCCGTCGGGCGCGAGTTGCTGGCCCGCACCGACATTGCCGTATCTGACGTTGCGGCAACCCTGGGCTATGCCACGCCAAGCGCTTTCGTGCGCGCCTTCCGGCGTTGGACGGGCGGTTCGCCATCGGCATGGCGCAAGGCGCACCGCACGGACGGCGCCTAGTTCCGCCTCATTCCGGCCCGCCTGTCCGGAAAGGGCAAGCGCTCCTCTTGCGGCTGCTGTATCCTCCTCCTCAAGTTGCACTTTCGGAGGATGGCATGATGCCCCGTTTCACGTTCATTGCGGTTATTGGCCTTGCTGCTGCGGTCTGCGGTGACGCGTCCGCCCAGCAGGTGACGGGCACGCTCGGCTCGCCGAGCGCCACCACCACCATCAACGGTGCGCAGTTGCCGACACCCGCACCGGAGTTTGGCGGCGTCATCAAGGACAACGCGCTGCAGTCAACGCCATGGTGGGCGCCGCGCATCGTGCCGCCCAGCCAAGCCCCCAACGTGCTGCTCATCATGACGGATGACTCAGGATATGGCGTACCCTCCACCTTCGGCGGCGTCATTCCCACACCGGCGCTGGACCGGGTGGCGGCTGATGGCCTGCGCTACACGCAGATGCATTCCACCGCGTTGTGCTCGCCCACCCGCGCGGCCCTCATCACCGGCCGCAACCACCATTCGACCGGCTTCAGCGTGATCTCTGAGCAGTCGACGGGCTTTCCCGGCTACAACTCGATCATCGGCAGGAACATGGCCACCATCGGCCGCATCCTGAAGGACAATGGCTACGCCACCTCGTGGTTCGGCAAGAATCACAACGTGCCGGCCTTCCAGGCCAGCCAGGCCGGCCCCTTCGACCTGTGGCCCATCGGCATGGGCTTCGAGTATTTCTATGGCTTCATCGGCGGCGATGCCAACCAATGGCAGCCCAACCTGTTCCGCAACACCACCCAGATCTATCCCTTCGAGGGCAAGCCCGGCTGGAACCTCACCACCGGCATGGCGGATGACGCCATCGATTATCTGAACCGGATGAACCAGATCCAGCCGTCCAAGCGCTTCTTCCTCTACTACGTGCCGGGCGGCACCCACGCGCCGCACCACCCGACGCAGGAGTGGGTGGACAAGATCCAGGCCATGCACCTGTTCGACGACGGCTATGAAAAGCTCCGTGAACGGATCTTCGCCAACCAGAAGAAGCTTGGTGTCATTCCGCAGGATGCGCAGATGTCGCCCTGGCCCTCCGACATCCTGAAGCCGTGGGACCAGACGACGGATGACGAGAAGAAGTTGTTCATCCGCCAAGTCGAGGTGTTCGCCGCCTATGCCGCCTATACCGACCATGAAATCGGCCGGGTGATCCAGGCGGTCGAGGACATGGGCAAGCTCGACAATACGCTGATCATCTACATCAACGGCGACAACGGCACGAGTGCTGAAGGCGGGCCGCTGGGCACGCCCAACGAAGTGGCCTTCTTCAACGGCCTCAACATGCTGCCCGTCGACGTGCAGATGAAGTTCTACGACGTGTGGGGCACCGACAAGACCTACAATCACATGTCTGCCGCATGGTCATGGGCCTTCGACACGCCGTTCAGCTGGTTCAAGCAGATCGCCTCGCATCTGGGCGGCGTGCGCCAGGGCATGGCGGTGTCGTGGCCCGGCCACATCACCGACAAGGGCGGCATCCGCCCGCAGTTCGCGCATGTGATCGACGTGGTGCCGACCATCCTCGAAGCCGCTGGCATTGCCGCACCCGAGGTGGTGGACGGCATCCCGCAGGAGCCGATCGAAGGCACCAGCTTCGCCTACACCTTCGACAAGGCGAACGCCGCCGTACCGTCGCGCCATACGACGCAGTATTTCGAGATGATGGGCGACCACGCCATTTACCAGGATGGCTGGATCCTCAGCACCAAGGTGAAGCGCGCGCCGTGGGAGGCCTTCGGCCCCGCCAATCCCGATCCGCTCAACAATGTGGAGTGGGAGCTCTTCGATCTCACGACCGACTATTCGCAGGTAACCGACGTCGCCGCGCAATATCCTGACAAGGTCGCGGCGCTGAAGCAGGTGTTCCACGAGGAGGCAAAGAAGTACAACGTGCTGCCGCTCGACGCATCGGTGGCGGCGCGCATCGTGGCGCCGCGCCCCAACATCACGGCGGGGCGCAGCGAGTTCGTCTATACCAAGCCCATGGTTGGCCTGCCGCAAGGCGACTCGCCGCTGCTGCTCAACACCTCCTACACGGTCACGGCGGAGATCGAGGTGCCCGAGGGTGGTGCAGAAGGCATGATCCTCGCCTCCGGCGGACGCTTCGGCGGCTATGGCTTCTACCTCCTGCAAGGCAAGCCCGTGTGGACATGGAACATGGTGGATCTGCAGCGCATCAAGTGGCAGGGGCCGGATGTGCTGACGCCCGGCAAGCACACGCTGGTCTTCGACTTCAAG
>CAMDBX010000055.1 GCA_945889445.1 Rhizobium sp. Q54
GTGCTTTCCTGACCTGCAAGGGCGGCATAGGGCGTCACCAATACCAAGCTCATGCTGAGCAGGTATTTTGCGAGCATCGCACGGTTCCGTCGATCTTTGGCCATTGCTTTAATCCTTCCTCGTCCGGTTATGAAAAGCATGAGAGTTAAGGTGCGGAACGATAGTCCAACTCGGTACGGCGCGTAAATGCCGGTTTGTCTTGGTGGCCGACCCCCCTGGCGTGGACTTCAATCTGATCAGCGAATTCAAGAGCGGTGTCGTTGAGGCGAGCACGTCGAACAGAGGTTACGCAGGAAGAATATGAGTTTGACAGGGCTTTCGGTCGAGGCTGAAAAGCTTGCAGTTGGGAAGAATAAATGGGCCTTTCCATCCGCGCCTATGCCGCCCACCGGGGCGTCAGCCACACCAGCGTTCGCAAGGCGAAAGCATCCGGCAGGTTGAGCCCTGAGCCCGATGGCACGATTGACCCGGTAAAGCCGAACTTGCCTGTCCTCCGTAGCGAGTGGACCAAGACTGTAGCACTCATGGGATTGCTATAGGATGGAGCAAGATAGTCTCGCCCAGCCAACATACGAGCGGAACTGCAATCCGAGACCAAGAAATCAGAACAGCATATGCCGAGCCGTCGGGTTAGGCTGCGAGCTTCAACTTTTTGAGGTCAGGCCCTGCACCCTGTCGCTGAAATCGTGACGCACCCCAGGATTTTCCACCGCGGCCATGTCTGACGCTCTATCTTGCGCAAGTTAGTAAAGCGTGAGGATCTGTGTATAAGTCTTGTCTGCGTTTGGGGTGGTTGCCATCACCCCGCGGACCAACAGGTATTCACCTGAGCCACCGATGACTGGGATCATCGAGGTTCCAGTATCGGACTCCCGGCCCGCGACGGTGATGGTGCCGTTCGCTAACGTCAGCGTCCACTGACACTCACTAAACGCCCCAGGCAGTGTGCGGATACAGAAACCGCTATTCTTACCAATCAGCTCGTGATTGCTGTCCAACAAGGGTTGGTCGAAGGCAAATATATCACCTGGCGAATCGCCAGGCTTACCAAGATCGACCCCTTGAGCGATGCCACTGCGAGCGTCGGCAATGGTAACAAGAGTTGTTGTCAGATGGGACGGCTCCTCACTTCCTGCATTCGCCGGGTTCAGAGCCCACGCCGCTGCATAACTCGCGGCTATCACGACGGTGATCGCGGACAGATTGAAGAGGCTACAACGATTCATGGCGCTTCTCCCTGATGTTGATATTTCGCGCATGCCCACGCAAGTGGGTCGGATTCGGTCAGGCCAAAAAATTAAACCGACATACCCCAGATAGACGCCGGTAAGGGAGCAAATCTGTCGTGACTGAAAGCTATAGACAGAAGAAGGAGCGTCTCGGCAGATCGTCTTCATCACAATTCCGCCTAGTTCAGAAAACGCCAGTCAGATCAGCCATACGCATAGTAAACCCATTGCTTTGACAGCGTGGCTCACTTCTTGATCGGCATATACTTCCACGATGCGAGACGGCCTATCGCCCTGCCGAGTTCCTCTCCAGCGAGGGTTGAAAATCGATAGTGCACGCCGCCAAGGATGCGAGCTCTGTTCACCTCATCGCAGAATGAACGCGGAGTCCGCCACGACCTCTCAACGCCAGGCAATGACGGGCTCACTGTCTTAAGCTCTGGCAGGCTCATTCCGTCCATCTCGACATCGATCAGTTGCGCAACAATCCCTGCGTGAGAGCAGTGCGAACATGGATACTCCGGATGCAAGGGAGTCTTGATGAATGGCAGCCAGCCCCCTTCCCTTGCGGTCAGCTTATTCCCGTCCTTATCTCCATTCCTTATAGCTGTGATCGGCCGCCAGAAATTATAGTGGTACTTCGCCTCGGCGACAGCCATGAGAGAATCATCCATTGCCTGCGAGGCAATTGCGATAAAGCGGGCATTTTCGATGGGCGTCCGCTCCGGGAGGTCAGCAACGGAGTAGAGAACGCCAAAATATTTTCCCGGTACGCGTGCCGACCAGAACACGGCAATATCGGAATCTTCCTGAGACCGCTTTGCGCTCTTCTTTGCCCCCCACACCTTGACCTCCTGGTAGGCCGACACCCATGCCTTGCTTCCGAGAGAGGGTGGTTGCGGCGGACGCAACTGATTGGCACGCGCCAAGATCCATGGCTTTCGACTGGGCAGGGTCAGATATTCGGGTAGCACTGTCGGGACATACTGTCCGGCCCGAGTGAAGGGGCGATAGGTTTCGGCATCCGGAATAGCTGCTGCCGAAGGCAGCTTTAGGATTTCACTGGCAATCTGCTCACCAAGTTCAACACTGTCTCTTTGCCAGGGGAGATTTGTCCCAGACTCCAGGTTAGCCCGCAACTTCGGTTCTTGCTCGGGAACCAGATCCCGGAATACTGCAAGAAGTGCTGCAGCTCCAGCTATCTTCTCATCCAGTGAGGTGCGGCGGGAGGCATCCGCTGCCTCGATGTCGGAGGAATATCTAGGGTCGGCAGCATTCATAGACTCGAACACGGCCGTCTGCGCGATTGCGTTGATCCTATAGGCCTCCTCGGGAGGCACGCCAGAGTCGTCGATGGCAGACAGGCTGATCCGGGACCAGTCCGTGACATAATCAGCCATCGATGGTCGGCTACCCACCCCAAGGGAAACCACCAGCAGCACCAAGATTGCCAAGTGGCTTCCCACGCGCTTGCCACCGATATGCATTCACAGTTCCTCCCCAACGCTCTGACCTGACCGACATTTTGTACCAAGTCGAATGAGAGACTATGGCATGTTTGTGGTTCCGTCGAGTGCGGGTGGTGGTGCGATGGTGACGGGCGCAGGCGGGCGTTATCCGAGGGCGGAATGTGGACTTCGCGTGTTGTAATGAATCCGGCACTCGCTGATCATGCGGGGTAGTAGCTTGAAGACGTTCCTCCGCAAGCGTCCTACGTCTTCGCGTGGTCAGACGTCGGAGTGTATTGCAAGCACCATCGAACGGCTCAGGATCTCGAGATACCGCCGAGAGTCCTGGCCAACGAGTTCCATCTTCGAGAACTTTGCTATTCGGCTTTCAGCAAGCGCCAGATCAGATCGCTCCACAATCTGACCGGTCAACCCGCAAGTCTCGACCAGTGACATGAGGCAGACATCACGCGGGTCTGGAAGTCCATCGTGCAGCAGCACTTCAAGCAGGCGGAGCTTCACTTCGCGAATCTCCCATAAGGCTCCCGGCTCGCAGGGAAGGCCTAGGAACGGCCTCGGCGGCGCCGGACATACAGCGGTGGCCCTCAGAAAAGAAGCCGCTGTAGGCCCTCCCTAGCCTCAGGAAACGCCTGTATTTTAAGGGTTCTAAAACAATAATTAAATCAATAACTTAGCGGATCTGGTCTCATAGGCGGATCGAAGGTGGGCGTATTAACGTTATATTGCGGACACTTAGGCGATATGAGTGCGGCCCGAGTGCGCCGGTTTTCTGGCAGTACGGGTATTCCCCACCAGTCCTGCCATCCAGTTTCCTGGCAACCCTGTACTCTGGTCGGGGTCGTGGTCTGGACGCGGGGGCCTTGCCGGAAATCGTACAAATTTGTTCGGGCCACGCCCTGCCCGGCATGACCTACGCCGGTAGGTCCCCGTCGCCGGCTTCGATGCGTTCCATCACGCGGTCGCGGTCGACGCCGAACAGGCCAATCAGGTAGGACAGCACAACGTACCAGTCGTCGATTGCGTCGAGCGATCCCCTCCTGCCGGAGGACGTCATCTCCCGGTCGACCAGCATCATGATAGCCATGATGTGCTGGATGCGCGTGCTCTCGTCCATGTCGTCGATCCTACGGTCCAGCATGCTGTCTCCTGTATGAGGGTCCATCGGCGGTGGGCGGTGGGTGGAAAGCCCCGCCGCTATACCCGCAAGTCAGTGGGTTTCGCGGCCCGGCATTACTGGTGCTGTTGTGGCAACGCCTGTGCTGGTTCGGCACGGCAGTTGAAAGGACAAACCGTTGTGCAGGCAGGGTATGTTACGGTAGGGGGTCTGGGGTTAGGGGGAGGACCACCGCTGTCACGACCTCCGTGTCACCCTGTCCGCGACGAAGACAAGCACGTGGCTGTTGTAGGGCTGCATAAGCCAGTTCTGTTGGCCCTCGGCGGTATACCTTTTGAAGGTGCTCTCGGTGAGCGGCACCTTGATGTCCGCAGCCTTACAGGCGGCTACAATCTTCCTCCAGACGACGCGGCGGGGCGTGTGCACCAGCAGTCGGATCGACTGCCCTACCGCCTTCTCCCCCGTCTCTTTCGTGACGTGGATGCCTGATTTCGGGGACCTGATCTCAGTATGGACAACCTTCCGGAACCGTTCCTTGTCTGTGTCACTGGCCGGCGGGGTGTAGATGCCGGGCACAGCCCCCGCCGACCCACGCTGCAGCACCACGTCGTGCCATATAGCCCCATCGAACAGAAGGCGGTTCTGCTCAAGGTCTACCGTCCCAAGGTCAAACATCTCTGGCAGAAGCTCGACACGGACTGCGCCCCGGACGCCCCACGCGGATACCAATCCCTGCCGGATGGCCTCACGCACCAGCAGGCGTGCGGCCTCGTCGGCGGAGGCCCGAAACCATTCGATCAAGTTGTCGCGGAGCACCATCACAGCCCCCGCAGCATTACGCGGCAGCAGGATGTCTACGCCGGCGAATGCGTCCACCGCCTCTTGCAACAAGGCCGGGTCTCGGTCCGCGTACCGGGTGACAAGCATCGCCGTCCTGAGGCGGATGCCCGCGTGCTTGTGAGCGATGGCGGCAAGCGGGACGCACGCGTCATACAGCACGTGGCGGGCCTCTAGGACGGCAACGGAGGAGGGCGACAGTGGCAGGCTCACACCCGGGCCTCCAGCATGAAGTCCTCGACCTTCTGTGCAGCTACGGCGATGGTGCCTGTGAAGCCACCGCCGATGTAGCCACCGGTAACGTCCCCGGAGCGGACCTTGTGATGCACCAAAGCCTTGTATGTGGAGGGCGGGATGCCGGCAGCCTCGGCAGCTTTCAAATAGGACCGGCGAAGGTCATGTGGCGTGACACGCGTGCAGCCGGCCATGGCAATGATCCGGCTCATCGCGTAGCGATCATCGTCGATGTGCCTGCCGGGCTTCGACGGCGAGGGGAACACGTAGGTGCCACCACCACCACTGACGGCGTGCTGGGCACGCAGCAGCCCAACGGCACGCCGTCCCAGTGGCTTCTTGAACTCCTCCTTGGCCTTCATGCGGTCGCCCCCCAGAGTCAGGATGCCACGGTCGAGATTGACCTCGGACCACCGCAGTGCGGCCACCTCGGTGAACCTCATGCCAGTCAGCAACAGCAGCTCACACAGCCGGAACACGCCAGCGTGGCCGGCGTTGGCCTGTGCCGTGAGCGTGGACGCAGCCTCTAGGAATTTCGAGAGTTCATCCTGTTCTAGCGAACCGGGACGGGGCGGTGCCTTCACCCAGAGCTTACGGCTACCAACACGCATGCCGGTGCTGATGACGTTCGCCGGCGGGACCAGCTCTTCGGGGAACCAATACCGCCAACCCTCGATGACGGCACGCACGGTACGCAGGTAACCGGATGCAGTGGACGCCTCCGTCACTGAGGCCAACGCCTCGTGGGCCTTGCGGACGTCATCAGACGTCCACAGCGACAAAGGCTTCGCGGCGAGCCCACCGGCCTCCGCCACTCGCTTCACCGCCAGCTTGTAGCCGTCCACAGTCTTGGCCCGTAACTTTGAGCTGGCGATGTACCGCTCCAGTGCCATGGTAATGGTCATGACCCGAAGGTCGGCGACCCCGGCGGCCACCTCGGCAGCATCTGGACGATAGTTCCCGGTGACGATCTGGTTGATGGTGGTGCGGGCCTTGACCTTGATCTCCTCGACCTCGGCGGCAGTCATACGGCTGTCCCAGACGCCAAGCACCACACGGTGGAGACGATTGTCATGACGCTTCTCGACGATGAATGTCAGCCGGTCTGTGCTCTGCCGCCTGAGGGCCAAGCCCTTCACGTCGGCGTCCCGCAACAGGAACGGGGCCGACTTCTTCAGCAGGCCGGCTACGGCTCGGGAGATGGACTGGGGATTGAAGCGGACCGCATCCTGCTTGGCCTTAGGGCGAGCCACTGGGAGGACGACGACGTTGCTCTTATATGTGCTGGTAACGGTGGTCATGAAGCTAGCCCTTCGTGTTCGCCTAGAAGGCCTCGGTGCTAGTAACACCGCGGCCTTCGCTCATCTGGTGGAGACCATCGCCCGATACAAGAGCTAGGAGACTCCTAGGAGACTGAAACCCTAGCTATCGGTGGTAACCGGTGGCAGTGTGCGGCAGTCGGCAACAATGGCCCATGCGGCCAACCCCTGTATTCACAGCAACCAAAAACAGCCGGTGGCAATCGGTGGCAGTCGGCAACAAAGGCGGGGGCAGTATCAGCTTTCGGGTGGGAATGACGCGGGGCAAGGACTAGGTTTTCCTCATGTATAACGCGATCGATCTGAAGGAATCAGCCCGGGATTATGAGCTTGTGCGCCATAACCTCGATTTTCTGCGGGAGCATTGGCGCGAACAGCCATCACTGGAGCTGCTGGCTGAGCGGAACGGCCTCAGCGCCGCCCATCTCCAACGCCTGTTCATGCGCTGGGCCGGCCTGAGCCCAAAGGCCTTCGTACAGGCGCTCACCATTGACCACGCCCGCAAACTGCTGCGGGACTCGGCAAGTGTGCTCGATACCAGCTACGAAGTCGGACTTTCGGGCCCTGGCCGGCTTCACGACCTCTTCGTGACCCACGAAGGAATGACACCGGGGGCCTACAAGGCCCGCGGAAAGGGTCTTTGCATTCGCTATGGTTTCC
Organism: Rhizobium sp. Q54; assembly: GCA_945889445.1. Classification (GTDB taxonomy): domain Bacteria; phylum Pseudomonadota; class Alphaproteobacteria; order Rhizobiales; family Aestuariivirgaceae; genus Aestuariivirga. Next base: position 6,863 of record CAMDBX010000055.1, read on the forward strand.
ATGACTGTCCCTTCGGCAAGGTTCTGTTGATGATGACCGACCACGGTATCTGTGGCCTTGCCTTTGCAGACCAGGGGCAGGAGGAAGCGAGCTTTCTCGACATGCGAAAACGATGGCCGGATGCTGAATATGTCGAGGATCGAGGTGCCACGGCCGGACCCGTTGACCGCATTTTCAACCCCGGCCGATGGAGGGTGGAACAGCCGCTGCGCATTGTGTTCATCGGCACGGAATTCGAAACAAGAGTTTGGGAAACGCTACTGCGAGTTCCCATGGGCCGGGCAACCACCTATTCCGATATTGCCGGCCATCTTGGCAACCCCAAGGCATCCCGCGCCGTGGGTACGGCCGTGGGCAAGAATCCCATCTCCTTCGTGGTGCCGTGCCACCGGGTTTTAGGAAAGTCAGGCAGTCTATGTGGCTACCACTGGGGATTGACGCGCAAGCAGGCCATTCTCGGATGGGAAGCGGGGTTGGTCGAAAGCGGCAACAAGGCCGCCTGACCTTCAGCGGTCTGCCTTGCGCAACCGGATGATGATATCCACTCGGTCGATCTCGGTGCCTGGTGGCAGGGGCGGCAGCCCCAAGACCTCTAGGTCGCTGGTGCCAATGTCCACCAGCGAATCGGTTTCCTCAAGGTAGTAGTGGAAATGGTTCGAGGTGTTGGTGTCAAAGAAGGTGCGGTCGCCCTCGAAGGCTACTTCGCGCAGCAGCCCCGCCGCCTTGAACTGGTTCAGGGTGTTGTAGACGGTCGCCAGGGACACGTCGATGCGTGCCGCCACCGCTTCATGGTGGAGGCTTTCGGCACTCACGTGGCGGTCGCCTGCTCCAAACAGGATGGCAGCCAAGGATAGGCGCTGCCGGGTGGGGCGAAGCCCCGCCAGCCTCAGGCGTTCAGCCAGATCTGTTTCCTGCAAGTGCATGTTGCTGTCCTTATAGGCCAAAGACCTTAAGCAAGGCAATATTGGCGCCAGTGGGGCGGCAGAACGTCCCTGAAACCGGGCTTGGACCAGATATTTCCATGTGATAGGAACTGCGGAACCGGTGCGGGCCGGTGGAGCTTGGGACCAGAGGCAGAATGTACCAACCGAAGTCGAGCTATGATTACGAAGATCTTCTGACCTGCGGGCGTGGCGAGCTCTTCGGGCCAGGAAATGCCCAGCTTCCGCTTCCTCCGATGCTGATGTTCGATCGGATCACTGAGATTTCCAAGGATGGCGGCGCGCAAGGCCTCGGCAAGGTTGTCGCCGAATTCGACATCAAACCAGACCTATGGTTTTTTGGTTGTCATTTTCAGGGAGACCCGGTGATGCCCGGCTGTCTTGGCCTCGACGCGCTGTGGCAGATGACGGGCTTTTTCCTTGGCTGGCTGGGTGAGCCTGGCCGGGGCCGCGCCCTCGGCGTTGGCGAGGTAAAGCTCTCCGGCATGGTCACTCCTGCCGTCAGGAAAGTCACTTATGAAGTCGAGGTCACCCGGCTGATCCTTCGCAAGCTCAAGATGGCGGTCGCGAATGGGATCATGAAGGCCGATGGTGAAACGGTCTATCAGGTTACCGATATGAAGGTCGGGCTGTTTCAGCCCACGGCCTGAGAAAGGAAGTCAGCATGCGGCGTGTGGTCGTCACCGGCCTCGGCATCGTGTCGAGCATCGGCAACAATGTGCAGGAAGTCCTGAACTCGCTGTTCGAGGCTAAGTCCGGCATCGTGAAAGCGGCGGATTACGAGAGGCTCGGTTTCCGCTGCCAGGTGCATGGCGCGCCGTCGTTCGATCTCGAAAGCGTCGACCGCCGTGTTCGCCGTTTCATGGGCGATGGCGCGGCCTGGAACTACGCCGCCATGCAACAGGCGATTATTGATTCTGGCCTTGAAGAGTCAGACGTCAAGAATGACCGCACCGGCATCATAATGGGTTCTGGTGGCCCTTCGACCCGCACCATCGTGCAGGCGGCCGATACGACCCGCGAGAAGGGGCCGAAGCGCGTTGGTCCTTTCGCCGTGCCGGCTGCCATGTCGAGCACCAACTCGGCAACGCTGGCGACGCCCTTCGGCATCCGCGGCGTGAATTATTCGATCTCGTCAGCCTGCGCCACATCAGCTCACTGCATCGGCAATGCGGCGGAGCTGATCCAGTGGGGCAAGCAGGACGTGATGTTTGCAGGTGGCGGCGAAGAACTCGACTGGACACTCTCCGTGCTTTTTGATGCCATGGGTGCGATGTCGTCCAAGTACAATGACACGCCAGCCAAGGCCTCGCGCGCCTACGACAAGAACCGCGATGGTTTCGTGATTGCAGGCGGCGCGGGTACGGTCGTGCTGGAAGAACTGGAGCATGCCAAGGCGCGCGGCGCAAAGATCTATGCCGAACTCACCGGATATGGCGCAACGTCGGATGGGTACGACATGGTGCAGCCGTCGGGTGAGGGCGCGATTCGCTGCATGAAGCAGGCGATGAGCGCTTCAGGCCAGATCGACTACATAAATCCCCACGCGACCTCGACGCCCATCGGCGACAAGAAGGAGATCGAGGCAGTCCGCGCCGTGTTCGGCGACAGGATTCCGCCGATCTCGGGAACCAAGTCGCTCACCGGCCATTCTTTGGGCGCCGTCGGTGTCCAGGAGGCGATCTATTCGATTCTCATGATGAAGAACAACTTCATCTGCGAGAGCGCCAACATCGAGGAGATCGACCCCGAATTCGCCGATGTGCCCATCGTCCGCAAGCGCATCGACAACGCCAAGATTGATACGGTGATGTCAAACAGCTTCGGCTTCGGCGGCACCAACGCAACCCTCGTCTTCCAGCGCTACAACGGCTGATCTGCACATGACAAATTCTCTGATGGCGGGTCGCCGCGGACTCATTATGGGTGTCGCGAATGACCACTCGATTGCCTGGGGCATCGCCCAGCAGCTTCACAAGCACGGCGCGGAACTCGCCTTCACCTACCAGGGTGAAGCCTTCGGCAAGCGCGTGAAGCCACTGGCGGAGTCAGTTGGTTCATCCATGCTTCTGCCGTGCGACGTCGAGGATGTCGGAACAGTTGATGCGGTTTTCGACACGCTCAAGCAGAAATGGGGAAGCATCGATTTCGTGGTGCATGCTATCGCATTCTCAGACAAGAACGAACTCAAGGGCATGTATGCCGACACCACCCGCGAGAACTTCATCCGGACCATGGTGATTTCCTGCTTCTCGTTCACTGAGATCGCAAAGCGCGCTGCGGCACTCATGCCGAACGGCGGCTCGTTGATCACGCTCACATATGGTGGCTCTATGCGGGTCATGCCGAACTACAATGTCATGGGCGTTGCCAAGGCGGCGCTGGAATCTTCAGTTCGGTATCTTGCCGCTGACTACGGTCCCCAGGGCATCCGCGTGAACGCCATCTCGGCAGGTCCAATGCGTACACTGGCTGGGGCTGGCATCGGCGACGCGCGCGTCATGTTCAGCTTTCAGCAGGACCATGCCCCCCTGCGCCGTACCATCACGCTTGACGAGGTCGGTGGTGCAGGCCTCTACCTGCTATCCCCGCTCTCCGGGGGCGTGACGGGTGAAATCCACTATGTGGACTCGGGCTACAACATCATCTCCATGCCGCGGCCGGAAGATCTCAAGAGCAGTTCTCTCGAAACCAAGTCCAACTGACGTCTTAGCGGTCGAGATAGTTCGACTGTTCGAGTGACACGATTGTCGGCTTGCGGCCGGTCAGTGGGTTGTCAGGGTTCCAGGCAAGCTTCGCCTCGTAGAAGCGAGTGGCGAGGGCGTCATACATCACCAGACGTCCGGCAAGGCTGTCGCCGATGCCAAGAATCTCCTTGATGATTTCCATGGCTTGCATTGACCCCAGGATCCCGGGCAACGCGCCAAGAATCCCTGCCTCCTCGCAGGCCAGAAAAAGCCCGCGCGGCGGCAGATCACCCATGAGGCAGCGATAGGTTGGCCAGGGCTTTCCCTCCGGCGACGTTTCGTGTGGCTTGAAGGTCGAGAGTTGACCGTCAAACTGCCCGACTGCCGCCGTCACCAGTGTCTTTCTGGCAAAGTAGCAGGCATCGCTGACAAGGTAGCGTGTCGGGAAGTTGTCGCAGCCGTCGGCAACGATGTCATAGCCCTCGATGATGTCGAGGGCATTCTCGGCGGTGATTCGCTGTGCGTGCTCTACCACGTGCACATGCGGGTTGAGGCCTTGCATGTTCTCGCGGGCGCTCGATGTCTTGAGCATGCCGACCCGTGCCGTGGAGTGAATGATTTGACGCTGCAGGTTGGAGAGGCTGACGGTATCGTGGTCGACAATGCCGATGGTGCCGAACCCTGCTGCCGCGAGATAGTAGAGCAGCGGCGCGCCCAGGCCACCTGCACCCACAACGAGCACCTTTGAATCCTTGAGTCTGTTCTGGCCGGGACCCCCCACCTCATGCAGCACGAGATGCCGGGCGTAGCGTTCGATCTCGTCCTGAGACAGTGCCATCAGCGCTGTCCTGACGAACCAAAGCCTCCTGCGCCGCGCTCCGTTTCGCCAAGGATGCTCACTTCGGACCAGTTGGCGCGTGTGACCGAGGCGATCACAATCTGGGCGATCCGGTCACCCCGGGCAATGACGAAATCGTCCTGGCCGTGGTTGATGAGCGGTACCTTGACTTCGCCACGATAGTCACAGTCGATGGTCCCGGGGGAATTCAGCACCGTCACACCGTACTTCACCGCAAGCCCGGAGCGCGGGCGCACCTGCGCCTCGAAGCCTTGCGGCAAGGCAATCGAGAGCCCGGTTGGAACGAGGTGACGCGCGCCGGGCTTCAGCGTTACAGCTTCGGAAGCCCGCAGATCCATTCCGGCTGCACCTACGGTCTCGTAAGCGGGAAGCGGGAGATCCTGATTGTTGGGTAGACGCTTGATTTCGACGGTGATCATTCTGCAGCCTTGTTCTGTGGCACCAGCATCTGGGCAAGCCGCTCCATCAGCTTTCGGGCGACTTCGTCCTTGCTCATCTGCGGCCAATCCTCCACGCCAGCCGCCGAGACGAGATGAACAGTGTTGCGTTCACCGCCAAAGACGCCTGAACCCGCGCTGACGTCATTGGCGACGATCAGGTCACAACCCTTCTTCTTCAGTTTCTGTGCTGCATGCTCGGTGACATTGCCGGTTTCTGCCGCGAAGCCTACGACGACGTGGGGTCGCTTGGCGCCATGCGAGATGGTGGCGAGAATGTCCGGGTTCTCGGTGAGCGTCAGGCTAGGTGCTGCGCCACTCGTTTTCTTGAGCTTTTGAGGAGCTTCTGATGCGACACGCCAGTCAGCGACAGCAGCAGTGAAAATCGCGATATCGGCCGGCATTTCGCCTTCACAGATCTCCAGCATTTCCTGCGCCGTCTCAACTGGCATCAGCTGCACGCCGGATGGGATCGGCAGCGAAACAGGGCCGGAGATCAGAATCGTTTCCGCACCGAGCTCGACCGCTGCCTTCGCAATTGCATAACCCTGCTTGCCGGAGGAGTGATTGGAAATGAACCGAACCGGGTCAATGGGCTCGCGCGTGGGCCCTGCCGTGATCACCACCTTCTTGCCGGTCAGCGGCTGCGATCGCGGCTTCAGCAGGTTAATGATGGCAGCGAGAATTTCGTTGGGCTCTGCCATGCGGCCAGGCCCGAACTCACCGCAAGCCATTTCCCCGTCATCGGGTCCCACCAGGCTCACACCGTCGCGCCGCAGTGCTTCGACGTTTCGTTGCGTGGCCGGATGCTGCCACATGCGCACGTTCATTGCCGGCGCGATCAGCACGCGTTTGTCCGTTGCGAGGAGCGCCGTTGAGGCCAGATCGTCGGCGAGGCCATTGGCCATCTTGGCCATCAGGTCTGCGGTGGCCGGAGCCACAATGAGCAGGTCCGCCGCGCGCGAAAGCTGGATGTGTCCCATCTCAACCTCGTCCGTGAGGCTGAACAGCGAGGTGTAGACCTTCTCGCCCGACAGCGAGGCAAGCGACAGCGGCGTGACGAATTGTTCCGCCGCCTTGCTCAGGATGATCCGCACCGCCGCGCCCCTGGTCTTCAGCAGGCGAACAAGTTCATGTGTCTTGTAGGCGGCGATGCCGCCACCGATGATCAAGAGTACGGATTTACCTGCCAGCGATGTCATGGCGGCATTATGCCAGCAAAGGCAGCAGCCTGCCAACCGCTGTCAGGTGACGAGCTTAATGGCGATTGCGACCAGGGAAATGGCACCCAGCGCCAGCCAGATCCGCGTCCAGCGGGTGTGGTGGGATTGCGACAGGGCAAGCTGTTCGGTTGTTTCCCGGTCCAGCCTGAGGCCGCCTGTGGCTGCCATGTCCGACAGCATGCCGGTGGCGCGCTTGGCGTCTTCCAGCATGCCGGGGAAGCCGGTGAGGAGCTGACCAAGCGAGCCTGCCGCCTCCTCGAGCTTTCCCGCGGGTCCCAGCTGGCGCTTGATCCAGCTGCCGACCACGGGTTCGGCCGTTACCCAGATATTGAGATCCGGGTTCAGGGTGCGAGCCACGCCTTCGACCACCACCATGGTTTTCTGCAGCAGGAGTAGCTGCGGCTGGGTCTGCATGTCGAACTGGGCGGTGATTTCAAAAAGCTGGGTGAGGAGCCTGGCCATGGAAATCTGATTGGCGGGCCTGTCCATGATCGGCTCCCCGATGGAGCGGATCGCCTGGGCAAAGACCGCCGGATCGTGATGCCGAGGCACATAACCTGCCTCGAAATGGACCTGACTTACGCGAAGATAGTTGCGCGTGATGAAGCCGTAAAGGATCTCGGCAAGGAACATGCTTTCCTTTGGACCCAGCCGCCCGACAATGCCGAAGTCTACCGCCACGAGATTGCCCGTTCGGTCGATGAACAGGTTGCCCTGGTGCATGTCCGCATGGAAAAAGCCATCGCGGATCGCGTGGCGCAGAAAGCTCTGGATCACGGTATCGCCAAGCTTCACGAGATCGAACCCCTGCCCGCGAAGCGCATCCACATCAGCGATTGGCGTTCCGTCAATCCACTCGGTGGTCAGCACGTCCCGACTGGTGCGCTCCCAATCGACCTTCGGCACGCGAAAGCCAGGGTCGTCTTTGGTATTCTGAGCCATCTCGGAAAGGGCTGCGGCCTCCATGCGCAAGTCGAGTTCCTGCTTCATCGACTGCTCGAGCATGTTCACTGCGGCAACCGGTCTCAGCCTGCGTCCCTCTGCACTGAAACGCTCCATGAGGCGGGCAGCAAAATAGAAGCTGCCAAGATCAGCAGCGAACCGCTTTCCCACGCCTGGGCGCAAAACCTTGACAGCAAGTTCGCGGCCGTCCGGGCTTCTCGCCTTGTGCACTTGGGCAATCGATGCGGCCGCGATGGGCGGGCCAAACTCTGTGAACAGGACGTCGACGGGAGCGCCGAGATTGTCCCGCACGATCTGCTCTGCCGTATGTGTCGGGAAGGGTGGAAGCCTGTCTTGAAGGGCCTTCAACTCAAAGGCGCGGCGCGGGCCAACGAGATCGGGGCGCGTCGCCAGGAACTGGCCCAGCTTGATATAGCTGGGACCAAGCGATGAAAGTGCCGCAGCAACAGCCTTTTCGCCGTCCTTCTGGGGCTTGCGCGTTCCAAACTTCGCAACGGAAAGTCCGAGCCGTGCGGCCCAGGGCAACTGGCTGATCTGCTCTGGTGTCATCAACGCATCATAAGCCGCAAGCGTGCGGCCCGCGCGCAGCAGGGCGTAGCTATGGCGGATCTCGGAGAACATCAGACGCGCCAACCTGAATGAATCGCCACCACACCCCCTGTGAGATTGCGGTAGGAGACATTTGAAAAGCCCGCATCCTCGATCATCGCCTTGAAGTCGTCCTGCTTGGGAAAGGTCCGGATCGATTCGACCAGATAGCGATAAGGATGGCCATCGCCCGTCACCACCTTGCCGATGGCAGGAACGACCGTGAAGGAATAGGCATCATAGACCTTATCCATCAGTGGTACGTCCACCTGGCTGAACTCAAGGCAGAGGAAGTGGCCACCAGGCTTCAGCACGCGGTAGGCCTCGGCCAGCGCCCTGCCGATGTGGGTTACGTTGCGGATGCCGAAGGCGATGGAATAGCCATCGAAGCTCTTGTCAGGAAAAGCCAGCGCCTCTGCATTGCCGACGGTGAAACTGCAACGGCCGAGGAGACCGTCCGTCTCGGCGCGCTCTCTCCCTTCACCCACCATTTCGGGTGAGATGTCTGCAACCGTCACCCGGACATTCGGACCACCCGACCTCAGAATGCGGAAGGCAATGTCGCCCGTGCCGCCGGCCACGTCGAGGTGGTTGAAGGCAGACTGACCTCGTGGTGGATTGAGCATGGCCACGAAGTCGTCCTTCCACAATCGATGGAGGCCGCCGGACATCAGGTCATTCATCTGGTCGTAGCGTTCGGCGACCTTGGAGAAGACCTCGTTCACGAGACCCTGCTTTTCGCCTTCGCGCACCCGCCGAAAGCCAAAGGCGACGTCCTGTTCGTTTCTGTCGTCTGTCATGTCAGGAACTCTAGCCCCAAAACCTTAGCGTTTCAGAATACACTTGAACTCGGAGAGGCGCATTGCGCCAGTCACATGGGCGAGGACGAAGTAACTCACGACACCACCTGAGACGAGTACTGCCAGCCCCCATGCAGCCGCCAGGAAGCCGGCATTCTCGGCATAATTGCCTTCCAGTGCCCAGCTCCCCGCCAGCAGCAGGCCACCCATCAGAAGGGCGGCTGCGACAATCCGCGGCAGGCGCTTGCGCGTTCGTTCGTCGAGCGTGAACAACCCTCGCCGAGAAAGTGTAATGCCGAGCAGCACGGCGTTGACCCAGGCAGCAAGCGAGGTTGCAAGCGCAATTCCGACATGCCCCATCACCCGGGAGAGAAGCACGCTGCCCACGACATTGACGATCACCGAAATCACCGCAAAACGCATCGGCGTCTTGGTATCCTCCCTGGCATAGAATCCCGGCTGGAACACCTTGGACAGCGAAAAGGCGGGAAGACCAGAAGCGAATGCGAGGAGGGCAGGCGCCACAGCGAAGGTGTCGCTCCGGGTAAAGGCACCATGCTCGAAAACCGTATGGATGATGGGATGTGGAATGGCCATCAGGGCGATCGCCGCCGGCAGTGTCAGGAATATCGATAGCTCGAGCGCGCGGTTTTGACTGTTGAGTGCGCCCGCAACGTCGTCCGCCCGCAAACGGCGGGACAGGTTTGGCAGCAGCACCACGCCGATGGCCACGCCGATCACGCCGAGAGGCAACTGGTAGAGGCGGTCAGCGTAGTAGAGAAAGGCCACTGCACCGGGCAACGTGGTGGCGATCATCGTGGCAACCAGAAGGTTGATCTGCATAACGCCGCCCGAAACGATTCCCGGCACCGAGAGCTTGATGACCTTCTTCACGTCCGGAGTGAGTCGCGGCCAGCGGGGCACAAGGCGCATACCGGCGCGTCGGCAGGCGATGGCGAGCAGAGCAAACTGCACAATTCCTGACGCGAACAGACCCCAGGCAAAAATATATCCGGTTTCTGGCGTGTTTCCCGTGGCCAGGAACCATGCCACGACGTTCGATGCAATCATCACGACATTGAGCAGGATCGGCGCAGCTGCAGCCGCCGTGAAGCGGTTGAGGCTGTTGAGAACGCCTGACTGCAGCGCCGTGAGAGACATGAAGAGCAAATAGGGAAAACAGATGCGGGTGAGGTCAACGGTCAGCTGGAAGGTTTTGCTGTTCGCCTTGAAGCCGGGGGCGATCACATAGATCACCAGGGGCATCGCCATCATCGCGATCGCTGAAAACACGATGAGCCATGCGAGCAGGAATGAGAAAACCTCGATGGCGAAATCCAATGCCTTGGCTTCGCCCTCGCCCTCAACGCGTTTGGCGAAGAGTGGTACAAATGCGTTGTTGAATGCTCCCTCCGCAAAAAGTGCACGGAAGAGGTTGGGAAAACGCTGAGCGACGAAAAACGCCTCAGCGACGAATCCCGTGCCAAGCACGAAGGCGATTAGCTGGTCGCGCACGAAGCCGAGCACGCGGCTCACCAGTGTGAGGCTTCCGACGGTCGCTGCAGATTTGAGAAGGGACATGACTCTCAGGCCTTTACCGGCGTGGATGGGGCAGGTTTGAGAATGTTGGACAGCGCACTCTCGATCTGCTTGTGGCGCGTTGTGTTTTCGATTTTCGCACCCGTGAGGTCGGTCACGTAGAAGACGTCCACGGCTTTTTCACCGAAGGTCGTGACATGAGCCGAGGCGATGTTCAGGTTGAGCTTGTAAAGCGCCTCGGTCAGGTCGTAGAGCAGCCCGATGCGGTCCAACCCGTTGATTTCGATCACCGTGAAGCGATTTGAGGATTGGTTGTCGATGATGACGCGGGGCTCCACCGTGAAGGCCTTGATGCGCTGTTGCGGCTTGTAGGCACGCGCCACTGCTTCTTTCAGCCAAAGTTCTCCGCGCAGCGCCTTGCGCACCAGTTCTGCGATGCGTTCTGCCCGCCGCCGCTCATCCTCTTCCTCGGTGAATTCGCGCTGAATGAGGATGGTATCGAGCGCCATGCCATCGGTCGTTGTGAAGATCTGGGCGCCCGCAATGTTCGCGCCAGCCGCCGCGCAGGCTCCCGTGATGAGGGCCAGGAGACGCGGATGATCGGGAGTGTAGATGGAGAGCTCGGTTATGGCCGTGAACGCATCGGTCTCGAAGCTGGTCACAACGCTCTTGGGCAAGGCGCCATCTATCAGCTCGGCGTGTTTCACCTGCTTCTCGGTGGAGCTTCCAAGCCAGTAGGCGTCATAGTGCCGTGCCGCATATGCGGCTTTCTGCTCCAGGCTCCAACCTGGCATGCGATCAAAGAAGGCAGCCTGCGCAGCAGCCACCCGCTCCTTGCGTGAAACAGCAGTGTGACCGCCCGTCAGTACCGGCTCGGCTTCCGTGTAGAGTGTGCGCAGCAACTGGCCCTTCCAACCGTTCCAAACGCCTGGTCCAACGGCTCGGATATCCGCTACCGTGAGGATGATGAGGAGCTTCAACCGCTCCACGCTCTGCACCACGGCGCAGAAATCGAGGATGGTTTTGAAGTCATTGAGATCCCGCATTTGTGCGGTTTCGCTCATCAGCAGGTGATGACGGATGAGCCAGGCGACCGTTTCTGTTTCCGAAGCGGTGAGGCCAAGACGTGGGCAGAGCTCCAGTGCGATGCGTTCACCGGCGATCGAATGGTCCTCTCTCCGGCCCTTGGCAATGTCATGCAGGAACACAGCAACATAAAGAAGTCGGCGACTGGTGATTGTTGGAAAGATGGCAGTTGAAAGCGGATGGTCCTCCGAGAGCCGCCCGCGCTCGATTGCTGACAAATGGCCCACGGCACGGATCAGGTGCTCATCCACGGTATAGTGATGATACATATTGAACTGCATCATCGCCACAATGCGGCCAAATGCCGGAATGAAGCGGCCGAGCACGCCTGCCTCGTTCATCATGCGCAGCACGATGTCGGGCGTTTCGCTGGCGGTAAGCAGCTCGAGGAAAATCGCATTTGCTTCCGGGTCGTCGAGAATGCCGCGAATGAGGCTCAATGATTTTCGCAGGAGCTTCAGGGCGTCAGGATGAATTTCCGCACCGTGCCGGCCGGCCACCGCAAAGAGCCGGATGATGTTGACGGGGTTCTTAACGAAAATGTCCGGCGTGCTAGGCACCACTCGGCCACTTTCGACCCGAAAATCCGGCGCATCACGCAATGTGCCGGATGTCTTGGAAATCAGCCGTCCGAGAACGCGACCTAGCCCGGGTGCATCCTTCACCTGCTGCGCCTCGAGGCTCGCGCACAATATGCGTGTGAGATCGCCGACGTCCTTGGCCACAAGAAAATAGTGCTTCATGAAGCGCTCGACGTGTTTCAACCCACCATGCGCCTTGTAGCCAAGCCTCTCGGCAATGTCTGACTGGCGATCAAAGCTCAACCGGTCATTGCCACGCTTGGAAAGAAAATGCAGGTGACAACGCACTGCCCAGAGGAAGCGTTCGCATTTCTTGAAGTTGGCAAGTTCCTCATGGCTGAAGGCACCTTTCTCCGCCAGTTCGTCAGTTGAATTCGTGGCGTAGATGTACTTGGCGATCCAGAACAGTGTGTTCAGATCACGCAGGCCTCCCTTTCCGTCCTTCACGTCCGGTTCGACGATGTAGCGGCTTTCACCCACCTTGAGGTGACGCAGGTCGCGTTCGCCGAGCTTGTCCGCGATGAAGTCCTTTGCGCCCTTTGAGACGATTTCACGGCGGAATTCGGTGACGAGCCTTTCGAACAACGCCTCGTTGCCGCAAATGTAGCGCGCCTCCAGAATAGCCGTCAGAATCGTGTTGTCGGACTTTGCGAGGCGGATGCACTCATCGATGCTGCGTGTTGCGTGGCCGACCTTCTGACGTGTATCCCATAGGCAATACAGCAGGAATTCGACGATGTTCTGGACCCGCTCGGTCTGGCGCGCAGGGAGCACGAACAGGAGGTCGATGTCGGATCCAGGTGCGAGCGTGCCACGTCCATAACCGCCTACAGCGACGACTGAAATTTTTTCCTCGGTACCCTGTGCCGGAAACAAATGGTTGCTGGCGAGGTCGAACAGGCTGCGGATGATTTCGTCTTCTCCAAGACTGAGCGACTCGGCACACCGTGTTCCTTCGCCATTGGCAACGAGTTGTTGCTCAGCCAGCGTGTGGGATTGTTCGAGTGCTGTCTTCAGGATCTTCACGATGGCTGGGCGCAATTCGGCCTTGGCAGTACCGGCCTGCGCGGCGGCCGCGGTCAACTCTGACCGCAACTTTTCCGGACTGATGAGGTGCTTTGCGGCCAGTGCAGCGATCACGGTTTCCGGGCTCCCAGCAAACCCTTTAGCTCATATACGAGGGCAAGGGCTTCGCGCGGCGACAATTCGTCGGCGATTACCTGGGCGAGCTTGCTCTCCACCGCGCTCTCACGTGGCGGGGCTGCAGGCATCGTCGCTGCAAACAGCGGAAGTTCGTCGGCAAGGCCCGCCGCGGGTGCCTTGGAGCCTTCACGTTCCAGCCGTTCCAGTACCTTCTGCGCGCGGCTGATGACGGCCTGCGGCAACCCGGCAATCTTGGCTACGTGGATGCCATAGGATCGGTCGGCAACCCCGGCCACCACTTCGTGCAGGAAGATGATCTGATCGTCCCATTCCCTTACCTTCATCGTTGCATTTGCAAGATGGGGCAGCCTTGAGGCCAATTGCGTGAGTTCATGATAATGGGTGGCAAAGAGTGCGCGGCACTTGTTGACCCCATGGAGATGCTCAAGCGTGGCCCAAGCAATGGAGAGGCCATCATATGTTGCAGTACCCCTGCCGATCTCGTCGAGAATGACAAAGGAGTTCTCGGTAGCCTGGTTCAGGATCGCTGCGGTTTCAACCATTTCCACCATGAATGTGGAGCGGCCACGCGCCAGGTCATCAGCAGCACCCACCCGGCTGAACAGCCGGTCCACAGCGCCGAAGCAGGCTTCCGTTGCCGGTACGAAACAGCCCATCTGGGCGAGGATGACGATCAAAGCGTTCTGGCGAAGATAGGTGGACTTGCCAGCCATGTTGGGACCGGTGAGCAGACACAGGCGCTTGCCCTCGCCTGAAATCTCGCAGTCATTGGCGATGAAGGAGCCGGACGCCTGATCCTGCAGCGCAGATTCCACCACCGGGTGCCGCCCACCCCTTATCGTGAAGCGCGTCGAACTCTCGACGCGCGGGCGGACATACCGCCGCCGCTCTGCAACTTCAGCCAATCCTGCTGAGGCATCCAGTTGTGCCGCTGCTTCGGCTATCCGCGAGAGAAGGTCGCGTCGTGCCGTGACGCGGGCACACAGCGTGACGAAGACTTCCTGCTCCAGCGCCAGTGCCCTCTCGGCCGCCGCCGAAATGCGTTGATCCAGTGAGGCGAGTTCGGTGGTGACGAACCGCATGGCGCTCGCCACGGTTTGCCGGTGGATGAACAGTCCCGCCTTGTCTGGTGCCTGAAGTGACAAAGCAGCAGCTGCGGGCACCTCGATGAAGTAGCCCAGCACGTTGTTGTGCTTCACCTTCAGTGATTTGACCCCTGACATCTCACCGTAGCGAGACTGAAGACCAGCAATCACATGACGCGTCTCATCGCGCAGCAAGCGATTTTCATCGAGGTCTGAAGAGTAGCCATGCTTCACGAAACCGCCGTCGCGCGCAAAGGCAGGAAGTTCACTGCCAAGTGCGCTGTCAAGTTCACGTGCGAGATCGAGATCGCTCCAGCTGAGCGTTTCACTGATTGAATTGAGATTGTCTGGCAGGCCGCTGATGGTGGTGCTGGCGCCAAGCCTGTGCGCGAGGTGACCGGCAATTATCAGGCCGTCCCTGATACTGGCGAGATCGCGGGGGCCACCGCGGGCTATCGCGATCCGGCCCAGGGCGCGTTCGAGATCCGGCAGGGATACCAGCAGTTTGCGAATGTCCTCGCGCAGCAGGGGGTCGGCGACAAAATGTGCGACATCGTCAAGTCGATTGGCGATGGCATAGGGATCACACAACGGGTTCGACAGGCGGGAGGCGATGCAACGCGAGCCAGCCGCAGTGACGGCAAGATCGATCACCGAGAGAAGACTGCCGCGGCGATCGCCTGTCAGCGTGCGTGTAAGCTCAAGATTGGCACGAGTCGCAGGATCGATGAGCAGCACCGAACTTGCCACCTCGCGTCGGGGCGGGCGCAGATGTGGCAGCTTTCCGGCCTGGGTGATCAGGATGTATTCAAGCAATCCACCCAAGGCCGAAACCTCGGCCCGGGAGAAGCCGCCGAATCCCTCCAGCGCCTTGACGTCAAAATGCTCCTTCAGGCGACGCTCCGCGGCAAGTGAATCGAAGCGCGCGGATGGGACAGGGGTTACAGGAGCTCCTGCCCGCTCGAGAAGCATGGCGAACTCTGGATCGGCCAGCAGACCATCAGCGGCGATGATCTCGCGGGGGTCGAGCCGCGTCAGGTCAGCAGGCAGGCGTGAGGGGGCCGTCTGCATCACGGCCAGTTCGCCGGAGCTGATGTCTGCCCATGCGATGGCCATTTCGCCTGTGGCCTTGCTGCGTGCAAGGCTCACCAGAAAATTGTGGCTTCGGGACTCGAGGAGATTATCCTCGGTCAGCGTGCCCGGCGTGAGGAGACGGACGACGTCGCGCTTCACCACTGCCTTGGAGCCCCGCTTCCGTGCCTCCGCCGGGTCTTCCAGCTGCTCGCAGACAGCGACCCGGTGTCCCATGCGGATCAGTTTCTGCAGATAGGCGTCTGCCGCATGGACGGGCACCCCGCACATGGGGATATCCTCGCCCTGGTGCTTGCCGCGCTTGGTCAGCGTAATGCCGAGCGCATTCGAGGCAACTTCGGCATCCTCGAAAAAAAGCTCGTAGAAATCGCCCATCCTGAAGAACAGCAGACTGCCCGGATTGGCCTGCTTGAGCACCAGGAATTGCGCCATGACGGGCGTTGCGCGGCTGGAGGCCTCCTCCCCCGCTCCCTCGCCCATATGGTCTATCTCGGTCACGGCGCCTTCCATAGCAGGAATCGACCAAAGAGGTACAAGCGTCGATTTCGGGACGCTTGAGTGTCTCTCCCGGGCTCTCTAGTCTGTCAGTCTGGGACTTAAGAATTGTTTTGTGAGGCAAAGACATGGAACAGAAGCCGCGCCGTCCGACGATCACCGACGAGGAGGCGCTGCAGTTTCACCAGCGCGGCAAGCCCGGAAAGCTGGAAATCACGCCGACCAAGCCGATGGCCACGCAGCGAGATCTGTCGCTGGCCTACAGTCCGGGTGTGGCAGCCCCGGTTCGCCGCATTGCCGAGGACCCCGAGACAGCATACGATTACACCGCCAAGGGAAACCTTGTGGCCGTCATTTCTAACGGCACCGCAATCCTGGGCCTTGGAGACCTTGGCGCGTTGGCATCCAAGCCGGTGATGGAGGGCAAGGCCGTCCTGTTCAAGCGCTTCGCTGATGTCGATTCGATCGACCTCGAGGTCGATACCAAGGACGTTGAACAGTTCATCAACGCCGTCCGTTATCTCGGCCCCTCTTTCGGCGGCATCAATCTCGAAGACATCAAGGCACCTGACTGCTTCATCATCGAACAACGCTTGCGCGAGATGATGGACATTCCAGTCTTCCACGACGACCAGCATGGTACTGCAATCATTGCCACAGCCGGCCTCATCAACGCGTTGCACCTGACAAACCGCGATCTCAAGACTGCGAAAATCGTCTGCAACGGCGCAGGTGCAGCAGCCATCGCCTGTGTCGAACTCATCAAGTCGCTCGGCGTGCCGAACGCCAATGTCACCCTCGCCGACTCGAAGGGTGTGGTCTTCAAGGGTCGGACAGAGGGCATGAATCAATGGAAGTCGGCCCATGCGGTCGAGACCAAGGCACGCTCGCTGGCCGATGCTATGGACGGTGCTGATGTCTTCTTCGGCCTCTCGGTTGCCGGCGCGCTGACGCCGGCCATGGTGAAGAGCATGGCTGCCAACCCCATCATCTTCGCGATGGCCAATCCCGATCCGGAGATCACGCCCGAGGATGTTCTGAAGGTTCGTCAGGACGCGATCATGGCCACTGGCCGATCCGATTATCCCAACCAGATCAACAATGTTCTTGGTTTCCCCTATATCTTCCGCGGAGCGCTGGATGTGCGTGCCCGCACCATCAATGACGAGATGAAAATCGCTGCAGCCCATGCGCTGGCGGGGCTGGCGCGGGAGGACGTGCCTGACGAGGTCGCCGCCGCTTACCATGGGCCCCGTCCCTCGTTTGGTCGTGAGTATCTCATTCCGGTTCCTTTCGACCCCCGACTGATCTCGACCATTCCTGTGGCTGTTGCCAAGGCGGCCATGGAGAGTGGCGTCGCGCGTCGGCACATCGCCGATCTCGATGAATACAAGCAGTCACTTTCCGCTCGACTTGATCCCATTGCCGGCACGCTGCAGAGCGTGTTCGGCAAGGTACGGGTGGCACCGAAGCGTGTTGTGTTTGCGGAAGGCGAGGAAGACCGCATGATCCGAGCCGCCAACAGCTATGCTAGCGCCGGCCTCGGCCGCGCCATCCTGATCGGCCGCGAGGCGCAGATCCAGGAGACGATGGCGAGCAGCGGCCTGGAACTCAATGAGAATGTCGAAATTTCGAACGCCCGCGTCTCCGAGCGAAATGTCGACTACGCGAACTTCCTTTATGAACGCCTTCAGCGCAATGGCTTCCTGCTGCGTGACTGCCAGCGCATGGCCAATCAGGACCGCAACGTCTTTGCCGCCTGCATGGTCGCAATGGGCGATGCCGATGCCATGGTCACAGGCCTAACCCGCAACTTCTCGGTCGCTCTCGACAATGTGCGCCAGGCCATCGACAACCGCCCCGGACATCGGCCAATCGGTGTTTCCATGGCGCTCGTCCGTGGACGGACGGTATTTATCGCAGACACCTCTATCCATGAGCTTCCCTCGCCGGAAGAGCTCGCCGATATTGCACAAGAGGCCGCTGGCGTTGCGCGCCGTTTCGGCTATGAGCCGCGTGTCGCCTTCCTGTCTTATTCCACGTTCGGATATCCGCGGGGTGAGCGGGCGGCCTATGTGAGGGATGCCGTCTCGGTACTCGACCGCCGCAATGTCGACTTCGAGTATGATGGTGAAATGGCGGCTGACGTTGCCCTGTCCCGTGAAGCCATGGCGCTCTATCCCTTCTGCCGCTTGACTGGCCCGGCCAATGTGCTGGTTATGCCTGCAGCACATTCGGCCTCGATCTCGACCAAGATGCTCCAGCAACTTGGGGGCGTGACGGTTGTGGGTCCACTGCTCACCGGGCTTGACCGTCCGGTTCAGATTGCTGCGATGTCGGCGACAACGTCGGAAATTCTGAACCTCGCAGCCATCGCTGCCTACGACATCAACCGCTAGGCGAGCCGAAATGCGCGAAGTAGCGCGGATTTATAGCTGACACGGGCAGAATGATGAGGACGTCGATCGTATTGAATTGCCGGTCGATCACGGCTCCATCGCCGATGTAGCAACCGAGCCGGAGATAGCCCTTGATGAGCGGTGGCAATTGCTTGAGCGCCTGCTTGGGATCTATTTGCTGGCGCGGTATGCGCTGCATTTCGATGCGATGATCTGGCAAAGCATGGACGCTCCATTCAGGTGGAGCGGCAGCCTCTGCAAGAAAACTCAGGGATTGGGCATGTTCAACCGGATCGATGCCTTCCAGGCTCGCACACCCCAGCATCACATGCATGTCATGGGCGCGTACGTAGTTCCAGATACCCTGCCACAGCAGTTCCACCACTGGCCTGGTACGAAAGGACTTCAGTACGCAGGATCGTCCAAGTTCTAGAAAACGAAGTTGCCGATGTGCCGCAACCAGCGAAGCCACGTCGAATTCGCCTTGCGTGTAGAACCCGCCGTGGGCCTCGGCCACATCCTGGCGCAACAGGCGATAAGTGCCGATCAGCGCGCCATCCGCCAGGCGTATCGAACCGGCATCGAGTTCGCTTCCGCGTCGGACCACCACGAGGTGATCGCAGATGTCGTCGAACCGGTCGCCATCCATGCCCCGTTCACCCATGTCACCAACAGGCGTGGCCCCGAGTTCCTCGTAGAACACCTGATAACGAAGCCGCTGGCATGCAGCAACCTCACGAGGGCCCTCGGCAAGGCGCAGAAGCAAGTCACCCTTTTCTGCACTGATGTTCGGCGATCGCAGCAGCTTGTGTCACTCCTCATGGAATGTGTGCCACAGACAGCGGGCAGAAGAAACTGCCGTAGCGCCCTCAGGCAACCACTTGGCGTCGGGTGAGCCTGGAAACCGCATCCTCCAACGCTTCCCTATCGAAGGGCTTGGAGAGGTAGCCATCCATTCCCGCCTCCAGACAGGCATCGATGTCGGCTCGCTGTACATTGGCAGTCAGCGCAAGAATCGGAACACGGGACAGCGAACGGTCAGCTTCCTTGCGGCGGATGCACCGTGTCGCTTCAAGCCCGTCCAGGACCGGCATCTCGACATCCATGATGATGAGATCGGGGCGGGTGCCGCCGGCAAGAACATTCAAGACATCCTGACCGTTCGTTGCAGTCGTTACTGTGTAGCCTTCGCGCCGCAGCAGGGTGCTGGCCAGCAGCATGTTCACGGGGTTGTCTTCAGCAAGCAGCACTTGCAACTGCCGCTTCGCCTGAAGAGAGACGACGTTAGGTTGGTGGTGGAGCGTTTCACCGAGGCTACGCGTGTCCTCGCGCAGCGTCACCAATCGCAGCAGGGAATGACGCCGGAACGGTTTTAAAAGGTAGCCGGAGAAATTCTTGGCCAAGAGATCAGCGTATTGCCGGCGTTCCTCGCTGCGCAGCATCAGGTAGATGCGCTGGTTCGATCCGCTGCCCAGTTGCGGCCATGAATTATGGAGAATTTCGGCAAATTCACTATCGCACAGAATGGCAGTGCAGGGAACGGCATGGGCATTGCCCAGGAGGCGGAGCAATTCATGCGGATAATGCAGCACTCGCACGCTGGCGCCGCTGTCTTCCAGTGTCTCGCGAATATGGTCAGCGGTGATCGAGGGCGGTGCCGCCAGGATGAAGCTTCGGCGCCTAAGAAGATCCTTCGAGTCGGCTTGGACGATATCTGTGAGCGGGACGATAACGTCGAACGCGGAACCCTCACCGGGTGATGAGCGGACCGAGATGGTGCCGTTCATGGCTTCGACGAGCTGGCGTGAAATCGTCAGGCCCAGCCCGGTACCGCCGAACAACTTCCGTGTCTCCTCATTCCCCTGCGTGAACTCCTCGAAGATACGCTGCTGTTCGCCCTCAGACATGCCGATGCCGGAGTCACTCACGGTGATCAGGAGTTTTCCGTCTTCGGCCAGTCTGGCGCTGATGCCGACGCCACCCGATGGTGTGAATTTGATGGCATTGCCGCAGAGGTTCAGCAACACTTGCCGCAATCGCCGTTCGTCACCGCGGATTTGTGCCGGAATGCGCATTGAGATGAAGCTCGAAATCTCGATCCCCTTCGCATGCGCCCGCGGAGCGAGCAGCTCGGTGACGGACTCGATCAAAGCTGCGAGGTCGAAGGGCTCTTCGGACACGTCCATGCCTTGCCGTTCGGCAAGTGAGGCATCCAGCAGCTCGTCCACGATCGACAGCAGGGCCCGGGCCGAGGATTCGGCTGTGCGGGCGTAATTCCGCTGCTCGAGGGTCAGTGGGGTCTCCATGAGAAGCCCGATCATGCCGAGGATGCCATTCATCGGTGTGCGAATTTCATGGCTCGTGACTGCGAGGAAGCGGGATTTCGCCACATTGGAGGCCTCGGCTCTGAGATTGGCCTCCTGCAGGGCTTCGGCCGACTTTGCCAAGTCTGCCAGTCTACGCTCCGTTCCGCGACGCCATATGAACTGACTCAGCACCAAACCTGAGGCAACAACGATCCCAGCTGTCGCCATGACGAGGATCACGATGGGCGGCAAGGACGGGATGGCCGCCGCCGCTGCAATCGTCGCGAACAGCAGCACCAGAGCGACGGATGCGATAAGCCCGCCGTGGTAAACTTCCGGCATCTCGGCCAGGATCGGCGAGCCTGAGTTGGCTGAATTGGATTGTTGTGTCGTGAGCATGGGCGGAACATGCCATGCGCTACTTTCCAATGCCTTACAGCGGTGGAACATGGTGAACGCAGCGTTAAGAGCCTGTCAGGCGGCCGCAACGAAAGCTGACAGCTTCTGCCGATAACTCAATGCCTCAGCGATATGAATGCGTGCCACCTGCTCGTGGCGGTCGAGATCAGCGATCGTGCGGGCGACCCGCAAGACCCGGTGATATCCGCGGGCCGAGAGCTTCATGATGTCCGAAGCTTCACGCAGCAGCGTCAGGCCCTGGGCATCGGGCCGGGCGATCTCTTCCAGAAGCGCGCCGTCAGCCTCGGCATTGCGGCGCAGTTCGGTCTTGCCGAGGGCGGTGAAGCGCTGCGCCTGCTTCTGACGTGCGGCCAGCACGCGAACGGCCACGTCGTTGCTTGCCTCCTTGGGCGGCGGCAAGCTCAGGTCGGATGGCTTTACCGCGGCAAGCTCGACCTGGATGTCCATACGGTCAAGCAGTGGACCCGAGATGCGCGCCTGATAATCGGCGGCGCAACGCGGCCCGTTGCGGCAGACATGGCCTGGCTGCCCCGCAAAACCGCACTTGCAGGGGTTCATCGCTGCAATGAGCTGGAAGCGGGCGGGATATGTCACGTGGTAGTTGGCCCGCGCCACTGCGGTCTGACCCGTTTCCATCGGCTGGCGCAGGGATTCGAGAACCCCAAGGCTGGAATTCGGGCAATTCATCCAGGAACAGCACGCCATGGTGTGCGAGTGCCATTTCGCCAGGCTTGGCGCGCAGTCCGCCGCCGACAAGGGCTGGCATGGAGGCTGAGTGATGGGGCGCGCGGAATGGGCGGCGCCGCGACAGCTGTCCGTTGGACAATTCTCCCGCCAGCGACGCGACCATGCTGACATCCAGCATCTCGCGCGAATCCATGGTTGGCAGGATGGAGGGCAGACGCTGGGCCAGCATCGACTTGCCTGCGCCCGGCGGCCCTACCATGAGCCTATGGTGTACGCAAGACCTTTCTTTGAAAGCACAAGAAGTCCTCGCTCTACATAAACGCGAGTAATTCTCCATTTATGAGCAGGCGATGGGTCCCTTCCAGCTTGGGGGCCCCAGTTCGGTGAATGCAAAATGATGACTTCAAAAATGAGGAGTAAAGTCGATGCTGTTGTTAGGACTTGAGCAGCAGTGAGAGCCTCCAGAAACGCCAGAGCCGGGAGAAGCCGATTGCCTCCCCCGGCCCTCTATTAGCCTCTCTGAGCCTCTTCTCAGGCCTCCTGAAGCTGGGGCTCCAGTTGAGCTTCCACCTCAGTCACAAGCCTCAAAAGCTCATTCTCGGGGTCCCTGAGAGCCTCTCCCATGCGGCTCAAAGCTCTGACCGCCTGAAGGACCAGGTCGAGGGGTAAGGTCACTTTCTGTTCCATGTCACTCTCCTAGCTCTCGTGGTTGATTGATGGTTCGGGGGGGCTAGCGCTGGACCGGCATGCAAAATGCGCCCGGGAAGAACTGTAGGTTCATCTCGCAGGAGGGAATGGAGGCGTAACAAAGGTGCACATCGCCATTCGGCTTAACGAGGCAGAACTCAATCCGCGCCATAGCTGGGGCTGACAGTGCAAAGATTGAACCCGCATTCGCCAGATGACACACTTATTTCTGGCAGACTTTCCACGATTAAGGTATAGATATCAGGAGTTTAACCTGAACCACATGAGGCCATCATGGAGAACCCATCGGGTGAATCGAGTGATGGTACCCTCAGGCTCGATTTCGAC
>CAMDBX010000056.1 GCA_945889445.1 Rhizobium sp. Q54
ATCGGCGGCAACGGCATGGACGGCATCGGCGCCGAGCTTCTTGGCGTGGGCCACGGCTTCGCCGGCAAGGGCAATGAGATCGTCGATCATATGATGAGTGAATCCAGAAGGAAGCCGAGGGTGATGATAAGCCCAAATATGCGGTTGGACCGGAAAAGTTCAAGGCATCTTGCGCCGTTGTCAGGCTGGAAGCGGGCCAGCTGCCAGGCTGCCTGCATCGCCGCCGCGGCAATGCCGACATGCGCGATGATGCTGCCGCCGGCCAGCCACACGGCGGCATCGATGAGGCCGAGCGCCAGCGCGAAGAACAAGGCCAGCCACCAGATGGACCGGTCGCCGAATTTCAGCGCGGTGGACTTGAGGCCGATCAGCGCATCGTCCTCCTTGTCCTGGTGGGCGTAGATGGTGTCATAGGCGAGCGTCCACGACACGCCACCGGCATAGAGCAGCACGGGGGCCAGCGACAGCGAACCGTGGATCGACTCCCAGCCCACCAGCGCTCCCCAGTTGAAGGCCAGCCCCAGCACCGCCTGCGGCCAGTAGGTGATGCGCTTCATGAAGGGATAGACGGCAACGATCAGCAGCGAGGCGGCACCCGTTGCCACCGTGAACCAGTTGAACTGCAGCAGGATGACGAGGCCGAGGAGGCAGAGCAGGACGAGGAAGGCGAGGGCCTGCTTCACGCTCACCTGGCCCGCCGGGATGGGGCGGAGCTTGGTGCGCTCCACGCGGCCGTCAAAGTTGCGGTCGGCGATGTCGTTCAGGGTGCAGCCCGCACCCCGCATGATGATGGCGCCGAGAAGGAAGAGGAGGGCATACCAAGGGTTCGGGAGGCCGCCGCCATAGGCGATCTGGCCCAGCGTCAATCCCCACCAGCAGGGCAGCAGGAGAAGCCACCAGCCGATGGGCCGCTCGAGCCGCATCAGCCGCGCATAGGGCCTTAGCGCACCCGGCAGCACGCGGTCCGCCCAATGGTCCGGCAGCGCGTCCGCAATGCGGGTTTCAGGGTGGCTGGCTTCGGTCATTGGGGCGGTGTACA
Source organism: Rhizobium sp. Q54 (assembly GCA_945889445.1). Classification (GTDB taxonomy): domain Bacteria; phylum Pseudomonadota; class Alphaproteobacteria; order Rhizobiales; family Aestuariivirgaceae; genus Aestuariivirga. The sequence goes on from CAMDBX010000056.1 coordinate 1,040, forward strand.
TCAGGCGCAAGATGAAGACCACCCCTCGCCTCCACCTCGATGCCGGGCTCGAAGCCCAGCGCGACATCGCGCTGGAGCGCGAGCAGGCGCATTATCTGTCAGGGGTGCTGCGGCTGGCCGCGGGCGACCCTGTCTCGGTGTTCAACGCGCGCGACGGCGAGTGGCTGGCCTATCTCACCGAGGTGGCGAAGAAGGGCGTGAAGATCCGCTGCGAGCGGCTGGTCTCGGCCGTCACCCCGCCGCCCGACGTCGACTATTGCTTCGCGCCGCTGAAGCATGCGCGCCTCGACTATGTGGTGCAGAAGGCCACGGAACTGGGCGCGCGGCGGCTCCGGCCCGTCATCACCCAGCGCACCATCGCCGAGCGCGTCAACCTCGAGCGCATGACGGCCAACATCATCGAGGCGGCGGAACAGTGCAATCTGGTCTTCGTGCCGGAAGTCATGGAACCGGTGAAGCTGCCCAGACTGCTCACCGGATGGGAGCCGGATCGGGCGCTGGTCTATTGCGACGAGACGGCGGCCATCGCCAATCCGCTGGAGGCGCTGAAAACTCTCCGCCTCCCCGCTGCCGTGCTGATCGGCCCTGAGGGTGGCTTTACGGAGGATGAGAAGGCGCTGCTGACGTCATTGCCCTTCGTCACAGCAATTTCATTGGGCCCGCGCATCATGCGAGCGGACACCGCAGCCGTGGCGGCGCTGACGCTTGTTCAGGCGGTGCTCGGTGACTGGCACGGCAATCAGGCATAGGTGCATCGCAAATCTTTCGCCTTGCCCGATTGCGGCCCGCCGCCTACATCCTCGGACACAAATTTGACAGGATCGACACCCGTGAGCGGACCCGCCCCCGATAGCCCCAAGGCGCGCATGCCCATCGAGACCAAGGCACAGCTCATCGAGGAGCTGGCATCGGGCTCGAAGCCCAAGTCCGCGTGGAAGATCGGCACCGAGCACGAGAAGTTCCCCTTCCTCACCGACACGCTGCAGCCCGTGCCCTATCACGGGCCGCGCTCCATCAAGGCGCTGCTCGGCGGCCTGAAGGACCGCTATGGCTGGGCTGGCGTCTATGAGGGCGAGAACATGATCGCGCTGTCGGACCCCAACGGGCTGGGCAACGTCTCGCTGGAGCCGGGTGGTCAGTTCGAGCTGTCCGGCGCCCCGCTCGATACCGTGCACGAGACCTGCGAGGAGGTGCATGAGCACCTCACACAGGTGCGCGAGGTTGGCGACAAGCTGGGCATCGGCTTCCTTGGCCTTGGCGCATCGCCCCTGTGGAGCCTCAAGGAAACGCCGGTCATGCCTAAGGGCCGCTATGGCATCATGGCGCCCTACATGGACAAGGTGGGCACCAGGGGCCGCGACATGATGTTCCGCACCTGCACGGTGCAGGTGAACCTCGACTTTTCTTCCGAAGCCGACATGGTGAAGAAGTTGCGCGTGTCGCTGGCGCTGCAGCCCATCGCGACCGCACTCTTCGCCGATTCACCGTTCCTCGATGGCAAGCCCAATGGCTTCCTGTCCTACCGCTCGGAAGTGTGGCGCGACACTGACAACCAGCGCGCCGGCATGCTGCCCTTCGCCTTCGAACAGGGCTTCGGCTTTGAGCAATATGTCGACTACGCACTCGACGTGCCGATGTATTTCGCGATGCGCGACGGCAAGTACATCAATGCCTCGGGAGAAAGCTTCCGCGCCTTCCTCGATGGGCGCCTGCCGCAGCTGCCCGGCGAAAAGCCGGTGATGAAGGACTGGGCCGACCACCTCACCACCATCTTCCCCGAAGTGCGGCTGAAGAAATATCTCGAGATGCGCGGCGCGGATTCAGGCCCGTGGCGCCGCCTCTGCGCGCTGCCCGCGCTGTGGGTGGGCCTGCTCTATGACCAGGCCTCGCTCGACGCGGCGTGGGACATTGCCAAGGACTGGACGGCGGAAGAGCGCCAGAAGCTGCGTGACGACGTTCCGCGCCTCGCACTCCACGCGACGATCCGTGGACGGAGCGTCCAGGACATTGCCAAGGACGTGCTGAAGATCGCCCGTCAGGGGCTTGAGGCGCGCAACCTCCATGGCTGCAAGGGCAAGACGGAAGCGGCCTTCCTCGATCCGCTGGACGAGATCACCCAGAGCGGCAAGACGGCGGCGGAGCACCTGCTCGCGCTTTACAACGGCGACTGGCACCAGGACGTGACGCGGGTGTTCCGCGACTTCGCCTACTGAGTGCGGCCGCTCACTCCGCGGCCATCATCCCGGCATTGAGATTGCCCAGGCTTTCGGCCACGTGGCGGGCCAACGCATCCACGGCGGAAGCCCACCGGGAACCATTCCCTGCTGTTGCGCGTCATCTGCAACTGGCGCGCCCGGCGTGCGGTGGTGCGGCTCGACGCGCTGGACGACTACCTGCTGCATGACATCGGTGTCCCGCGCGCTGAAGTCCGCTGGGCCTCAGGCCTGCCGCTGACGGTCAATGCCGCGCTGGAGTTGGAGGAACGCGCCACCAGACGGCGGCGTGGGCGGTGAGGACCCTACTTCCCCAGCTTCCCCAGAATGCCCTTGAAGATGTCCTCCACCGAGGCATTCGCCGTGCGGCGGCGAGCAGGGGTGCGGTTGCGGCTGGCGGTCGTCGTCCGCCGCTGGGTACGGGTGCGGGAATAGGTGGAGGGGCGGCGGCGCCGGGTCGAGGCGGTGAGCTTCTTCGTCAGTGCCGAGACAATGCCGGCGACGATCGCCGCCACCAGCGCGCCGAAGAAACCCTGGCTGCTGGCGGCACCCGCCGCGCGCTGCGGTTCGGCAGCGGCGGCCAGCGCCAGCGGCTGGTTGGCCTGCTCGAGGGCGGCCACCACGGCGGTAGCGGAGATCGGCGCCAGCTTGGCCAGCTCGCGCTCCGGGATGCTCGGGTCGGCTGATCGCAGCGCTGCCATGGCCGCGCTGCGCGAGCCGAACACATCATCGAGGATGGCGTTGCCGTCGGACACGGCCTCCGCGCCGGTCAGCGCGTCGGCATCCTCGAGCGGCGAGGCCGCGCCATTGTCGGAAATGAGGTCGAGCAGCGACTGGAACAGCTCTTCGTCTTGTGTGGCGCGGGCGTGCAGCCGTTCGGCGATGGCCGGGCAGAGCTTGGTCATGGCCTTGCGGGTCTGCGCCTCGTCGAGGTCAACGCTGCGGGCCACCACGGTGAAGAGCCGGCCGCCCTGGGCCTGGTCCAGCATGCTCATGAGGCTCATCGCGCGGCTCCCGTCTCGCTTCGCCTGACAATCCTATAGGCGGTGATCACCGACGCAATGCCGAAGATGACGGAGCCCAGTGCTGTTCCCGCCAGCAGGCCCTCAGGCCCGCCCATGCGCGCGCCGATGATGGCGAAGGGAATGGTGCCGAGCGTTGCTTTGGCCCAGTTGAACCAGCTCGACAGCGCGGCGCGCCCGAGGTTGTTGAAGGCGGCATTGGCCACGAACTGCCCGCCGGCGAAAGCCCAGCTGATGCCGATGAAGGTGCAGAAGAAGACCACGAGATCGCGCGAGCGGCCCGCCGCGTTGAAGGCCTCGGCAATGTCGTGGCGGAACAGGAACAGCAGCAGCGAAGTGATGAGCGTGTAGACGGCGGAGAACAGCAGGCCATCGGTGAGCGTCCGCCTGACCCGGTCGTGGCGCTTGGCGCCGTAGTTCTGGCCGATGATCGGCCCCACCGATCCTGCCAGCGAGAAGATGATGCCGAAGGCCACCGGCACGAGGCGGCCGACGATGGCAAAGCCCGCCACCGATTCATCGCCGAAGGGCGCGATCTCGTAGGTGATGTAGGCATTGGCGAAGGGCTGGGCCAATTGCGTGAGGATGGCCGGGAAGGCGATGCCCCACAGCGCCGGAAAGTCACGCCTGAAACCGCTCAGGCGGAACGGGTTGATGTAGCGGTGCACGCGCACCACGCCGTGAAGCCCGATGCCGAAGGACACCACATAGCCCAGCACGGTGGCGATCGCCGCGCCCTGGATTCCCATGCCCAGCCAGAAGATGAAGATCGGGTCGGCGCAGGCAGTGACGACAGCGGTCGACAGGGTGATGTACATGGCGCGCCGCGCATCGCCTAAGCCCCGCAGGATGAAGGAGCAGCAGATGGCGCCGGCGATGAGCACGTAGCCGGGCGACAGCGTCCAGATGAAGAGCTGCGCCAGCCGCCGCGCCTCGCCCGTGGCGCCAAGCAGCGACAGCAGCGAGCCGGAGCCGAGATCGATCATCAGCGTGATCGCCGCAGACGTGATCAGCGAGAACATCAGCGCGCTGGTGGCGTATTCGCGGGCCCGCGCCTGGTCGCCCGCGCCAACGTTCCTTGCCACCAGTGCCGCCGCCGCGATGCCGCAGCCGATCGACACCGAAAGATTGGAGAACACGATGGTTCCGGCATAGCCGATGGCCGCGGTCACCTCCGTGTCGTTGAGCAGCGACAGGAAGAACAGGTCGACGAGGTCGACCATGAACAGCGCCATGAGGCCCACGGCGCCGGTGAGCGTCATCACCACCACGTGGCGCATGATCGAACCAGTGACGAAGGGGGCGGCGCGCGGTGCTCCGGCCGCAGGTGTCATGCGGTGAGGCCCATGGCACGCACCTCGGGCACAAGCTGCTCGTTGCTCACGAAGTGGTGGCCGGCGAGGCCCGCCATGCGCGCGCCCACCACGTTCGACTTCTTGTCGTCGATGAACCAGCAGCGCGCGGGCTCCGTTCCCATGCGTCCCATGAGTTTCAGGAAGCTCTTGGGGTCCGGCTTCTTCATGCCGAACTCGAAGGAATGATAATGCTCGGCGAAGATCTCGGCGCAGGCGGGAAACAGCTCCGCCAGCGCCGCCTTGGTGAGCGGGCCGTTGTTGGAGTAAATGGCGATGCGCACCTGGCCGCCGATGGACTTCGCCAGCGCCAGCATGTCCGGCCATGGCTGCATCGACTCGCGCCGGGCTTCCACCCATTGCGCGCGGGTCAGCGGGAAGCCGAGGCGCTTGCCGAACTCCTGGAGATAGTCGTCAGGGTCGGGGTAGCCGCCGGTGTCGGCGGCATCTTCGAAGCCCGAATCCCAGATCGCGGCGCGAATGTCGCGTGGTATCTGGCCGGTGATGCGGGCGAGCGCGCGCAGCCTGCGCCCGAGGTCGTAGCGGCACAGCACGTCGTCCATGTCGAAGATGACGGCCTCGGGCTTCATGATATCCTTCAGGCGGCCGTGCCGCCGACGGTGAGCCGGTCGATGCGCAGGCTCGGCTGGCCGACGCCGACCGGCACGCCCTGGCCCTGCTTGCCGCAGGTGCCGATGCCGCTGTCGAGCGCCATGTCGTTGCCGACCATGGAAATGCGGGTGAGCGCATCCGCGCCCGCGCCGATGAGGGTCGCGCCCTTCACCGGCATGGTGATCCTGCCGTCCTCGATGAGATAGGCCTCGGTGCAGGAGAACACGAACTTGCCCGAGGTGATGTCCACCTGGCCGCCGCCGAAGGACTTGGCGAACAGGCCGCGCTTGATCGAGCGCTGGATCTCCTCGGGGTGCTTGTCGCCCGACAGCATGTAGGTGTTGGTCATGCGCGGCATGGGCGCATGGGCATGCGACTGGCGCCGCCCGTTGCCAGTGGGCGCCACGCCCATGAGGCGTGCGTTCATGCGGTCCTGCATGAGGCCGACCAGGATGCCGTCCTCGATCAGCGTGGTGCAATTCGACGGCGTGCCTTCGTCGTCGATGGTGATCGAGCCGCGCCGATCGGCGAGCGTGCCGTCATCGACGATGGTCACGCCCTTCGATGCCACGCGGCTTCCGAGCATGCCGGTGAACACGCTCGTCTTCTTGCGGTGGAAATCGCCCTCAAGGCCGTGGCCCACCGCCTCATGCAGCAGGATGCCCGGCCAGCCAGGGCCGAGGAGAACGTCCATTTCACCCGCCGGCGCTGGGCGGGCTTCGAGTGCCACGAGGCTCTGGCGCAGGGCTTCCTGGGTGGCGGCCATCCAGATGTCTTCAGTAAAATAGGAGAGCGGCTCGCCGCGTCCGCCCAGGCCATGGTGGCCCTGGCCCTGTTCCTTGCCGTCGGTTGAGACCACCGCCACATTGAACCGGACGAGCGGGCGCACGTCCCGGTAGCTGGAACCATCGCCACGCAGGATTTCCACGGCCTGCCAATCGGCCGACATGGAGACGGACACCTGCTGCACCCGCGGGTCGAGGCCACGGGCATAGGCATCGACCTTCTGCAGCAGCGCGATCTTCTCCGAGAAGCCCATGGCCTCCGAGGGGTTGGTGTCGGCATAGAGCTTGCGGTTGGTGCGCTCGGGCGCCACGGCGTGGACGATGCTGCCGCCGGTCGCCACGGTGCGGCACACCTCGGCGGCGCGGCGCAGCGCGGCGTTGGACAGGTCGGTGGCATGGGCATAGGCGGCGGTTTCGCCACGCACGGCGCGCAGGCCGAAGCCCTGGGATTCATCGAAGCTTGCCGATTTCAGCTTGCCGTCATCCCAGACCAGGCTTTCGGTCTGGCGCTTCTCGACGAAAAGTTCGCCGTCCTCCGCACCCTTCAGCGTGTCGGCGACGAGGGTTTCGGCTTGCGAACGGCTGAAGTCGGCGGAGTCGAAGATCGAAACGGGGGCGCTGGAGCTCACGGGGGTCACCTATGGATCAGGAGTGTCAGCGCCCAAGATAGGTGAGCGCCGGGCGTTCTGCCAGCGGCCTTACGGCCGTTGTTGCAAATGAAAGGGGCCGCTCCGGCGGAGCGGCCCTGGAAAACGCGATCGGTTGGGGATCAGTTCGGCGTGGTGGCCTTGTCGAGGGCCGCCAGCGACGCCGAGAAGCCCTCGAGCGACAGTTTCATGGGCAGGCCGATGCCGGGCGCCTCGTAGATGATGAAATTGGCCAGCTTGCCCTTCTTCATCTTGCTGAGGGTGTCGGCGCTGGCTTCAGCGAAAGCCATGCAGATCTGCGGCATGCAGCGTGTGAAGGGCACGCGGCCCACCGCGTTGCCGTCGATCTCCAGCGCCACGCCGGTGGGCAGGAACACGCCAATCGGGGCGATCACCCGCATGTTGTAGATGGCCTTGTCGGCCTGCATGGTCCTGACGATGACGAGGGTGAGCGTGGCCTTGGCGTTCTTTTCGCTCTGGGTGACCTGGATCATGCCGCACTGGCGGCCAGCGGGCTGGCCTTCGATCGCCGGCACGGTTTCGCACTGCACCTTCCATTTGCCGTTCTCGGCCACGAGATCGACCTTCGGCGGCTCCTTGCCGGGCTTGCCCTGCTGCTGGCCGGCCTGCTTCTTGGCGCGCGGGCCGAACTGCGGCTGACCATCCTGCTGCTGGCCTTCGGCCGCCGGGGCCTGCTGGTCCTGCTTCTGGGTGGTGGTGTCTTCCTGGGCCGTCGCAATGCCGGGAGTGCCGAGGCTGAGCGTGAGGCCGAGAGAGGCAAGGGCGAGCAGGTGGCTCGGCTTCATGATGATTCGCACGGAGATCTACCTTCTGGTTCTCGATTCGGCGGGTTTAGCGCCGCGGATGGGCTTAGACAACCCGCATTCACGGCGACTTTCGTTGCTGCGGTGCATCTTGCAGGGGCGTGACGGCGGGCGGTTTCGGGGGGAATTGGGGCGGAATTCCGGTTGCAGCCCGGGCCGGGCTCGGCACGACGTTTTGCCGCGCTTGCCCAAGTTGCGGCAGGCCGTCAAATGTGGTTGACAATCGAACACTGGAGTGGGGGCTCCAAGGGACAGCCATGGCCCCCGCAAACCTTGTCGCCTTGGGCGCAAGGTGTTGATTGGAGAGGGTGACGATGAAGTTTCGCAATACGTTGACGGCAGTTCTTGCCCTAGCGGCAGGTATCGCGGGCGCCCCGGCGGCCTACGCCATCGAAGGCTATTCCTATCCCTGGCAGATGGGGCTCCAGCCGGCGAACTCAGCCTCGATGGAAGGCATCCACAGCTTCCACAACGGCCTGCTGCTCCCGATCATCACCGTGATCGTGTTGTTTGTGCTGGCTTTATTGCTCTACGTGATGGCCAAATTCAACGCCAAGGCCAACCCGGTTCCCTCGCGCACCACCCACAACACCCTGGTCGAGGTGGCGTGGACGGTCATTCCGATCCTCATTCTCGTTGTTATTTCCGTTCCGTCCTTCCGCCTGCTCTACCTGCAGCGCGACATTCCGGCGGCCGACATGACGATCAAGGTCATCGGCAACCCGGGTTGGAACTGGACCTATGAATACCCCGATCTCGGCCTGAACGACGACGGCTCCGCCAAAGTGTCCTTCACCGCCTCGCTCGACGACAAGGCGCGCGACATGGAGACGGCGAAGCAGGCCGACATCCCCTACCTGCTGAAGACCGACTACCCGGTCGTGGTGCCGGTGAACAAGACGGTGAAGCTCATCGTCACCTCTGACCCGGACGGCATCATCCACGCCTGGACGATCCCGCAGTTCGGCATGAAGATCGACGCCATCCCCGGCCGCCTGAACCAGGACTGGTTCCACGCCGAGCGCGAGGGCGTGTTCTACGGCCAGTGCTCGGAACTCTGCGGCAAGGACCATGCCTACATGCCCATCGAGGTTCATGTGGTGTCGCAGGACAAGTATGACGCCTGGGCCAAGACCGCCCAGACCGCCGGCCTCGAGGAGGCCTACAAGTATCTCGCCAGCGCAGAAGCCGCCGACGGCCAGCTGGCTCAGAAGTAATCGGGAACGAGGCAAAAAGAATGGCACACGCAATCGCTGCGCACGAAGACCACCCGACAGGCTGGAAGCGCTATGTCTACTCGACCAACCACAAGGACATCGGCACGATGTACCTGTGGTTCGCGATCTTCGCCGGCATCATGGGCGGCATCCTGTCGATCGCCATGCGCATGGAGCTGGCGGAACCGGGAATCCAGTATTTCCAGGGCCTCGCCACCATGGTCTACGGCACGCCGGCTGATGCCGCGATCGATGCCGGCAAGCACATGTACAACGTGTTCGTGACCGCCCACGGCCTGCTGATGATCTTCTTCATGGTCATGCCCGCCATGATCGGCGGCTTCGGCAACTGGTTCGTGCCGCTGATGATCGGTGCCCCCGACATGGCCTTCCCGCGCATGAACAACATTTCCTTCTGGCTGCTTCCGCCGGCACTCGGCCTGCTGATGATCTCGATGTTCGTCGAAGGTCCGGCGGGCGGCTTCGGCGTGGGCGGTGGCTGGACCATCTATCCGCCGCTGTCGACGACCGGTCAGCCCGGCCCCGCCATGGATTACGCGATCCTGGCGCTGCATATCGCCGGCGCATCGTCGATCCTCGGCGCCATCAACTTCATCACCACCATCTTCAACATGCGCGCGCCCGGCATGACGCTGCACAAGATGCCGCTGTTCGTGTGGTCGGTGCTGGTGACCGTGTTCCTGCTGCTGCTGTCGCTGCCGGTTCTCGCCGGCGGCATCACCATGCTGCTGACCGACCGCAACTTCGGCACCGCCTTCTTCGTGCCGTCGGCCGGTGGTGATCCGGTGCTGTTCCAGCACCTGTTCTGGTTCTTCGGCCATCCGGAAGTCTACATCCTCATTCTTCCCGGCTTCGGCATCATCTCGCAGATCGTGGCGACCTTCTCGAAGAAGCCGGTGTTCGGTTACCTCGGCATGGCCTACGCCATGGTCGCGATCGGCGTCGTCGGCTTCATCGTGTGGGCGCACCACATGTATACCGTTGGCCTCGATGCCGACACGCAGGCCTACTTCGTCGCCGCCACCATGATCATCGCGGTGCCGACGGGTGTGAAGATCTTCTCGTGGATCGCCACAATGTGGGGCGGATCCATCGAGTTCAAGGCGCCGATGATCTGGGCGATGGGCTTCATCTTCCTGTTCACGGTTGGCGGCGTCACGGGCGTGGTGCTGGCCAATGCCGGCGTCGACCGCGTGCTGCACGACACCTACTACGTGGTTGCCCACTTCCACTATGTGCTGTCGCTCGGCGCCGTCTTCGCCATCTTCGCGGGCTGGTACTACTGGTTCCCCAAGATGTACGGCTACATGTACAACGAGGGCATCGCCAAGCTGCATTTCTGGGTGACCTTCATCGGTGTGAACCTGGTGTTCTTCCCGCAGCACTTCCTCGGCCTTGCGGGCATGCCGCGCCGCTACATCGACTATCCGGAGGTGTTTGCCGGCTGGAACCAGATCTCGTCCTACGGCTCCTACATCTCGGCCATCGGCGTGCTGATCTTCCTCTATGGCGTGTTCGAGGCTTTCGCCAAGAAGCGCCTGGCGGGCGACAATCCGTGGGGCGTGGGTGCCACGACGCTGGAGTGGACGCTGTCCTCTCCCCCGCCGTTCCACCAGTTCTCGACCCTGCCGGTCATCAAGTAACAACCGCAGATGAGCGACATCAACGCCCATATCACCGAAGCCCAGGCCGCCGACACCGGCGGCCAGGGCACGGTGAAGGACTACTTCGCGCTGCTGAAGCCGCGGGTGATGTCGCTCGTCATCTTCACGGCCTTCGTGGGCATCATCGCCGCCCCCGGCACGCTGCATCCCTGGCTCGCCTTCGTGGCGCTGCTGGCGATTGCGGTGGGTGCGGGTGCGGCCGGTGCGCTGAACATGTGGTACGACGCCGACATTGACGCGGTGATGAAGCGCACCGCGAAGCGCCCGGTTCCGGCTGGTTCCATCACGCCGTCGGAAGCGCTGGGCTTCGGCATGGTGCTGGCGGCGGGTTCGGTGCTCGTGCTGGGGCTGCTGGTCAACGTGCTGGCCGGTGCGCTTCTCGCCTTCACCATCTTCTTCTACATCGTCGTCTACACCATGTGGCTGAAGCGGCTGACGCCGCAGAACATCGTGATCGGCGGCGCCGCGGGCGCCTTTCCGCCGATGGTCGGCTGGGTGGCGGTGACGGGCTCGATTGACTTGGGCTCCATCGCGCTGTTCCTCATCATCTTCACCTGGACGCCGCCACACTTCTGGGCGCTGGCGCTGTGGAAGAAGATCAACGCCGACTATTCCAACGCGGGCGTTCCCATGCTGCCGGTGGTGGCTGGGCCTGACGAGACGCGCCGCCAGATCCTGCTTTACACCCTTCTGCTGGTGCCGGTGACCCTGCTGCCGGCGCTGACCGGCACGGTGGGCTGGCTCTACCTCGTTGCCAACATCGGGCTCGGCGTGATGTTCATCTGGCATGCCTGGCGGGTCTACCGCATCCGCGAGGGCCAGGAGGCGGAGATCGCCTGCAAGAAGCTGTTCGGTTTCTCCACAATGTGGCTGTTCATCCTGTTCGCGCTGATCCTGGTCGAGCGCGCGCTCGGCCTGCCGCTCTTCGCCCCGGTCGTGTAATGAAGGACGTGATGACCAATTCCCCCTTCGGCCCGGAAGACATGGCACGGCGGCGCAAGCGCGCCATCGCCACGGCGGTGATCCTTGCCGTGCTGGCGGTTCTGTTCTTCGTCACCACCATCGTGCGTCTCGGCGGCTCTGTCGCCATGCGGAGCATGTGATGGAGGCCCCGCGCAATCCCCGCAACCTGCGTGTCGCCCTGATGGCGGCCTCGGTGGCGGCCGGCATGGTGGGCCTGTCCTTTGCTTCGGTGCCGCTCTACCGGTTGTTCTGCCAGGTCACGGGCTTTGGCGGCACCACGCAGCGCGCCGAGGCCGCACCTGCCCAGGCGCTCGGCCAGACGGTGTCTGTGCGCTTCGACGCCAACACCTCCGGCAAGCTCAAGTGGGCTTTCCACCCGCTGCAGGGGTCGGTGACGGTGAAGTTCGGCGAGCAGTCCATGGCCTATTACGAGGCCGTCAACCGGTCGGAAGAGACGCTGACCGGCACCGCGGTGTTCAACGTTACGCCGCCGCAGGCGGGTGCCTATTTCAACAAGATCCAGTGCTTCTGCTTCACCGAGCAGACGCTGAAGCCCGGCGAGAGGATCGAGATGCCCGTGTCGTTCTTCGTCGACCCGGACATGCTCGAAGACGCCGACGCCGCCGGCATCGAGGAAATCACCTTGTCCTATACCTTCTATCCGGTGGACAAGCCCAAGGCTGTGACGGAGGCCAAGACGGCGGCCCCCGGCAGCATCGCGAATTAAGGAGTAGGGGAAATGGCTGACGCTCACGCAAAGAATCACGATTACCACCTGGTTGACCCCAGCCCGTGGCCGTTCGTCGGCTCGATTTCAGCCTTCGTGCTCGCGGTGGGCGCGGTCACGTGGATGCACGGCTCGAACCCGGCGGTGATGATCATCGGCTTCCTGGGCGTGCTCTACACCATGTACATGTGGTGGCGCGACGTCATCATCGAGGGCAACCAGAACCATCACACGCCGGTGGTGGCGCTGCACATGCGCTACGGCATGCTGATGTTCATCGCCTCCGAAGTGATGTTCTTCGTCGCCTGGTTCTGGGCCTTTTTCGACGCCAGCCTGTTCCCGGGCGATGCGATCCAGGCCTCGCGCGCGGTGGCCACCGGTGGCGTCTGGCCGCCCGAAGGCACGGTGATCTTCGACCCCTGGCACCTGCCGCTGGTCAACACGCTGATCCTGCTCACCTCCGGCACCACCGTCACCTGGGCGCACCACGCGCTGCTCAACAACGACCGCAAGGGCCTGCAGATGGGCCTGCTCGCGACCGTGCTGCTGGGCGTGCTGTTCACCGCCGTCCAGGCCTATGAATACGCCCATGCCGCCTTTGCCTTCAGCCGTGACCATGGCGGCAACATCTATGGCTCCACCTTCTTCATGGCCACCGGCTTCCACGGCTTCCACGTGATCGTCGGCACCATCTTCCTGGTGGTCTGCCTGATCCGCGCGGCACGCGGTGCCTTCACGCCCAAGGCGCATTTCGGCTTCGAAGCCGCCGCCTGGTACTGGCACTTCGTGGACGTGGTCTGGCTGTTCCTGTTCGCCTCCGTCTATATCTGGAGCTCCAGCGGCGTTATCATTCCAGAGCACTGATCACCCGATTATCTGCTAGAATGGGGCCGCAACGGACAGCCGCTGCGGCCCCTTCATTTTCGAGTGCGCCATGAACGACGTCTATTATCCCGATCTTTCGCCCCTCAAGACGGGCGTTGCCGGAAAATGCCCGCGCTGCGGACGGGGCAAGCTGTTCAACGGCTACCTGACGGTCGCCGACCGTTGCTCAAGTTGCGGCCTGTCCTATGAGTTCGCCGATGGCGGCGACGGTGCGGCCTGGTTCGTCATGTTGTTCGTCTGCGTGGCCGGTGTCGGCTCCATCCTGGGGATCGAGGTTGCCTACAGCCCGCCTTACTGGGTGCATGGGCTGATCGCCATTCCGGTCCTCATCGTCTTGCCGCTGCTGCTGCTCAGGCCGGTGAAGGGGCTGCTCATCAACCAGCAGTGGAAGACCGACGCGCGCGAGGGAAGGCTGCAGAAATGATCCGCCCGCACGAACGCCCGCCGCGCATCTGGCCGATCGTCATCGCCACGATCGCGGGCCTCGCCATCCTCGTGACGCTCGGCGCCTGGCAGGTGAAGCGCCTCGCCTGGAAGGAGGCGCTGCTTGCCCAGCTTGCGGCCAATGCCGCAGCCCCCCCCGTCGATCTTTCCACCGCCTACAACATGGACCGCGCCGGCAGCAACGCCGAGTTCGTGCGGGTGAGGTTCACCGGGACCTACAAGAACAACGCCTGGATGAAGATGCTGTCGAGCTATCAGCGCGGGCAGGGCTGGACCATCCTCACGCCTGCCAGCGCCGAGGGCTGGGCGGTGATCGTCGACCGCGGCAAGCTGCCGGGCCAGCGGCTGGAGAATTTCGACCAGCCGCAAGGTCCGCAGGACATCGAAGGCGTGCTGCGTGCCCATTCTTTCGGCCAGGGATATTTCGACCCGGCCAACGACCCCAAGGGCAACATGTGGTACTGGTGGGATCTTCCCGCCATGATCGCGGCCAGTGGCCTGCCGGCGGATCTCAAGCCCTATCCCTTCGTGGTGCAGCTCCTGCCGTCGAGCACCGCGGCGGAATTCCCCCGGCCGGACGAGCCGAAGTCCGATCTTGCCAACAACCACCTCGGCTATGCCATCACCTGGTTCGGGCTGGCGCTGACGCTTCTCGGCGTTTCAGGCTTCTACCTCTTCGACCTGCGCCGCAGGCGAGCGGACTGGGCGGCGCGAGGGTGAGGGAATCCATCGCTTGATGGCGCCCGGAGGCGGGGCTAAAGCTGCCGCAAATCCTTGAGAGGGCACGGCCTTGCGCTATGTTTCCACCCGGGGCGAGGCCCCGGAACTCGGCTTCGAAGACGTTCTGCTCACCGGCCTGGCGCGGGACGGCGGCCTGTATGTCCCGGCCGTCTGGCCGGAGCTTTCCGGCCGCGCCATCGCTGAGCTGCAGGGCAAGAGCTATGAGGACATCGCCTATGCGGTGATGCATCCGTTCATCGGCGGCGCCATTCCCGAGGCCGAGCTGAAGCGCATGATCGCCGAGGCCTATGCAAGCTTCGGCCATCCCGCGGTGGCGCCGCTGAAGCAGCTCGACGACAACCAGTGGCTGCTCGAACTCTTTCACGGGCCGACGCTTGCCTTCAAGGACGTGGCGATGCAGCTGCTCGCGCGGCTCATGGACTGGGCGCTGGCCAAGCGCCGCAGCCGCGCCACCATCGTGGGCGCCACCAGCGGCGACACTGGTGGTGCGGCCATCGAGGCCTTCAAGTCCTCGCACCATGCCTCGGTCTTCATGATGCATCCGCATGGCCGGGTGTCTGACGTGCAGCGCCGGCAGATGACGACAGTCGAGTCTCCCTCCGTCCACAACATCGCCATCGAAGGTAACTTCGATGATTGCCAGGCCATCGTGAAGGCGCTGTTCAACGATCTCGCCTTCCGCGACCAGGTGGGGCTTGCCGGTGTCAACTCCATCAACTGGGCGCGCATCATGGCGCAAACGGTCTATTACGTGACCGCGGCATTGTCGCTGGGTGCACCCGGCCGCGCGGCGAGCTTCTGCGTGCCGACCGGAAACTTCGGCGACATCTTCGCGGGCTTCGTCGCCAAGCGCATGGGCATTCCGGTCGATCGGCTGCTGATCGCCACCAATGTCAACGACATCCTGGACCGCACGCTGAAGACCGGCCGCTACGAACAGCGCGGCGTGAAGGCCTCCACCAGCCCGTCGATGGACATCCAGATCTCCAGCAACTTCGAGCGCCTGCTGTTCGAGGTGCATGGCCGAGACCCCAATGCGGTGCGCCGCATGATGGCGAGCCTCGCGCAGTCCGGCAGCTTCGCCATCGGCGCCCGCGAGCTCGAGCAGATCCGGCACGAGTTTGATTCAGGCGCCACGGACGAGGCTGAAACCGCCGCAACCATCCGCCAGACGCTGGCCGACACGGGCGAGCTGCTCGACCCGCACACGGCCGTGGGCTATGCGGTCGCCCGCAAGGCCGAAGCCTTGTCCAGCCCCATGGTGACGCTCGCCACGGCGCACCCTGCCAAGTTCCCCGACGCGGTGGAGAAGGCTTGCGGCGTGAGGCCCGGCCTGCCGCAGCGTCTCGATTACTTGCTGAGCGCCAAGGAACGGTTCACAGTATTGCCAAACGATGTGGGACGGGTGCGCGACTTCATCCTGTCGCAGCAACAGGCCTGAAGCAGAGTACGCAAATGAGTGTCGAAATCACCCGCCTCAACAACGGCATCCATGTCATCACCCATCACATGCCGCATCTCGAGACGGCGGCGCTGGGCATCTGGGTGAAGGCCGGCGCCCGCGACGAGCGGGCGGAGGAAAATGGCGTCGCCCACTTCCTCGAGCACATGGCCTTCAAGGGCACGCCGCGCCGTTCGGCGCGCGCCATCGCGGAGGAAATCGAATCTGCCGGCGGCGAGATCAACGCCGCCACCGGCATGGAAACCACCACATACTATGCCCGCGTCCTCAAGCAGGACTGGGCGCTGGCGCTGGACATTCTCGCCGACATCTTCACCTCGCCGGAACTGGATGAGGAGGAGCTCGAGCGCGAACGCGACGTGATCCTGCAGGAAATCGCCGCCGCCCATGACCAGCCGGACGACCTCGTCTTCGACCTTGCCCAGGCCGCGAGCTTCGGCGACCATCCGCTCGGCCGGTCCATCCTCGGCACGCAGGAACTGGTCGGTGCCGTTACGCGCCAGCAGATCCTCGACTGGCGCAACCGCAACTACTGGGGGTCGCGAATCGTGGTCGCGGCGGCTGGCAACATCGACCACCAGGCCTTTGCTGCGCAGGCCCAGCGCCTGCTGGGTCAAATCGAAGAGGGCAGCGGCCCGCAGCGCGAGACGCCCAGCTTCCTGCCCACCGCCTGCACGGCCGAGAAGCCCCTCGACCAGGCGCACATCGTGATGACCTTCGAGGCGCCGAGCTACCGCCACCCGGACATCTATGTGCTGCAGGTCCTCTCCAACATTCTCGGCGGCGGCATGTCGTCCCGGCTGTTCCAGGAAGTGCGCGAGAAGCGCGGGCTTTGCTACAGCGTGTTCTCCTTCGGCTCGGCCTTCGAGGACGCGGGCCAGGTTGGCGTCTATGCCGCCACCAGCCCCGAGCATTCCAACGAGCTTCTCGACCTTACCTCGGAGGTGATGCTGTCGGTGGTCAAGGACGTGACGGAGGCGGAGGTGGCGCGCGCCAAGGCGCAGCTCAAGGCCAGCCTCGTCATGAATCTCGAAAGCGCCTCGGCGCGCGCCGACCAGATCGCGCGGCAGTTCCTGGCCTTCGGCCAGGTGCCGGCCATCGCCACGCTTACCGCCAAGATCGAGGCGGTGACGCCGGAGCAGGTGAGGGACCTCGCCGAGCGGCTGTTCCTCCGCCAGAAGCCGGCCTTCAGCGCGGTTGGTCACATTGGCCAGCTGGCTGGCTATGATACGATCACCCGGCACTTCACGTAGCAGGGCACATGGCCTTTCTCCGCTCACCCTTCGCCGGCGATCCGCCCCCCAGCCTCAAGGATGGGCGGGCGCTGATCAGGGTGCCGGACATGGGCGATTACGAGCAGTGGGCGGCGCTCAGGGCCCAGAGCCGCGACTTTCTCACCCCCTGGGAGCCGATCTGGCCCACCAGCGACTTGACCAGGACGGCGTTCCGCAGCCGCATCCGGCAATACTGGCGCGACATCGACGAGGACGTGGCCTACCCCTATTTCATCTACGACCGCTCGGGCGAGACGCTGGTGGGGGCGCTTACGCTGTCCAACGTCCGGCGTGGCGTGGCCCAGACCGGCACGCTGGGTTACTGGATCGGCGCGCCCCATGCCCGCAAGGGCTACATGACCTCCGCCGTGCGGCTGATGTGCGATTTCGCCTTCCGGCATCTCGGCCTGCACCGGGTGGAGGCAGCCTGCCTGCCCCACAACACGGCCTCCATCGGTCTCTTGAGGAAGTGCGACTTCGAACATGAGGGGCTGGCGCGGGGCTATCTCAAGATCGCCGGAGAATGGCGCGATCATCTTCTTTTTGCACGGCTTTCAGACTGACGCTCGGCCGCTGCATGGTGTATCCTCCCTTGTCATGAGGGCGGGAGCCAGCTTAGGTGGGCGGATGAGGTGGGGTGGACACAGGGCAGGGAGCTTCCCCGCCAGCTATCTGCTGTTCGTTGTCCTGCTGCTGGCCGCTGCGGCGCTGGCGCGGCCTGCGCTTGCCGTGGACCTCGTGGACGTCTCCCGCCCGGTTCCCCAGCAGAACCTTGCGGGCTTCCTGGCCGGGCTGCAGACCGACCAGCGCACCATCACAATCGAACGGCCCGACGGCGGCACCGGCGCTGGCGGGCAAATGATGCTCACGGCCAAGGGGCCGGGGCCGCTGTTCAACTGGGTGGCGGCCGGGTTCAGCAACCGCTCCGGCGAACAGGTCTCGGTCATCCTCGCCGTGCCGCACCAGGGCTTCACCGGTTCCGGCTTTCATCCGCCCCGGCTCGCGGGGCCGCGCGTCTATGGCACGGCGCTGGCCGGCGACGGCCAGTTGAATGCCCTGCCGCCGGTTCCGGGCGAGAGCGCCTATCTGCTGACGCTGCCACCCGGCGGAACCGCCTCCGTCGCCTTCGAGGTGACGCCCGGCGTCCTGCCGGTCACGCTGTGGCAACGCGCCGCCTATGACGGGCACAAGGACTTCACCTCTTTCTTCCGCGGTGCGTTGCTGGGCATTTCGGTGCTCATCGCGCTTGCGCTGTTCACGCTCTACGGCTTCCGGGCGCGCGCCGTGTTCCCGGTGGCCGGCGGCTTCGCGCTGGCCGCCATCGGCTTCATGCTGTTCGAGGCCGGGCACCTCACCGTGGTGCTGGCGCAATTCGGCATCACCGGCTTCACCCTGCAGGTTCTGCGGGCCGTCATCGAGGGCCTGATGGCTGGCTTCCTGCTGCTGCTGCTCGCCATGCTGGCAGACCTGCCGCGCATCTCGCATGTGGCGGGCAACCTGTTGCTGGCGGTCGCCTGCCTGGCCTTCGCCATCCCGATTTATGGCGCGGCCGAGCCGCTGATTGCCACGACGCTGGCCCGCACGGTCTTTGTCCTCGCGGCGCTGGGCGGTTTCGGCCTCATCATGTTCCTGTGGTGGCGGGGCGAGGTGAAGGCCGAAACGGTGGTGCTGAGCTGGACCGCCATTCTGCTCTGGACCATGCTTGCGGTGCTCGCCGCACTGGGCAGCGAGCCCGGCTCTTCGATTGCCGGCGTGGTGGTCATCGGCCTCGCGGCGCTGCTCGTCATCCTCGGCTTCGTGCTGGCGCATCATGCCTTTGCGCAGGGCTATCTGTCGCGTCACTTCTTCCGTGAGGCGGGCCGCCATGCGCTGGCGCTGGCCGGCGCGCGGGCCTTCGTATGGGACTGGCAGCCAGAGGAGGGCGAGCTCTTCCTCAGCCCGGAAATAGCCCGGGCGCTGGCCCAGCCCGCCAATGCCTTCGAAGATGTGGCGGGCGAGGCCTTCCTCGAACTCATGCATCCGGCGGACCGCTCCGCCTATCTCGCGACCATTGCCGAAGCCGAGGCCGACGGCAGAAATCCCATCGAGCGCAAGTTCCGCCTCCGCCACGGCGACGGCAGCTACCGCTGGTTCGATCTCCGCGCCCGTTCGATCACCGGCGGCAACGGCTTCCGCGCCGCGCGCTGCATCGGCACCATCACCGATGTCACCAATGCCAAGATCGCCGAGGAGCGCCTGCTCAAGGACGCCGTCTACGACATGGTGACGGGCCTGCCCAACCGCGCGCTGTTCGCCGACCGGCTGCAGCGGGCGATTGACGGGCTGGAGCCGGGCGCGGCCACGGCATTGTTCGTGCTGCTCATCGACCTCGACCGCTTCAAGACCGTCAATGACGCGATGGGCCACGAGGCAGGCGACGCGCTGCTCTCCATCATCGGCCGCCGGCTGAAGGCCGAGGCCGAGATGGTCGACACGGTCGCGCGCCTGCCTGGCGACCAGTTCGCGATCCTCTACCATGAGGTGCCGGACGGCCGCACCGTTGATGCCTTCGCGCAGGCCCTGCTGCAGACCGTGGCGCGGCCCGTCAAGTTCGAGGAGCAGGAATATTTCCTCACCGCCTCCATCGGCGTGGCGCAATACCGCCCCGAAGTGCAGGATGCCGACAGACTGATGAAGGATGCCGCCGTGGCGCTCTACGAGGCGCGCCGCAAGGGCATGGGGGCGGTGGAGCTTTTCAACCCGTTGATGGTCGACGACCGTGCCGAGCTCGTCGTGCTGGAAGCGGAGTTGCGCCGCGCCATCGAGCGCAACGAGATCGAGGTCCACTACCAGCCCATCGCCAGGCTTGCAGACATGCACCTTGCGGGCTTCGAGGCGCTGGTGCGCTGGCGTCACCCCTCCATGGGGCTGCTGGCGCCCGAAAGCTTCCTCGGCCTCGCCGAGGAGACCGGCATGATCCGCGACATCGGCCGGGTGGTGCTGAACGAGGCCGGCCGCCAGCTTGGCATCTGGCAGCGTGCCTACCGCACGGCGGAGCCGGCCTTCGTCGCCGTCAACATCTCCTCCGCGCAGCTGATCGAGCCGGGTCTGCTCGACGACGTGAAGCAGATCATCAGCCGCGAGGGGCTGATGCGCGGCAGCTTCAAGATCGAGGTGACGGAATCCCTCGTCATGGAATATCCCGAGCGCGCCACGCAGATCCTCGAGCGCTTCCGTGAACTGGGCGTCGGATTGTCCTGCGATGATTTCGGAACCGGTTATTCATCGCTGTCCAGCCTGCGGAAACTGCCCTTCGACACGCTGAAGGTGGACCGCAGCTTCATCGCGCCGGAGGCGCAGGATCATCGCGCCGTCGTCATCCTGCAGTCCATCATCGCCATGGGGCATGACCTCGGCCTCGCCATCGTGGCGGAGGGCATCGAGAACCAGGACCAGGTCGACAGGCTGGGCGAACTCGGTTGCGATTTCGGCCAGGGCTTCTTCATCGGCAAGCCGTTGTCGGCCAAGCAGGTGAACGATGCCCTGGCGGGCCTTCCCTATGCGCACACCTCGGGCCGCACCGCCATCACCTGGCTCTGGGAGCGCGCCATCAAGGATCCGCCGCCCGAGCCTGCCTTGCGCCGGGTGACGGCGGAGGACGTGCGCCGGCCCGAACCCGAGAAGAGGCCGGCGCGACCCTTCCCGCGCCGCCGCATGGAGCCCGATCCGGAGCCGAAGGTCGAGGCTGTGTCGCCCGAGGCTGGCTCCCATGTCGCACCACCCACCGACGCGCTGGTGCAGGCGGATGTCGAAGCGGAGGTTGTTGTGATCGCGTCGGAGGAGGCGGTCGAAGCCGTGGTTGAAGACATGGTTGAAGACGTGGTCGAAGACATGGCCGCCGGTCCGGCCGATGAGATGGTGGCGGAGCTGGACGCGGTTGAACCGCCTGCGGAAGGGGCAGCTTCCGTCGTCGAGGTGGCCGATCCTCCGCCGGTGCGGCGGCGCCGCAAGCGGCAACGCCGGGTGTCGCTCCCCAGCAATGAAGAAGCCTGACCCTCAGGCGTGTCCGGCATCGCTGGACAGCATCGCTGGGTCGATCTTCAGCTTGCGCAGGGCGGCCAGATAGCGGGCGTCGAAATCGAGGCCGAACACCAGCTCCTCGTCCGCCTGGCAGGTCAGCCAGCCATTGCGCTGGATCTCGCTCTCCAACTGGCCCGGCGCCCATCCGGCATAGCCCAATGCCAGCACCGCGCGCTGCGGCCCCTCGCCCTTGGCCATGGCGCGGAGGATGTCCACCGTTGCGGTGAGGGCGATATTCGCCGACACGGGGAGGCTCGAGTCTTCCGTGAAATAGTCGCTGGTGTGCAGCACGAAGCCGCGCCCCTGTTCCACCGGGCCGCCGAACAGCACCGGCATCTGCATCAGCTCCTCCAGCGGGTTCAGCGGTTCGTTGCCCGTCAGGTCGAGTTGCGACAACAGTTCGCCAAACGACATCATCGGCGTCGCCTTGTTGATGATGATGCCCATGGCGCCCTGTTCGGAATGCGCGCACATGTAGATCACGCTCCGGTCGAAGTGCTGGTCGCTCATGCCCGGCATGGCGATCAGCAATTGTCCGTCGAGATAGGGACCCTTGGTCATGCCATTTCCCTTGGTGTGCCGTGAAGACTAGCCCAGCGGAACCAGCAGGGGAACCACCTGCCGCAGCAGGAGCATGATGCCGCAGGCGCAGGTCCGGTGATTCATGGGCACGCCATGAAGGTGTTGGCCTCGGCCGGGTTTTCTTCCATATAGGCGGCCATGTGGACCCGCTTCGCCCTTGCTGCCCTCTGCCTTGCCCTCGCCCTGCCCGCCGTGGCGGAGGAGAAGCCCTATCGCGTGTCGTTGATCGGCGATGGTTTCGACGGCACGTCCTGGCAGACCGGGGTGCTGATCGAACTGGCGCCGGGCTGGAAGACCTACTGGCGCATGCCGGGCGATTCCGGCGTGCCGCCGGAATTCACCTGGTCCACCTCGCTGCCCGCCAAGGTCGAGGTCCAGTATCCCACGCCGTCGCGCCACGTGGACAAGAGCGGCGAGGCGGTGGGCTATGACAGCGAGGTGCTTTTCCCCGTTACCGTGACGCCGGAACAGGCGCAGGGACTCGAACTGAAGCTCGAACTGTTCTTTGGCGTCTGCAAGGACATCTGCATCCCGGCCCGTGCCGAAGCGGCGATCACGCTGGGCACCGAGCAGCGTGATCCTCTGGGCAGCACGCGCGTAAAATCAGCACTGGCAGACGTGCCGGCCGCGGGCGATGCCGTGGCCGCGGCGGACATTGTCACTGGCGAAGGAAAGCCCGTGCTGAGGCTTACGCTCACGGAAAGGCCGGAGGATATCTTCGTCGAAAGCGCCACATCCGCCTATTTCAGGGCGCCCGTCCTGTCCGATGACGGGCGTGAGGCGCGACTTGCAATCGACAGTCTGGGCGATCTCTCGAAGCTCAAAGGCCAGCAGATCACCATCACCTATCGTCTCGGCGGCAAGGGTCATGTTCAGACCCTGACGCTGCCCTGACCCGCAACACCAACCAGGAAAAACACAATGACCATCAAGCCGGGCGACAAGCTCCCCAACGTCCAATTCACCGTCTCCACCGCCGAAGGCCCCCAGCAGATGTCGACCGACGTGCTCTTCGCCGGCCGCAAGGTGGTGCTGTTCGGCCTGCCGGGCGCCTTCACGCCGACCTGCAACATGAACCACTTGCCGGGCTTTCTGCTGGCCTATGACGACATCAAGGCACAGGGGGTGGACACCGTCGCCTGCACTGCGGTGAACGACATCCACGTGATGAAGGCCTGGGGCAAGGCCACCGAGTCGGACGGCAAGATCATGATGCTGGCCGACGGCAATGCCGAGTTCGCCAAGGCCGTGGGGCTCGAGCTCGACCTCGCGGTGGCGGGCATGGGGCTGCGCTCCAAGCGCTATTCGATGATCGTCGACAACGGCGTGGTGAAGACGCTGAACATCGAGACCGAGAAGGGCGTGAACGTCTCGGGTGCCGAGACAATCATGCAGCAGCTGAAGGGCTAACCGAGGATCACAACCTCAATGGCCGTCGGATTGAAGTTGTTGCAGGGGTTCAGCACCTGCGGGCAATTCGAGATGACGGCCAGAACGTCCATCTCGGCGCGGATGTCCACATGCTCGCCCGGCTTCGATGAGCCGAGGGCGATGGCGGCATCGCCCGCCGCGCCCACCGGCACCGTCATGAACCAGTTGACGTTCGGCACGATGTCGCGCCAACCCAGGCCATGGGGTTTGAGTGCGGCGAGAAAGTTTTCGCGGCAGCCCGTGTTGGCAACGCCATAGAGCATGCGGTTGGAGGGCTCCGAACAGCAGCCGCCGATTGTGTCATGGCCGCCGAAGCTGTCTGCGGTGATGGTGAACAGCGGATTGGCGCGGTCGGAATAGAGCACGTCGCCCGTCGTCAGCAGGATGCGCCCCGCCTTCTTGATGGTGTTGGGCTCGTGGTAGCGCTCGTCGAAGTCATGGGCGTTGTAGCACAGGAAGTCGACGGCCTGCTGGCCATGGGTGTCGATGATGCGCAGCGTCTCGCCGCGCTTGATGATGCGGCTCCATGGCGCGCGCGCCGGAATGGTTTCGCGGTGCAGTTCCGGCATCAGGCGAGCTGCGCCTCGAACAGGCGCCCCCATTGCGGCATCGCGTCGTCGATGCCGGCAAGCCGAAGCGCATGCCAGGCCATGGCGTGATTGGAGGAGGTGATGGGAACGCCCGTTTCCGCCTCGATGCTGCGCGCCGCTTCCGCCAGCCGCACCGAGGTGCAGGACACGAACACCGCGTCGACGGAGGCATGCGACAGGATGGTCTCCACGCCGCGCTTCACCGAGGCTGGTGTGATGCGGGCCACGATGCAGTCATCCTGCTCGTTGAAGGAGCCGAACACCGGCACCTCGAAGCCGCGCGCCTTGATATAGTCGGCGACGATGCGGTTGACGTCAGCACGGTAGGGCGTGAGCACGCCGATGCGCCTGGCCTTCAGCGCGCGGAAGGCGGCGAAGGCGGCGGTGATGGGGGTGGTGCATTTGGCGTCCGGCCGGGCTTCGCGGATGCGCGCGAAAACCTTGTCCTCGCCGATCGCCATCGAGGCGGATGTGCAGCCATAGGCCACCACGTCGATGGGGCTTCCGGGCAGGATCACGTCGGTGGCCGCGGCGATGCGCGGTTCCATGGCGCGCAGCGTCTCCGGCGTGATCTGGGCATCGTTGAGGATGCGGCTTTCATAGAGCGCTACGCCCTTGAGGCCGGTCATGATGGCACGCCATTCATGCTCGATGGTGAAGTCCGTGGCGAGAACCATGAGTCCGATGCGCGCCCGGCTGGCGATTCCCTCGTCTATGTCGAAGGGCAGGTGCTCGATCAGCGTCATGCCGTCGGCGGCGGAAGGGGACGGTGAGCGGTCGTTCATGCGCGATCTCCCGAAACGCCATGATTCCTATCAGAGAAAGCACGCCCCTCCTATAGTTCCAGTCGCATGATTCGACGTCTGCAACGCATGGCGGGCCTGCCGGCACTGGCGCGCGGCGCCCTTTCGGTCTTGGCCGGCGCGCTCCTCGCCATGGGCCTGCCGCCCTATGGCCTGTGGCCGCTCGCCTTTCTCGGCCTGCCGCTGTTTCTGATGCTGCTGGAAACGGGCAAGCAGGCCAGTTGGCGCAGCGGCTTCGGCCTCGGCTGGCTGTTCGGGCTCGGTTATTTCACGCTGGCGCTGCACTGGATCGGCTATGCCTTCTTCGTCGAGGCCGATACCTATCTCTGGATGATGCCCTTCATGCTCGGCGTCCTGTCGGGTGGCATGGCGGTCTACTGGGCGCTCGCGGCGGTGCTGGCCCAGCGCTTTGGTGGAAACGGGCTGCGCCCGGTGCTGGCCTTTTCGGCCTGCCTCGCGGTTGCCGAATGGCTGCGCGGCCGCCTGTTCACCGGCTTTCCCTGGGCGGCGCCCGGCCTTCTGGTGGATGGCATGGGCGGCGTCGCGCAGGCTGCCGCCCTCATCGGCATGACCGGGCTCACGCTCCTCATCGTGCTCTGGGCCTCGCTGCCCTATCTCGTCCTCTCGGGTCAGCGCCGTGGCGCGATGGCGGCGGGTCTTGCCCTGCTCCTGCTTCTTCCCGCGCTGTGGGGCTGGGGCGAATTGCGGCTCAAGGGCGCCACGGACGCCATGGTGCCGGGCATCGCCATCCGCATCGTGCAGCCCAACCTGCCGCAGGAGCAGAAGTGGCGCGACGACAACGCGCGCCAGATCCTCGATGATCTGGAGAAGATGTCCGCCCTGCCCACGCCCGAGCAGCCGCAGGGCATCGCCGGCATCACCCATGTGATCTGGCCCGAATCAGCCGTGCCCTTTCTCATCGACGAGAGCCCGGTCGCCAAGGCGGAGCTGAAACCGCTTCTCGGCGGGCGTACCGCTCTGATCACCGGGGCCGTCCGGTTGGACCGCAAGGGCGAGGGCGAGGATCCCGACGCCCATAACAGCATCATCGTCTTCGATGGCACGGCGGAACCGGTGGCGCGCTATGACAAGTGGCGACTGGTGCCGGGAGGCGAGTTCCTGCCTTTCGCATGGGCGCTGGAGCCCCTGGGCTTCCAGCAGGTGGTCCAGACGCCGGGCAGCTTCGTGCCGGGGCCCGGCCCCCGCACCGTGACCCTGCCGGGCGGGCTCAGGGCCGGCCTCACCATCTGCTACGAGGCGGTGTTCCCCGACCGGCTGGTGGATGTGGTCGACCGGCCGGACGTCATCATCAACGTCACCAATGACGGCTGGTTCGGGCGCTCGACCGGGCCGTGGCAGCATCTCGCCCAGGCCCGGCTGCGCACCATCGAGCAGGGATTGCCCATGATTCGGGCGGCAAACACGGGTATCTCCGCGATCATCGACCCCTATGGCCGCACGCTCAGGATGTTGCCGCTGATGCAGAAAGGGGTCGTTGATTCTCCCCTTCCGATGGCGATTTCGCCCCCGCCCTACGCGCGATGGGGCGACTTTTGGTTGCTTCTGCTGACTGTCCTTGCAGTCAGCGGCGCATTCCTGGTGGATAAATCGACCTCAGATAGAAAAAACAGTGCGTAAGGGCAAAATTTCCAATAACCCGGCCCGGTTTCAATGCAAAAGCAATTGCGCGCGGAGATTAGGTATATTAAACCATAACGGCTTGTGGAATTGCGGGCAAAGTGATGACAGAAAACTTTGTAGCAGTGCCAGGCGTCAGACCGGGGGGCATCAGGTCTGAGGATAAAATGACACGACGTGATCCGAACTTCGTAGACGTGCATGTGGGCAGTCGCATCCGCATGCGCAGACAACTCATTGGCATGAGCCAGGAGAAGCTGGGCGAATTGCTCGGCATCACCTTCCAGCAGGTCCAGAAGTACGAAAAGGGCGCCAACCGCATCAGCGCGAGCCGCCTGTACTTCACCGCCAAGATCCTTGGCGTTCCGGTCCAGTTCTTCTTCGAGGAACTGCCGGGCGTCGAAGAGCATGGCGGCATGGGTGAAGCCCGCGAGGAAGATGCCGTGCTGTCGGCCTTGATGAATGTCGAGGGCGTCACACTGGCTAAGGCTTTCCGTGACGCCGACAGCGTCAACAAGCGGAAGCTGATCTCCACCATCGCCCGGGTGATTGCCGAAACCAAAGAGTGACAGTGAGGGTCACCCTTTAGCTTGGGCCGCCTTGACCAGCGTTTATAACGCTGTCAAAAAGCGCGCGGCTTCAGGCAAAGGGGATCCAGGAATCACATGTCACGCAAGAATTACGTCTTCACCAGCGAGTCGGTCTCCGAAGGCCACCCGGACAAGGTGTGCGACCGGATTTCCGATGAGATCGTCGACCTGTTCTATCGCGAGGCGCTGGAGCAGGGCTTCGACCCGTGGGCG
>CAMDBX010000057.1 GCA_945889445.1 Rhizobium sp. Q54
GGACGAAGGGCGAAATCATATCGCCGTAAATTTTCATGTGGCAGCACTCCTCAAAGGCTTGTTGGTGCCCGAGGTTAGGCGAAGTTCCCGCCGCATCCAAGGGGCGGCGGGAAGTTCTCAGTACTTGCGGAGAAGGCCGATCAGACGGCCCTGCACGCGCACCCGGTCAGGGCCGAATATGCGCGTCTCGTAGGTTGGGTTGGCGGCCTCCAGAGCCACGGAGTCGCCCTTTCGGCGCAGGCGCTTCAGGGTTGCCTCCTCATCGTCGACGAGTGCCACGATGATGTCACCGTTGTGGGCGGTGTCACCTTTGCGGATGATGACCGTGTCGCCGTCAAAGATGCCGGCCTCGATCATCGAATCACCCTTGACCTCAAGTGCGAAATGCTCGCCGCCAGAAAGCATTTCCGGCGGCACGGTGATGTTGGCGGTGTGGTCCTGGATGGCCGAGATCGGAACACCCGCGGCGATGCGGCCCATCATCGGCACTACAGCTGCGCGCGGTGCGCCGTCATTGGTGGCGGTGACGGGTTTCACCCGGCCGAGGTTGCCCTGGATGACGTTGGGCGTGAAGCCGCCAGCCTTCTTCTGCGTGAGGCTGGGGGAATGGGCATCCGGCAGTTTCAGCACCTCCAGCGCGCGCGCCCGGTTGGGCATGCGGCGGAGGAAGCCGCGTTCTTCAAGCGCCACGATCAGGCGGTGGACACCCGACTTCGACTGGAGGTTGAGGGCTTCCTTCATTTCCTCGAAGGAGGGGGGTACGCCTTCTTCCTTCAACCGTTCGTTGATGAACAGGAGGAGTTCGAGTTGCTTCCGCGTCAACATGGGCCGGTTCTCTCGATGTTCGTTTTGGTTCGTGATCCGGAATCGGAACAAATCCAAAACAAGTTTATCCGTACCTGTTTAGTTCTTCAAGTGTTTACTTTCCGTAACTGTTCAGAAGTCGAGACGTAAGATCTGCACGACGTCACCTTGTCCTGCCACTTTCGCATGGGGAGGCCGGACGATAAGCACCTGGGCCTCGCGAAATGTTCGCTGCATCGATGAATCTTGCTTGTCGAAGGGGGTGACGGTGCGGCTGCCGTCCGGGGCCTCGACAAGCTTTGCCCGGACATAGTCCTGTCGGCTGTCGTTCACCTTCATTGACGCTCCGAGCCTAGCCTCGACCAGATCTTCGACCGTGGGCAACCCCAGAAGGGCGTCGATGAGGGGCATGAGGAATAGCCGGGCGCAGACGATGGCGGAGACCGGGTTGCCCGGCAGGCCCAGCACATGCTGGCCCTTGCGGCGACCGTACATGAAGGGTTTCCCGGGCCGCATGGAGATCTTCCAGAAGTCGATGGCGACGCCGGAGTTTTTCAGCGCTTCCTGAACATAGTCGTGATCACCGACGGACGCACCGCCGGTGGTGATGAGGATGTCGGCCTTCGCTGCTTTGCGAATGGCGCGCTCAGTCGCCTTCAGATTGTCCGGCACTATGCCGAGGTTCACGACCGTGGCGCCAAGGTGCTGGGCCATGGCGGCCAGTGCATGGCTGTTGGAAGAGACGATTTGGTCCGCACGCGGTGTGCCGCCGGGCAGGACCAACTCATCCCCAGTGGCGATGATGGCCACGACCGGACGGCGGCGGACGACGAGTTTCGGCGCGTTGGCGGCAGCGGCAAGGCCGATGTCTCGTGCACCGAGCGTGAGCCCCGGAGGCAGCAGCGTGTCGCCCTTGCGGAAGTCCAGCCCGGCAAAGCGGATGTTCTGGCCGGTCTTCACCGGTTGCAGAGCGGTGACCGCCTTGCCGCTGGCGCTGGTGTTCTCCTGGATGACCACGGCGTCTGAACCCTTCGGCACCGGCGCACCAGTGAAGATGCGCACGCACTCGCCGCGCTTCAGTTTGCCCCTGAAAGCGTGCCCGGCGGCAGAGAGACCGATGAGCTTGAGCGTGGCGGGAACGGTGGCGGCATCCGCCGCGATGACCGCATAGCCATCCATGGCGGATGCGTCGAACGGCGGTTGGTTGCGGACGGCTTTGAGCGGCTTTGCCAGGACGCGGCCAAGCGCCTGTTCCAGCTTAACCCCTGCAGCAGGTAGTGGCTTCACATTCTTCAGGATGCGAGCGCGGGCCTCTTCGACAGGGATCAGGGCCATGGCGTCACTCCGCGGTGAAATGTCCGGATTTGCCACCCGACTTCTCCACGAGGCGGAGATTGGTGATCTTCATGCGACGGTCCACGGCCTTGCACATGTCATAGAGCGTCAGGCAGGCAACGGAGCATGCGATGAGCGCCTCCATCTCGACACCAGTCTTGCCCTCGACCTTCACGGTGGCCATCACCTCGATGGTGGAGGATGCGGTGTCCGGCGCAAAATCGACCGTGATCTTGGTGATCATGAGCGGGTGACAAAGCGGGATCAGCTCATGCGTCTTTTTGGCTGCCATGATGCCGGCAATGCGGGCGGTGGCGATCACGTCACCCTTCTTGGCCTTGCCCTCGAGGATGAGTGTCAGCGTTTCAGGCAGCAGCTCGACCACGGCCTTTGCCGTGGCGGAACGGCTGGTGACGTTTTTTTCAGACACGTCCACCATGTGGGCGTTGCCTTCGGCGTCGAGGTGAGTGAGGCGGCTCATGGCTTGCTCAGTATAGCAAGGGTGGCTGCCGCCACATCCTGCTGGCGCATCAGGCTCTCGCCTATGAGGAAGGTGTTGACGTTCACCTTTGCAAGCCGCGCCAGATCTGCCGAGGTGAACAGGCCGCTCTCGCCCACCACCATGCGCTCCTTCGGAATGCGCGGGGCGAGGCGTTCGGTTGTGGCAAGCGTCGTCTCGAAGGTGTGTAGGTCGCGATTGTTGATGCCGATCATGCGCGAGCGAAGCTTCAACGCGCGGTCAAGCTCCTCTTCGTTGTGCACCTCGATCAACACGTCGAGGTCCCAGTGCTCAGCAGCGCTCTCGAGTTCGGCGGCAAGCGCGTCATCGATCATCGCCATGATGAGCAGGATGCAGTCGCTGCCCCAGGCGCGGGCCTCGACGACTTGCCAGGTATCCAGCAGGAAGTCCTTGCGCAGTGCCGGCAGCGCACATGCAGCCCGCGCTGCGGTGAGGAATTCGGGTGCGCCTTGGAATGAAGGCGTGTCGGTGAGAACAGAAAGACAGGCTGCACCGCCTTCCTCATAGGCTTTGGCCAGCGCCGGCGGATCGAAGTCGGCGCGGATCAAACCTTTCGACGGGCTCGCCTTCTTGATTTCGGCGATAAGGCCCCAATGTCCTGTCGCGGCCTTGGCGTCCAGGGCTTTGGCGAACCCACGTACCGGCGGGGCTTTACTGGCGCGCGCCTCGAGATCGGCAAGCGACGTGAGCGTCTTGGCCTTGGCCACTTCGTCCCGCTTGTAGGCGGCGATCTTGTCGAGAATGGTGGCCATTAGTCGTTCGACACCTTGATGAGCTTGGTGAGCGCGGTTTCCGCCGCACCGCTGTCGATGGCCTTTTGTGCGGCAGCGACACCCTGCTTGAGGCTTGGTTCGTGCCCGGCCACCACGAGCGCAGCAGCGGCCGTCATCACCGCGGCATCGCGGAAGGCGGAGGGCCTGCCGCCCAGCACGTGGCGCAGCGCATCAGCATTGTGTTCGGCGTCACCGCCCTTGAGGTCGTCGAAGGACGAGCGCTTGATGCCGACCTCTTCCGGCGTCAGGGTAAAGGAGGTGATCGTGCCGTCCTTCAACTCGGAAATCCAAGTTGTGCCGGTGGGCACGATTTCGTCCATGCCGCCTTCGCCGTGGCAGATCCAGCAGGCCTCGCAGCCGAGGTTCTGCAGCACCTGTGCCAAGGGTTCCACCCATTGCTTCGAGAACACGCCGGTCACCTGGCGCTTCGCACCCGCCGGGTTGGAAAGGGGCCCGAGCAGGTTGAAAATGGTGCGCGTGCCCAGTTCGACGCGCGACGGACCGACGAACTTCATCGAGGAGTGGTGCGAGGGCGCGAACATGAAGCCAAGTCCGGCTTCCGAGATACATTCAGAAATCTTCTCTGGACCCACATCGATTTTAACACCCAGGGCAATCAACACATCCGCCGCGCCGGAGCGGGAGGACAGCGCGCGGTTGCCGTGCTTGGCAACCTTAAGGCCCGCACCGGCAGCGATGAAGGCTGCACAGGTCGAGATGTTGTAGGAGCCCGAGGCATCACCGCCCGTGCCGACGATGTCGATGGCATCAGCTGGCGCCGAGACTGGCAGCATCTTCTCGCGCATGATCTCGACCGCGCCGGTGATCTCGTCCACTGTCTCGCCGCGCACACGTAATGCCATGAGGAAGCCGCCGATTTGCGACGGCGTGGCATCCCCCGACATCATCACGTCGAAGGCTTCGCGGGCTTCGGAACGGGTGAGGGGCGTTCCGGCCGCAACTTTGGCGATGAGGGGCTTGAATTCGGCCATCAGCGTGGCCTCGTCATTTCGAGGAAGTTCTTGAGAATGGCATGACCATGCTCGGAGGCGATGGACTCGGGATGGAACTGCACGCCATGCACGTTTCGGGTCTTGTGCTGCATTCCCATGATCTGGCCATCGGTCTCCGCCGTCACCTCAAGGCAGTCCGGCAGGCTGTCACGCTCGACGATGAGCGAATGATAGCGCGTGGCCGTGAAGTCCTGCGGCAAGTCCTTGAACACGCCTTTGCCGGTGTGATGGATCTGGCTGGTCTTGCCGTGCATCTGTGCGGGCGCACGCACCACCTTGCCGCCGAAGGTTTGCCCCATGGACTGAAGGCCGAGGCAAACGCCGAATACCGGGATCGTCTCGGACGCCTTTTCGATCAGTTCGAGACAGATGCCCGCTTCGTTGGGGGTTGCCGGGCCTGGCGAGATGACGATGGCCTCGGGCTTGGCCGAGATCACCTGGCCGACGCTGATCTTGTCATTGCGGTGAACCACCGTCTCGGCGCCGATGTCGCCCAGGAAGTGATAGAGGTTCCAGGTGAAGCTGTCATAATTGTCGATGAGAATTATCATTGTGCCCTCCCGGCACGTCCGGCGAAGCGCACGGCTTCTTCGGCGGCGCGGAAAAGGGCCTTGGCCTTGTTCACGCACTCCTGGTGCTCGTTTTCAGGTACGCTGTCGGCGACGACGCCGGCGCCTGCCTGCACATACATCTTGCCTTCCTTGACGATGGCCGTGCGCAGCACGATGCAGGTGTCCATTTCGCCGTCGGCCGAGAAATATCCCACGCAACCGGCATAGACGCCGCGCTTGTTCCTTTCGAACTCGTCTATGATCTCCATGGCGCGCACCTTTGGGGCGCCGGACACGGTGCCGGCGGGGAAGCCAGCGACCAGTGCGTCGATGGCATCGAACTCGTTCGAGAGCTTGCCCTCGACGTTGGACACGATGTGCATCACCTGACTGTAGTACTCTAGAATGAACTGGTCGGTAACCTTGATCGAACCGATGTCGGCCACGCGACCCACATCGTTGCGGCCGAGGTCAAGCAGCATCAGGTGCTCTGCGCGTTCCTTGGGGTCGGCGAGCAGTTCGGCGGCCAGTGCGCGGTCTTCGGCTGGTGTGGCACCACGACGGCGGGTCCCCGCGATCGGGCGGATCGTGACCTTGCCGTCACGCACGCGAACGAGGATCTCGGGGCTCGACCCGATGACGGAAAAGCGATCAAAGTCGAGATAGTAGAGGAAAGGCGAAGGGTTCACCCGGCGCAGCGAGCGGTAAAGCGCGAAGGGCGGTAGCGTAAACTCGGTCTCGAAGCGCTGCGAGAGGACGACCTGGAAGATGTCGCCTGCCGCGATGTACTCCTTCGCTCTCAGCACCATCGCCTTGTATTCTTCAGGGCTGGTGTTGGAGCGCGGGGAACCGATGGGCGAGAGGTCGGCACCTTTCAGTGCGAGGTCGAGAGGGCGGTCCAGCGCATCCACCACTTCGCCGATGCGCTCACTGGCGCGCGCATAGGCCGCCTTGGCCGAGACGCCGGGTGCGGGATAGATGGGGGAGGTGACTGTGACTTCGTCGCGCACGCTGTCGAAGATCGCCATGACGGTGGGGCGGATCATCATGGAGTCAGGCAAGCCCAGCGTATCAGGGTTGGGTTCGGGCAGTTCCTCCATGAAGCGCACCATGTCGTACCCCATGTATCCGAAGACGCCGGCGGCCATGGGTGGTGCGTCCTCCGCCAGCTTGATGCGGCTTTCGGCGAGGAGGGCGCGGAGCGACTGGAGCGGGTGGATATCCGTGTTCTCGAAAAAGCCGTCGGGATCGAGCGAGGCCTTGCGGTTGATCGACGCCTTGCCGTTTTCGACTTTCCAGATCAGGTCCGGGTTTAGCCCGATGATCGAGTAACGACCGCGCACCGCGCCACCTTCCACCGACTCGAGCAAGAAGGAATAGCGCGCGTTGCGGGCCAACTTCAGCTTGGCAGAGACGGGGGTTTCAAGGTCAGCAACGAGCCTGGTTGATACGATCTGCGCTTCGCCCTTTTCATAGGCGAGGGCGAAGCTTTCGTAGTCGGGCGAGATGATCATGGCGATGTTCCGGCAAAGGGGTCACGGGGGCTCAGTTGGTCTGTGGTCCCGAGATTTGTTGCCAGAGGGTTTCGTTGATGCGCACGCCGGCCTGATCCTTCAGGGCTGCCAGATAGGCGTCGAGAAGGTTGCTCGACACCTGCGGTTCGAGCCGTTGGGCGATGCTCTTGGCATCCGGCGAGTTAACGTCGAAGGCCGGAAGCAGAACGGGTTCAGACTGCATGACCCGCGCACCCTTACCATCAGCCTCAACCGCATAGGCAAAGCCGTTGTCCGGCACCGAGAACAGCGCCAGCACGGCGGCCCGGTTGAAGCTGCCGCCCTGTTCGGTGCGCTTCAGGCCTTGCGCCGTCTGGACCTGTGCCTTCACCTCGGCCGCGAGGTCTTCCAGCTTGGCACCGGCGCGGGCGCGTTCCACCAGCTTCTTGGCTTTTTCCTCCGACAGCGCGCGAACCTTGGCAGCAATTACGGCGGCGCGGGCCTGGTCCTTCACCTGGTCGAGCGGCTTGAGGGCGGCGGGGACGACTTCGCGCACCTCGTACCAGACGTAGCCATTGTCCAGCGAGATGGCGTCGTTCTCGACGCCG
This sequence comes from Rhizobium sp. Q54, assembly GCA_945889445.1. Lineage (GTDB taxonomy): Bacteria > Pseudomonadota > Alphaproteobacteria > Rhizobiales > Aestuariivirgaceae > Aestuariivirga. The sequence continues at coordinate 7,098 of CAMDBX010000057.1, forward strand.
ACGTCACTCGTGAAGGCGGCCTTCAGGACGTCTTCCTTGTGCGGGATGGGGACGGCAGCGCCGGCCTTGTCGTTGCCCTGGGCGTCAGTTGCGGTGACGAGATCGAAGGGAATGCCGGCCTTGCCGGCAATGTCCTCGAAACTCGTTTGCGCTGCGCGGGCATCCTCGACGGCGTCATAGGTGGCCTGGATCTGCTCCATCGCCTGCTCGAGCTTGAGGCGGTCGGAAAGCTGCTGCTTGACCTCATCGAGGGTGGACTGTTGTTCTGGCGTGATTGACACGGCCTTGAGCAGCGCCGTGGACAATGCGCCCTTTATCGGATCGCTCACAGCGCCCTGTGCCAGTGCGAAGGCGGCGTCGGCAATGGCGGGGTCGACGAAGTCGGTCTTGGTCTTGTCGGCGAAGGTGATATCGGCCTCGGTGAAGCCGCGCTCCTTAGCCAGCGCCAGGAAATCGGCGCCACCCGCGATCTTGACCTGTGCGGCCTGGGCGTCGGCGAGGCTGGGGAAGGTGATCTGCAGGATGGTGCGCTTCTCGGGGGTGAAGAACTCGCCCTTGTACTTGTCGAAGCCTTCCGCAAGGTCCTGGTCGGTGAGGGTGATCTTGGCGGCAATGTCCGCTGGTTCCGCCTTCATGATGGCGACAGCCCGAAACTCCGGCGCGGTGTAGGCGGCGGGGTTGGCCTCATATTCCTTCTTGATCTCGTCGTCAGTCGGGGCAGGGACCTCGCTGTCGGCGGTCGAGACGATGAAGTAGCGCGCGTCACGCTGTTCGTTATCGAAACGGTACTGGGCCTCGAGCAAACCAGCGCTGACCGGCAACCCGCCGCTCGCCGTGGTGGTCAGGGCGTCACGCAGCAGGCGCTCGCGCTCCGCGGCAAAATAAGTAGCTTCGCTCAGACCGTTCTGGGCGAGCAACTGCTTGAACCGCTCGCCGTCGAACTTGCCGGTAGCGTCGGTGAAGGTCGGGTTGGTCATCAGGTCCTGGGCCAGGAAGGTGTTGGACACGCCGAGCTTCAGCTTCTTGGCTTCGCCATCGAGGGCGGCACCCTGGACGAGGTATTCCAGCACGCCCTTGTCTATTCCGTACACCCGAGCCTCTTCCGGGGTGATGCCCTGACCCGTCTGACGGGAAATCTCCTGCAGCCGGTTCTGAAAGGCCTTGCTGTAGGCTTCCGCGGTGATTTCCTCGCTGCCCACGGTTGCTAGGTCGTTCACCGTTGCGAACTTGAAGACGTCGGCGATGCCCCATACGCCAAAGCTCACGGCAAGCAAGCCGATCAAGAGCTTCGCCACCCAACTCTTGGCGGCCTTGCGCATGCTGTCCATCATGTCGAAACGTCCCTTCCAAATCACAGGCCCCAACGGGCGCGGCGCACTATAGGTAGGCGAACACCCCCTCGCAAGTGCGGTATTCGTCTGCTAAGAGGCTGTTTCGCAAGGGAGTGAGAGCAGTCAATCATGGCAAGTGAAGGGCCGCGGCCGCTGGTCGCCGGGAACTGGAAGATGAACGGCAGCGTGGCCATGTTCAAGGAGCCGCGCCTCCTCGCCGCCATGCTGAAGGACGTGAAGCTGAAGGCAGACGTGATGGTTTGTCCGCCGGCGATTCTGGTCCGCCGGGTCAAATCGGTGCTCAAGGGTTCCAAGATCAAGGTTGGTGGCCAGGATTGCCACTGGAACGCCGCCGGCGCCCATACGGGAGATATCTCCGCCGAGATGCTGAAGGAGGCGGGTTGTACCGCCGTCATCGTCGGCCATTCCGAGCGCCGCACCAACCACGGCGAGACGGACGAGATCGTCAGCAAGAAGGCCAAGGCCGTGCAGAAGGCGGGCCTCAAGGCGATCATCTGCATTGGCGAGACATTGGACGAGCGCAAGGCCGGAAAGACGTTGGAGGTGGTCACCCGCCAGCTTAAGGGCTCGCTGCCCGAGGGGTCGACGGCCGTTAATACTGTCATTGCCTATGAGCCGGTGTGGGCCATCGGTACCGGTCTCACCCCGACAACGCCCGAGGTTGCCGAGGTGCATGCGCTGATCCGCAAGGAACTGGGCGGGCTGATGGGCGCTGACGGGGCCGGGGTGCGCATTCTCTATGGCGGTTCGGTGAAGCCATCGAACGCCGAGGAGCTGATGAGCCAGCCCAACGTAAACGGTGCGCTGGTTGGTGGCGCCAGCCTGAAGGCTGCAGATTTCCTCGGTATTATAAAGGTTTATGCCTGATGTCTGAAATTCCAACTTTAACAAAACGCAAGCTGCAGGCGCAGGTCGTCGGGCCGATATTTGCCGAGATGGTGGAACAACTGGGCGAGGAACGGGCCGGCGCCATACTCGACGCCGCGATCCGCAAGGCTGCCGTTGCAGAAGGCAGGTATTTTGCCGAAAAGACCGGCGGCAAGACCACGATGGCCGACTTCATCAAGCTCTATGAGAACTGGACGGCCGACGGGGCTCTGGAAATGAAGGTGCTGAAGGCCGACGATACGGCGTTCGACTTCGACATCACCCGCTGCCGCTATGCCGAGACCTACAAGGAGATGGGGCTCGGCAAGATCGGGCATCTTCTGTCGTGCAACCGCGACGGCACATTCTGCGAAGGGTTTGATCCCAACATCACGCTGGAGCGCAAGCATACCATCATGGAGGGTGCCCCCTGCTGCACCTTCCGCTACCGTTACAGGACGCCGGAGGCGCTGTAGTTTCGCCACGCTCCGCCGCAACGTATTAGGCCTTCGGGAGGGAGCATGATGCGCAAGCTGTTTCTGTCTGCCTGCCTTGTACTGTCGGCCTTGGCTGTACCCGCCGCAGCCCAGGGCGACTGCCTCGCCATTGCGGGACGTGAACCCCGGGTGGTTCCTGCGGCCTTCGAACCCGCGAAACTCGCTGACGAGGAGGTGCGCCTCACCTTCATTGGGCACGCCAGCTTCATCATCGAAAGCCCCGGCGGCATCCGAATCGTGACCGATTATGCTGGCTTTTCTGGCGGCATCCTGCCCGATGCGGTGACCATGAACCGGGCCCACACCTCGCACTTTACCGATGCGCCGGACCCCGCGATCAAACACGTCCTGCGCGGCTGGAACCCGGATGGCGGACCCGCCGTGCATGACCTTGAGGTAGGCGACATCCGCGTGCGCAACGTCACCACCGACATCCGCGGTGGCATGGCCGGGCGGATCAAGGACGGCAATTCGATCTTCGTGTTCGAGGTGGCTGGTCTGTGCATTGGGCACCTCGGGCACCTGCACCACCTTCTGGGACCGGAGCACGTGGGCTTGATCGGCCGGCTCGATATCGTGCTGGTACCCGTGGATGGCGGTTATACGATGGGCCAAGTCGACATGCTGGGAGTGTTGAAGACGTTGAAGGCCCGGGTCGTCATTCCCATGCATTTTTTCGGGCCCGCAACCCTTAACCGCTTCATTGCCACGGTTTCCCAAGTCTACGAACTGGAGACGTCTACCACCCCCGAGCGCATCGTCTCTACCGCCAGCCTTCCTGACCGACCGAAGCTGCTGGTGTTTCCGGTGTATTGAACGGGCGACAACTGCGCGCCGGGCTTGGCCGCTGCAGTTGCTTTCCCCATATGAAGCGAGTAAAGCCACCACAATTCGATCGGAGAGACCCGGAACGCCCATGGAAACCGTCATTCTCGTCATTCACCTCATCGTCGCCCTGTCGCTGATTGGCGTGGTTCTGCTGCAGCGCTCAGAAGGCGGCGCGCTGGGCATCGGTGGGGGCGGCGGCGGCGGTGCGGGCAGCCTGTTTAGTGCGCGCGGCGTGGGCAACGCCCTAACGCGCACCACGGCATGGCTCGCGGTTGGCTTCTTCTGCACGTCGATCGCACTGACCGTGATTGCCACCCAGCGTGGTTCCGGCTCGGTGATCGACGGCGTGGCGGCGCCAGCCGCGAACGGTCAGACACCTGCCGCACCGGCTCAGGGCTCAGCCGGCAGCACGGTGCTGCCCAATCTGGCACCCGCCACGCCGCAGGTTCCGGTCAGCCCGTAAGGGCGAATACCTTTGAGTTATCCACAAAGCCCGGAAACCCCGTTTCCGGGCTTTGAAACGTGATTTGAAGCAGATAGGATGAAGTTCCATGGCGCGATATATTTTCATTACCGGCGGCGTGGTCTCCTCTCTCGGCAAGGGTCTGGCGTCGGCAGCACTGGGTGCCCTGCTGCAGGCCCGCGGCTTTACCGTGAGGCTCCGCAAGCTCGACCCCTATCTCAACGTCGATCCGGGCACGATGAGCCCCTACCAGCACGGCGAGGTCTTCGTGACCGACGACGGTGCAGAGACTGACCTTGACCTCGGCCACTACGAGCGCTTCACCGGGCGCCACGCCAACAAGGAGGACAACATCACCACCGGCCGCATCTACCAGGAGATCATCGCCAAGGAGCGCCGCGGCGATTTCTTGGGTGGCACGGTGCAGGTGATTCCCCACGTCACTGACGCGATCAAGGAGTTCATTAAGACGGGCAATGACGGCTATGACTTCGTGCTTGTCGAGATCGGCGGCACGGTTGGCGACATCGAGGGCCTGCCGTTCTTTGAAGCGATCCGCCAATTCGGGCAGGAGCAGCCGCGCGGCGATTGCCTCTACATCCACCTCACACTGCTGCCCTTCATTCCGACGGCCGGTGAACTGAAGACCAAGCCCACCCAGCACTCGGTAAAGGAACTGCGCTCCATCGGCATCCAGCCGGACATCCTGCTGTGCCGTGCGGACCGCGAGATCCCGGTCAACGAGCGCCGCAAGATCGCGCTTTTCTGTAACGTGCGTCCCTCCGCGGTGATTCAGGCGCTGGACGTGAAGTCTATCTACGACGTGCCCCGGTCCTATCACAACGAAGGCCTCGACCGCGAGGTTCTCGAGGCCTTCGGGTTCAAGGATGCCAAGGAACCGGACCTGACACAGTGGACCGATATCATGTGCCGCATCACTCAGCCCGAAGGCGAGGTGAATATTGCGGTGGTCGGCAAGTACACGGGCCTGCTCGACGCCTACAAGTCGCTGCAGGAAGCGCTCGTCCATGGCGGCATCGCCAACAAGGTGAAGGTCAATCTTGATTGGATCGAGTCGGAAATCTTCGAGAAGGAAGATCCCGCCCCATATCTCGAAGGGGTGCACGGCATCCTTGTACCCGGCGGCTTCGGCGAGCGTGGCTCGGAAGGCAAGATAAAGGCGGCCACCTTCGCGCGCACCCGCAAGGTGCCCTATTTCGGCATCTGCTTCGGCATGCAGATGGCCTGCATCGAAGCGGCACGTGAACTGTGCGGTATCGAGGCAGCGAGTTCCACCGAATTCGGTGACACAAAGGAACCCGTTGTCGGCACCATGACGGAGTGGATGAAGGGCAATGAACTCGAGATCCGTAAGCAGGGCGGCGACCTCGGCGGCACCATGCGTCTCGGCGCGTTTGATGCCGAGTTGAAGCCCGGCAGTAAGATTGCTGACATATATGGCACCACGCACATCTCGGAACGGCACCGTCATCGCTACGAAGTGAATACCCATTATCGGGACCGGCTGGAACAGGCCGGTTTACGCTTTGCCGGCATGTCGCCCGACGGCTTGCTGCCGGAGACTGTCGAGTATCCGGACCATCCGTGGTTCATCGGCGTGCAGTATCACCCGGAACTGAAGTCCAAACCCTTCGATCCGCACCCGTTGTTTTCGTCTTTCATCGCGGCGGCGATCGAACAGAGCCGGCTGGTGTAGGACCATGCGCGCTGCACGGATCCTGCTATCCGCGCTTTTTGCGCTCTATTTTGCAATTACCGCTGGCCTTGCCTTCGATCGCGCGATCATTGGCGAAAGCGACCGTGCGTTGCAGCAGTTCCGCGTCGACTTGGACGGCGCAACGGCAATGCTGCGCCGCCCAAATCTCAACGACCAGGACCTCACAAATCTGAAGGTGGTGTTAGAGAAGATCCGCACCTCGACAGCCGAGAGGTCGCTTCGCCTCTTGGTTCCTCTGGCGGAAGTCTCCCAACAGTTGAGTACGCTCGGTCCGGCACCGGCAAGCGGGCAAAGTGAGGACAGGGGCGTCTCACAATCTCGCGCGGACCTGACGGCGACCCGTGACAAGCTGCAGAGCATCAAGTCCCAGTTCGACGTGATTACCGTTGAGTCCGAGCAGGCCTCGCGGTCAGTCTCGGCGATGCAACGCGACCAGTTCTTCGAACGCATATTCGACCGCAGCCGCTCGATCCTCAATTCCAGCCTCTGGGTGGACCTCGCCGCGGGCATCGGCGTTCTGTTCACCGGCCTCGCGATGATGCTGCGAAACTGGTGGGCAGACGTTTCTGCCACCGCCCAACCACTTGGATTGCTGATGATCCCGGTGATCATCCTGACCTGTGGATTGGGTTTCCGCATACTGAACCGGTTCTTCGCGCGCTGGATCACCGACTATTCGAACCACGGGCGCCCGCCCGATAACATGACGCGACTTTGGGTCATCCTTCGTGCGCTGATTATTACCTTTGCGGCGCTCGTGATTCTGTTTCTGCCGATCCGCTTCTCGCTCGAGGTGAGCGGATACTTCAACGACGCCACCCCGCGCATGTTGATGCTGTGGTATGCAGTTCGTGACACCATCTTCACCACGATCTTCTATTACGTACTGGGCCGTCGGATTGCAGCGCCTGGACGACCGGAAATCCGGATCGTCGACCTCGACGAAAGAGCCGCCTCGAGGCTGACGATACTGGTCGGGCTCATTGCCTTCGTGGCGTCGTTCAATACGCAGTTGGGTCAGGTGTCCGAGGAGATGTTCCTCACCCTCAACTACACGCAGGGTCAGACGGCGCTGGGTGCGTTAACGCTTTTGATCCTCTCGGGTCTTGTTCTGATCGTTCTGCAGCGGCAGCAGGGAATTCCGGACTCCGAGAAGCGAGTTCTCTATTTCGGTTGGTCGGCGCGGCTTGTTCCCCTCATCTGGGTCCTGATCGTTGCGGGGATCGGCGCGTTACTGACGGGGTATCTCGCGCTTGGTGACTACATCGCCCACCAGATCGTGCGGACCTCCTTGGTGCTAACGCTGGTGTTCCTCGTCTATCATCTGCTCGACGCGATGGTGCAGGCGAGCTTCGACCCGCAGTCGAGCTTCGGCATCTTCCTGCGCCGCATCACAGGCTTGGGTGAACGCGCCATCGAACGCATCGGCTTGATCTTCCGCACGATCGTCGACCTCGTGTTGGTGGTTGGGGGCATCCCGTTGCTGCTCTTGCTCTGGACGCTGAATTGGGTGGACCTGCGCGGACTGATCAACACGCTGGCGCTGGGCATCACCATCGGTGACGTGACCATCCTCCCGGGCACGCTGGCCATCATGCTGGCAATTCTGGTTGCCGGTGTCGTCGCAACCAAGCTCTTCATCAGTTGGCTTGACCACCGCATCCTTTCGGACACGCGCATCAAGAAGGGTGTGCAAGACTCGATCCTGACGGGATCGAGCTACGTCGGCTATGTTCTGGCCGGCATTTTCGCGCTTACCGCCGCGGGCGTTGACTTTTCGAGTCTCGCGCTGATTGCCGGTGCGCTGGGTTTGGGTATCGGCCTTGGCCTGCAGTCGATTATCAACAATTTCGTTTCTGGGATCATTCTGCTGGCTGAGCGGCCGATCCGAGTAGGTGACTGGGTGTCACTGCCCGAGGGTGAGGGCATCGTGCGGCGGATCAATGTTCGGTCAACCGAGATCGAGACGTTCGACTCCTGCTCCATCATCCTGCCCAACTCGGCGCTCGTAACCGAGCCGGTCAAGAACTGGACCCACAACGACGACATGGGACGCTTCTCGATCGACGTGGCGGTTGATTACGAGACTGACCCGGAAATCATGAGAAGGCTGTTGCTGGAAGCAACACGGGCCCACCCGAAGGTGTTGAGCCACCCGGCTCCCACCGTGCTACTGACGAGTTTCGGCAAGAATGGGCTTGAGTTCGTGGTGCGGGCCTTCGTGGGTGATGTTCTGCTGGGTGCGCAGGTCGCAAGTGACATTCGTTTCTCGCTGTTGTCCCGGTTCCGGGATGAGGGCATAAACATTGCCCAACCGGTAGCGGTCTTGCAGGCCCCGAAAGAATAGGACGGCTATGATCGCCGACGGAGACAACCATCATCCGCAGAGTGGCCTTGACTACTTGCGGGACCGGCTGAAAGACTGGCATGGCAGCGCCATGGCTGAGACCATGAACATGCGGCTCATCGCTGTTGAGGATGGATCGGCCACCTTCGAGGCGTTTCCCTCGCCGAAATACTACAACCCGCAGATGAGCCTTCACGGTGGCTATGCCGCAACATTGATCGACTCCGCCACCGGCTGCGCCGTGCAGACCAAGCTTCAGGCAGGCGTTGGCTATGGTACCATAGAGCTCAAGGTGAACTACGTGCGCAAGATCGACTCTGAGGTCGGCAGGTTGCTGTGCACCGGCACGGTGATCCATGCCGGGCGCACAATGCTGACGGCCGACGCGAAACTCACCGACGAAAACGGTAAACTCTATGCCCACGGTTCGGGCACCTTCCTGGTGTATCCTAAATGATTCCCAATTCTATCGTTTCCACATCCACCGTAAGTTTTGGCAATGCTCTGCCGATCTCCCTCATCGCCGGTCCTTGCCAGATGGAGAGCCGTGACCACGCCTTCATGATGGCCGGGCGCCTGAAGGAGATCTGTGGTTGCCTTGGAATAGGGCTGGTCTACAAGTCGAGCTTCGACAAAGCCAACCGCACCAGCCTGAACGGCAGGCGTGGCATGGGGTTAGAGAAATCGCTTGCAGTTTTTGCCGACATCCGCAACGAACTTGGCCTTCCGGTGTTGACTGACGTTCATGAGAACGGCCAGTGCGCCGAGGTGGCGAGCGTGGTGGACGTTCTTCAGATTCCGGCCTTTCTCTGCCGCCAGACGGACCTGCTGATTGCTGCTGCGCAGACGGGTCGCATCGTCAATGTCAAGAAGGGCCAGTTCCTGGCCCCATGGGACATGAAGAACGTTCTGTCCAAGGTGGTGGAGAGTGGTAACCCCAATGTGCTCTTGACCGAGCGCGGCGCCTCCTTCGGTTACAACACACTGGTATCCGACATGCGAGCCTTGCCGATCATGGAAGAGATGGGCGCGCCAGTGATCTTCGATGCCACCCACTCGGTGCAGCAGCCCGGCGGCCAGGGCGCGTCTTCGGGTGGAGACCGCCGCATGGTGCCCGTGCTGGCGCGGGCTGCAGTTGCGGTTGGTGTGGCGGGCGTTTTTATCGAGACACATGAGGACCCGGACAATGCGCCATCCGACGGGCCCAACATGGTGCCGCTGGACAGGCTGGAAGGCCTGCTGCGGACCTTGATGGCACTGGACAAGGTGGCCAAGGGAATGGCCACCGGCTGAGTTGCCCTTTTTGGCGGGCGGCTGCCTCTCCGTCTTGCAAACGACAATTGGGACGGCCATAACCGCTCCTTGATTTACGAACATCAAGGGACCAGGCCATGACCACCATCATCGACATTACCGCACGCGAAATCCTCGACAGCCGCGGCAATCCAACAGTGGAAGTGGATGTTGTACTGGAAGACGGTTCCATGGGTCGTGCTGCCGTTCCCTCCGGTGCTTCGACTGGCGCACATGAGGCCGTCGAATTGCGCGATGGCGACAAGACCCGCTACCTCGGCAAAGGCGTCACCAAGGCAGTAGCTGCCGTCAACGGCGAGATATTTGATGCACTGGCCGGCATGGAGGCCGAAGACCAGATTGCCATCGACCATGCAATGATCGAGATCGACGGCACGCCGAACAAGGCGCGTCTTGGCGCCAATGCAATTCTCGGCGTTTCGCTCGCCACGGCCAAGGCTGCCGCCGACGCAGCCGGTCTGCCGCTGTACCGTTATGTTGGCGGTGCGGCCTCGCGTGTATTGCCCGTGCCGATGATGAACATCATCAATGGTGGTGCCCATGCCGACAACCCGATCGACTTTCAGGAATTCATGATCATGCCGGTTGGTGCGGACAGCTTCCGCGAAGGCCTGCGCATGGGTGCGGAGATCTTCCACACGTTGAAAGGTGCCCTCAAGAAGGCCGGTCACAACACAAACGTTGGTGACGAGGGCGGTTTTGCGCCGAACCTGCCGTCGGCCGAAGCAGCGTTCGACTTCGTGATGAAGGCAGTGGAACAGGCCGGCTACAAGGCGGGCCAGGACATCTACCTGGCGATGGACTGCGCGGCTACAGAGTTCTTCAAGAACGGCATCTATGACTATGAAGGCGAGGGCAAGAAGCGCTCGATCAAGGAGCAGGCCGAGTACCTTGCTAAGCTCGCAAGGTCTTATCCGATCTTCTCGATCGAGGATGGCATGTCGGAAGATGACTGGGACGGCTGGAAGCAGGTGACAGACCTCATCGGGAAGACGCACCAGTTGGTTGGTGACGATCTGTTCGTCACCAACACCAAGCGCCTTAAGAAGGGAATTTCCGAGGGTATCGCCAATTCTATCCTGGTCAAGGTTAACCAAATCGGCTCGCTGACGGAGACGCTTGCAGCCGTCGAGATGGCGCACAAGGCAGGCTACACCGCCGTCATGTCGCACCGCTCAGGTGAAACCGAGGATTCAACAATTGCGGACCTTGCTGTTGCCACAAACTGCGGTCAGATCAAGACCGGCTCGCTTGCCCGGTCGGACCGGTTGGCCAAGTACAATCAGCTTCTTCGTATCGAGGAAGAACTGGGATCGCAGGCCACATATGCAGGACGTAGCATCCTCAAAGCCTAGTTCGGTGAAGCTCACCAACTTTCATATCATCATATCGAGCCTGGCGGCGATTGCCGGCGTCGGGCTCGCCGCCTATCAGACTTTTCTTGCGCATCCCGTGGTGCAACCGCCCGTCAATGTCGTGGTCTCGGTCGATCCCCAGAAGGCCGATACCGTCATCGCCAACGAAACCGTTGCAAAGACAGACGCACCGGCGCTGGCAACCGAGACTGTGAACCTGGCTGACGGCGCAAGTTTCACCGCCGCCCTCAAGGACGGCAGCGAGACGCGATACGGTTTCGCCAGCTTGTTCGACGGACATGACGACACCTTCCTCGCCATAAATCCACCGGACACGGAGTTGAACATCCTCGTGCTCTTCAAGGGTGATGTAACGCGCGACGTGACGGCGCTGGAATACCTGCCGCCAGTTGGCGTCGATCCGGCGAGCATGGCAAAAGCGCTCGATGTCATGGTGCTTCCGGAGGGCGAACTCGGCGGGTCCGGCCGCCCGGTGATGAGCTTCGACCTGCCGCAGTCCGCCGAGCCGCGGACCTTCGCCATTCCCGGCCGTGCGGACGGCAAAGGCCTGTGGTTGCGCATCGTCGGCGCCCCGGGCGCGGTGAAGACCTATGTCGGCGATTTCAGGATTCTGAGCGAGCAGGTCGCGCCCTAGCTCAGACCTTGGCGCTGCGGACCGCGAAAATTCCTGCTGCGATGATGATCAGCGTGCCGAGCACGGTTGTCCAGCGCGGGACTTCCTGGAAGAACAGGAAACCCCACAGAGGCACCCACAGCATGCCGGTGTACTCGAAAACAGTGACGATGTTGGCCCGTGCCATACGGTAGGCATGCGTGAGCAGCGTCATGCCCAGGGCAGCGATGACACCGCAAAGGCCCATCAAGGCCAGATCACGCAGTCCTGGCATGGCCCAGGGACGGACCAGAAAATCGACGCTTGGATGCGCCGCCGAGGTGATGCCGAGCAGGTGAAATGCCATGGCAACCGCTGCCGCGGCAAACATGTAAACCCCATTCACATAGAAGGCCATAACCGTGGTGGATTCATCGGCGCTGTAGCGCCGTGCCAGGATCATGGAGAACGCATAGGCCGCCGCACTGAGCAGGCTGAGCAGAGCTGCCGGCTCAAACAGTCCCGTGCCGGGACGGAGAATGATGAGCACCCCGACGAAGCCGGCGATTACCGCAGCCCATGCCTTGAGCGTGACCCTTTCCCTCAGGAAGACGGCAGCGAGGATGGTGACGAAGATTGGCGAGGTGAAGAACAGAGCCACGGCTTCAGCAAGGGGCAGGGCCGGAAAGGCGAGGTAGTAGGTCGTGTAGGAGGTGAGCAGAATCAGGCCGCGCGCGATGAGGAGTGGCCAGTTCTTTGTTCTGAGTGACTTGAGGCCATTTTCGTACCACACCATTGCCAGCAGCAGGGGCAGGCCGATGATGGAGCGCAGCACGATAGCAAGTGTGACCGCGTGGGTGCCGCTCAGCCCCTTCAGGATCGCGTCCTGCATCGAGAACACAAAGACTCCGGCGCAGAGCGACAGGATGCCGATCAGGCTTCGGTTCAGGGCGGGGTTGACGCTGTTCATGACGCAAGCTTGACCGGCCGAAGGGAAGGCTGCCAGCCACGGTGCGGCATGTCAGGTCTGTGAGCGTCGTATGGTGCTATTCGGCGGCGGTAGCGAGCGGTGGCAGGCCCCTCACCACGCCCGTCTGTTGCACGGCAGGATCATGCGCCTTGCGGGCGAATACCTCGCGCACCATGGAAACGAAGAAGTCGAGGTTTTCTGTTGAATAGGTCGGGTCGAAGGACGACTGGTCCCAGCGTTCACAGAAATCCACGCAGGACTGGTAGTATGGCGAGGCGCGGTACTTTTCACGCTCATGCTGGTTCCAGCCATAGTGATGGGCATAATAGTACATCTGGAACGAGGCGTGGTGCTCTACCGTCCAGACCACCTCATCGCGCATGTAGGGACGGAGGATTTCTGCCGCAAACTTGTCGTGGTTCTGCGGAGCCAGTCCGTCGCCGATATCGTGGAGGAGGGCGCCGACCACCCAGTCGATGTCGGCGTCCTCCCGGTAGGCGCGGGTGGCGGACTGCAGGCCATGGGCGAGACGGGAAATCTTGTATCCGGGCAATGTCTCTTCTTCCTGCAGGCGCAGCTCACGCAGAACGCGCTCGGCGGTGCCCCGGACGTGCTCGTCCTCGAGCGGCTTGAGGAAGAGGTATTCCTCGGCGGTGCCGTCCTTCATCGCGGTGAATTCGACTGTCTTCATGTTCGTCGTTCCCTTGAAAAGATGTATAGCCCGGAACCGATGATAAGCGCAGCACCCGCCCAGGTCCACAGGTCTGGCCAGTCTGCCCAGATCACGAAGCCAAAGATCGTCGCCCAAAGGAGAGAGGAGTAGGAGAAGGGCGCCACGACGGAAGCGGGCGCTGCGCGGAAGGAGCGGATGAGGAACAGGTGGCCAAGCCCGCCCGCCAGCCCGGTGCCCATCAGCAGCAACCAGTCGAAGGCGGTCGGCCACTCCCAGAACCATGGCACCAGGAGGCTCGTCACCACGGCGCCTGCCGTAGCAGTGTAGAGCAACGAAGTAAGCGGATCGTCGCCCCGCACCCGTCGGGTGAGGATCTGATAATTGGCATTGAGCACGGCCGCGACGAGCAGAAAGATGGTGCCATAGCCATAGGCACCCATGCCCTCCTGCCACGGCCTGACCACGATCAGCGCACCGAGGAAGCCGAGGCTCACGCCGATCCAGCGCTCCAGCCCCACCTTCTCGCCCAGGAGCGGAATGGCCAGCACGGTGACCAGCACGGGGTTCAGGAACATTATGGTGGTGGCGGTGGCCAGCGGCGTGGTCCGGATGCCGGCATTGAAGAATCCGGTCGTCGACATCAGGAACACCGAGCGCAGCAACTGCTGCCGGGGGTGGCGGCTGACCGCCAGTTTGCGGATGCGCGGCCCGCAGGCGATAATCCCGACGATGGTGGCAAAGAAGAAACGCGCCCAGGTGACCTGCACCAGGGAGTAGCTCTCCATCAGATATTTCATCAGCGTATCGAGGGTGATGAAACAGAACATGGTGGCGAGCATCCACAGAATGCCCCGCGTCCGGTTTTCCTTGAGATCAGGCGCCATCAGAAACCCGGTGGCACCCCAGCCCTTGTGCCCGCCTCGGTCAGCTCGGCATGAAGCCCGTCGGGCAAGGGAATGCCCTCTGACTCGCGGATGCGCCGGCGCTCCCATTCCGGACCGCCCGCCGCATAGGTGCCAGACTGGGCCTTGAAACGGTTGATGTACGTCTGGACGCCGAGCCCGAAGGCCTCAAGCGTCATGTAGAGAGTGGGGTCGATGGCCATGACAAAATGACCAACCTTGGTGTCACCCAATGCCAGCCCGTCCTGATCGGACGACAGCCGCATGCCGGTGAGGATGCCTCCCAGCACCTCCGTAAGGCCGGCCAGTGCGGCCCCTTTGTAGCCGAAGTCCGGGCCGCCAACCGGGGCCAGAGCCATCGCCCGGTTCGGGTTCGTAACGAAGGCACCACTCGAGTCAACGGCAACTCCTTTAGGTAATTCAATATCTTCGGTGCGATACCTGAGAACTTTGTTCCACGGAACGGAACTTGTTGCCATGTCGAGCAGGAAGGGGTCGCCACCTGGATTGGGGGCAGACAGCGAGATGGGGCTGGTGCCGTGAATGGGTTTCGATCCCCCATGCGGCACCACGAAGGCGCCCGAGTTGCAGGTCGCGAAGCCAATGAACCCCGAATCCGCCGCGGCAAGCGTGTAGGCGCCGGCAGCGCCGAAGTGGGTGGAATTGATGACGCTTGCCATGCCGATCCCGCAGTCGCGTGCAATGGCGCAAGCTTCGTCCATGGCGCGGTACATGGCGATGTGGCCAAGGCCGTTGTCGGCGTCGACCAGCGCCACGGCGCGGCGCGGGTGGGTGACGGTGACATTGGGCGCACCCCTGGCGATGCCATTCCTGAGACAGTCGGCATACCACGGCAAAAGCCTGATGCCGTGGCTGTCAACGCCGTGAAGAGAGGCATGAAGCATTGCCCAGGTGGCAGCCTCGGCCGAAGGCTCGTCCGCCCCCGCCGCCGTCAGAACGGCGCGCGAGAAGGGGGCGAGTGCCTCGACCGTGGCGGAGCGTGCCATCAGGCAACCTTGCCGCCGAGTTCGTCCTCGATGTGGACGCGGATGATGTCCTCGAAGCTGTTTTCGGCCTTGAAGCCCAGTTCGCGGCCCCGCTTTGCCTCGAAGTTGCGGGGCCAGCCGGACACGATCTTCATGATGGTCTCGTTCGGCTCGCGCTTGATGCGGGCCACCACCTTGTCGCCGGCAACCTTGCGCAGCGCCTCGATCTGTTCGCCCACCGTGCATGAGACGCCGGGCAGTGTCACGTTGCGACGGTTGCCGAGGAGGCCCGTGTCCATGGTGGCCGCATGGATAAGGAAGCCGATGGCGGCGCGCGGGGAAGCGTGCCAGTGACGCACGTCCTCTGGCACGGGCAGGACTGCTTCCTGGCCGACGAGCGGCTCTCGGATGATGTTGGAGAAAAAGCCTGAGGCGGCAAGATTCGGTTTGCCCGGCCGTACGCAGACAGTAGGAAAGCGCAAACCGACACCATCAAAGAAGCCGCGGCGGGAATAGTCCGCCAGCAACAGTTCGCAGATGGTTTTTTGTGTGCCGTAGCTGGTCAGCGGCGTGTTGAAAAACTCGTCTGGTATGGCATCGGGGAAAGGCGCACCAAACACCGCAATGGAGGAAGTGAAGACGACTTTCGGCTTGTAGCCGCCGCCCGCCTTGCGGATGGCCTCGAACAGATAACGCGTTCCATCCAGGTTGATGCGGTAACCCTTCTCGAAGTCAGCCTCCGCCTCGCCCGAGACAATGGCGGCAAGGTGAAAGATCACGTCCGGCTTCAATGCCACCAGCTTTTCCGCCTCGCCGGGAGTGGAAAGGTCCCCGATCAGCGTCTCGATGGGGAAGGTTGAGGCTGGCGGAGGCGGCGAGAGCGCCACGTCTTGCCGGATGATCCTGGAGATTGGCGCGTCGCCGAGCTTTCCGTCCTTCGCCAGCCGGTCGATCAACTTGACGCCGACCATGCCACCGCCGCCTATCACCAGTATGTTCATATTGCTTATCTCCCGTTTCGGGCGGGAGGATGGCGGATACGGCGGTGCCGAACAAGGGCGGCATGCTCACGGCATGGCTGCGGCAGCGGCATGGATGGCTTGGCTGAGCGGTACGATTCTGGGGGACGATGGAAGAAAGGCGGGGTTCAGGTTTGGCGGGGGTAAATCGTAGTTAATCCACCTCAGATTGTATTAATTCGAGTTCAATTGCATGCCAGCAGACAATCCCGCACAACTTGCGGGTTATCGTTAATATGTACTTAGCGTTTCCGCGCCAATTTGGTACGAACAATCCACAGAGTTTCCGAGAATCCGACGAGAGAACCATGATGATTTCACGCCGCGCCGTTTTGACCGGAGCCTCCGCAGCGCTGCTTTCGGTGCCGCTGTCCAATGCGGCCTTTGCTCAGAGTTCCGAGGACGATCCGTTTCCGCTTCCGCCTTTCGATTACAGCAAGCTGCCGGCGCCCTTCCGTCCGGCAACGGTAGCCTATACGGGCCGCCAGTGGCCAGGCACAGTTATCGTCGACACGCCCAAGCGGCAGATCTATCTCGTGCTGCAGGGCGGGCAGGCAATGCGCTGGGGCTGCGCCGTTGGCAAGGATGGCTTCCGCTGGGCGGGCCTGGCCGACATTGGTCGCAAGGTGATGTGGCCGCGCTGGACGCCTCCCAAGGAGATGATCGCTCGCAGCCCGGAGAAGGCGAAGTGGGCCAACGGCATGCCTGGCGGCCCCGAAAATCCTCTTGGTGCGCGCGCGCTCTATCTGTTCCAGAATGGCAATGACACGCTGTACCGCATCCACGGTACCACCGACCCGATGTCTATTGGCAAGAACGCTTCGTCGGGTTGCATACGCATGGTCAATCAGGACGTGGAGGAGCTTTACCGACGCGTTCCCATCGGCACCCGCGTGGTGGTGCTGGCCGAAGGAGTTTGATTCGATGCGTTTTGCCCGCGGCCTCTCCGGCCTGATGCTCGCAGGGGCGGCACTCGCACTTGCAGCTTGCGCCTCAAGCAAGTCGACGCCCGACCTTGCTCCCGCCACGCCAACAGCTCCAATCTCCTCCGCTCCCGCAGCGCCGGCCGCTCCACTGCCGGTTGGCACGTCTCTGTCGGCAGGTGATATCTCAAGGGCTCTCTCGGAGCGGAAGTTCACTTATGCCGCGCCGGGACGAAAAGGCACAGTTACGTTCTTCAACGATGGCACGTTCGAATATGACGAGGCCGGGAAGGGTACCGGCACGGGTATCTGGCAGGCGTCAAACGGCAAGCTGTGCGAGGCCCGGAACCCGACCGGATTCCTGCCCAAAGGCACGCCCTCGGTGTGCAACCCGATCACGTCGGACGGCAGCAAGTTGACCGCCGGCGCGTTGCAGTTGATTCCGCTCTAAGCGCTCTCACCAACTTTTTGCCTACCACTCCGCGCACGAAATACGTGCGCGGAGTTTTTCTTTCTTGATCCTTCGTAACGATGAAATCGTTTTCTAAAAATGGTTCACCGGATTCATACTTCATTTGCCATTTCCTGCGATCCTTGGTTGCGAAATCACTAACCAAATCGCCAGAGGTTCAACAATGAAGAAACTCCTCCTCGCATCCTGTGCTGCCGCGTCCCTCATCTGCTGGGCTCCGGCCGTCATGGCGGGTGACCTCAACCTCGCGCCTTCCAGTTATGACTGGTCGGGGGGGTATGTCGGCGCGAATGCCGGTGCTGCCTTCAACAACACTGAATTGAAGTCGAACTACGAATATGTGGGCCAGAGCGACCCAGGAGAAGAAACCCTCAACCTCATCGATGATCTTGACTACAGCACCACCGCCGACGACATCGTGTTCAGTGGTGGCATCCTCGCCGGATACAATTGGCAGATGTCGGGCATCGTCTTTGGGGTGGAAGGTGATTTCAACTACCTGGGCTTCAGCGGCTCTGTATCCAACGATGTGAGCGACGTGATGAGCCAGGTGATGGAGCCTGCGGAAACCACAGCCAGAGACAAGATTCACTATGAGTCGAACTGGTTCGGCACCGTTCGGGCCCGACTCGGTTACGCGATGAACAACGTGCTCTTCTACGGCACCGGCGGCCTCGCCTATGGTGAGATGGACGTCTCGCAGACGCTGGCCGCCGAGAATGGCACGGAGTCGGCCACTTGGAAGGGCTCCACCAATGGTTGGAACCTTGGCTGGACCGCGGGTGGAGGCGTCGAATATGCCGTCGATCGCTGGGTTCTGGGCGCGGAATATCTCTATGTCGATCTCGGTTCCTATGATTGGAGTTCAATGGGCAATGTCGCGCTGACTGACCCCATCCTTGATACTGACTGGAGCGAAGTGAAGCAGTCCGGTGAGGCTGACCTGTCGTTCAGTGTGGCACGGGCAACGCTGAAGTACCGTTTCTGAACTCAGGCCGGCCCCAAGCAGGGAACTTGCGGAGGAGCCGGCTGTCGCCTTATTCCATAGGCCCTGAGGCAGGTGGGGCGCGGTGGAATGACTTTGACGGAACGGATGACGCGCGACGTGAGTCCGGGTCTGTATCTGGTCGCGGCCATTTGCGGGATCATTGACGTCACCTGTATCAAGGCTCTGGGCGGCGTCTTTGCCGAGATGATGACCGGCAACCTGCTGTTGATGGCAATTGATGTCGGGTCGGGGGGAACCTTTGAGCGGTCATCACGCTATTTGTGGGCGCTTGTCGCATTCTCGATCGGGGCCATACTGGGCGGTCGACTGCTTAACCTTGGAGAGGACCACAAGGTTCGTCGCAATGGCTTTGTTGCCGTGTGGTGCACCATCTTCATCGCCGCCATGATTTGCGGGCTCTATGAACCGAACGGCAAGGAGACGCTCGGCCGGGCGATCACCGGGCTGCTGGCGCTCGGCATGGGATTGCAGACGGCGATCTTGCGCCGTCACGGTGTTCAGGATCTGGCGACCAACGTCATGACGCTCACCCGTAGCGCGCTGCTTGCCGAGTCTCTGTTGGGCGAGGGTTCGCGACCGAACGTGCTAAGGCGTGTGATGTCCATTGCCTGCTTTTTCTCGGGTGGCGTCATAGCAGCCGCGATGGTCCGCTTTGGAACCGCCTATCCGCTGGGACTCGCTGCGTTGCTTTACGCGCTGGCGAGCGTACCCTTGATCCTTTGTGAAAGGCCTCGGCAGGAACGGGCTGCGTGATCAACGCCAGAGATCCTCTGACCAGCCCACCGATGTTGCAAGCTCCGTATCCCTTGGTCCAATAACGGGAATGTGGGGTTCCTTTCGAAGAACGCGGAACCCTGAACGTGGAAACCGATGTCTACATAGCCATTGATCATGACACCGACCACAGTGTGGCTCCCGATGTTTTATGGCCGGGCTTGCGGGTGGTTCATGCAGGGAACCGAACCAGAACGATGTCACGGCGGCAGAATAATTGAGCGGATTGAGTCTCTTGGGCTGCCGCAATGCATCGCTTTCCAGGATCTGTCTGACAGCCTCGTTGGCTATCATAAGTCGCGCGAGTCGATCGCGGCGCGCAATCGCGCCATCAAGGCGTTGCAGACGACTGTGCGGTTGTCATTCCTGAAACTCGAGGAAGGTCAGGAAAGTTATACAGCCGTCCTGACAGCCGAGAACGACCTCTATGCCGCGCAACTTGAGGCGATCGACACTCGCTTTCGTGCCTTTGCCAGTATCGTGGGGCTCTACAAGGCGCTCGGGGGCGGTTGGACGCTCGACGTAGGCCCCGATCCGGCTTTGACCTTATCGCCAGAGCGAGCCAAGGAGACGGCCGCGGCGGCGACGGGAGGCTAAACCAACAAGAGAACGGCACCGCGAAGGTCTTGACCCGGGATCCCACCGCAGGTCATCCTGCCGCTGGTGTATGGGAGTAAAGTGACATGTTGCGTGCCTTCGTCTTGTCGTTGCTGGTCATGGCAGGTGCTAGTCTTCCGTCTGAGGCAGCAAAGCGTACCGTACACCTCTTCACCATACCCTATGCTTTCGATTTCTCCCGCGACTACAAGTTCATCAAGCGAGAAGGGCAGTCGGACGGCAAGCGAGACACCGTCTATTTTTCCTATAGAAACAGAACCATCGTCATTTCGGCCAGCATCTATGACCCCGCAAAAGTCGGCAAACTGATGAGCCGTGAGACATATACGGCCAAGATGAAGGCCGACAACTTTACCGAAATCAAATACGTCAACGATGAAACACCCGACGGTCGGCTTGGAAGCCACCTGCTGGGGGCTTGCGATGCGAAGAACTGTTTCTACAAGATGCAATCAGTCGTCGGGCTAAAGATCTGGCTCAGTGTGGTTGTAGCCTGCGACGACTGTTCGAAAGCTGACGTGGATAAGGTCGCAATGCTTGCTGATGGTTTGTATCAGAAACTGCGGGCATTCTGACCGAGTGAACCCGTCGCCTTTTGCTTGTCGAGCGGTCTGGTCTGCTTGTTGGCCCCTTCAGCTTACTGAGTACGATCGGCTCACTTGAGCATGCCGTTGGGGTGGCGGGGGACAACGCGAGTGTGTCGATGTCTTTTATTTCTGGGGCTTTCCTGTCACCCCACCGGTGTTCGCCACGGCGTAACCGCCACCGCGCGTTGGCTCAACGTCATTCCCCGGTGCCGCCATCGAAAAACAG
>CAMDBX010000058.1 GCA_945889445.1 Rhizobium sp. Q54
ATGGGCTGAAGCTGCGATTCAGGGACAAGGGACTGGCGCAGATGATTACGGAGGTGGGTATCATGAATGGCAAGGGCCAGAAGGCAGCATGACCGACCAGACCGTTACCGTCACCGTACCTTTTGCCATCCGCAAACGCGGCGGGCGCACGCTCGTTATCACGCCGGACGGCGCGACATCGGCACCGGCTCCGCGGACACGGGTCGATAGCGCCCTTCTAAAGGCCCTCGCTCGCGGGTTCCGTTGGCGGAAACTGCTGGAGACCGGCCACTTCGCCACCATCCAGGAAATTGCAGAGGCTGAGAACATCAACCCGTCTTATGTCAGCCGGGTGTTGCGCATGACGCTGCTAGCGCCGGAGACCGTGGAGGCGATACTGGCTGGACGAAAGCCGGAGGGGCTGACGATGTCCAGAGCGATGCAACCGTTTGCGCTGGACTGGGGCCAACAACGACAGGACTTCGATTGAACAAAGAAATTCTCGGTACCTACGCAAGTTGGCGCTCGGCAAGCCGAGTCAGAATGGAAGAACCTATCGGCAAGATTTCCACGCCAACACGGTTAGCATGATGACGTGGTCGGGGTTCACACTCGACTGGTATCTCCGGGTACTTGCAAATCTTGGCCTAATCTCGTCAGACCGCGCCTTCGTGGGATCGGAAAACCTTCAGCTCTAATCCGACCCGTCGCTTGGACGTTCGCTCAAGAGTACCTTGATTGTGGGTTTAACCGCCACCACCCTCGCGACTATCATTGGAACTCTGACCGCAATAGGACTGGACAGGTACAATTTCTGGGGACGGAAGGCCTATCAGGCGCTCCTCCTGGTCCCCATCGTGATCCCAAACATTGTACTGGGATTGGCTATCTTGATTTTTCTTTCGGCAATATCGTTTCCCTTGGGTCGGATCTCCGTGATCCTATCTAACACGATCTTCCTCTCCTCTTACGTGACGATCGTGATTGGAAGTGGGTTGGCCAGCATGGATCGTTCTCTTGAGGAGGCATCCGCGATCTCGGAGCCCGTCCGCTGACAACGTTTCGGCGTGTATTATTACCTCAACTGGCTCCGGCCCTGGTTGGCGGTTTTCTCCTTGCTCTCGTCATCTCATTCGATGATTTAGTGATCGCCTTCTTCACACGTGGTGTTGGATCAACGACACTTCCGGTCTTCCTGTTCAGTGCAATCAAACGAAACGTCTCTCCAGAAATCAACGCCATTACCATGAAACTGGGGATCGAGAAGACGGCGATGATCCGTGTCAGAGCTGGGATTTCCTATGCGCTGACGGAGGCCAAGGACGGGGGTACTGCGGCCGGCCGATCGAAGAGCTGGGCCCGCTGGCGGTCGAGCTGCTTGATGTGCCAAAGGAACTCATCCAGACGGCCCTGGACCTCGAACTGGCGGAAGGGCACCGTCATCTCCGATACGGTGGCAGACACGCGCTGCGTGCTCCTCGCCGGTCTCCACAGGTCGGAGCAGGCCATTGCCGAAAGGCTGCAGACCCTCGCCTCCGGCAAGCTGCCATGGGCCTGGATCGATCCCGACAAGGCGCTGCCGTGGATCGAGCAGAAGACCGACCTGAGCCTAACCCCACACGCGGAAATGCGAAGAAACCCACACCACGCATGCTGGCGTTTGCACGGGCACTTGCCAAGAAGAACTCGATCCCCCTGCCCCAAGCCTGCGAGCAGAGCTTTGATCACTGCCGCGCCTTCATCGAACAGCATGCTGGCGACAATGGGTTCAAAGTCAGGAACCGCGAGCCATGAGCCGAGCAGCAAGCCGCTGCAAGCGGCTAATTGGCAATATCATGAATTTTGAAGCTCAAAGCTGGCAGTATCTTGAGCGAGGATAGCTTTCGATAGCTATTAGAATGTGACAGAAGCGATGGGTTCGAAGGCGACGCAGAAGTGAAGCATTGCAACGCGTCGCGGCTGGGCTAAGAGCAGGGGGTCCACCCTTGGCAAATCGCGCGGAGGTTGCCCTGCCTGCACTCGACAGATCGTTGGTCGCCGGGCTACCCGTGTTTCAGGGCCTGACACCGGAGCAGCAGGACGATGTGCTGGGCGAGGCGCAGTCGGTGCGCTATCCGAAGGGTGCCGAGGTGTTCCAGCAGGACCAGCAGGCGCGGCGCTTCTTCCTGCTGCTGCATGGTCATCTGCGTGTCTACCGCCTGACACCCGATGGCCAGCAGGTGGTGGTGCGCTACATCTCGCCCGGGGAAATCTTCGGGGTCGCAATGGCGCTTGGCCGTACCACATATCCGGCCACCGCCGCCGCCGTGGTCGATAGCGTGGCGCTGGTCTGGCCCAATGCCGTGTGGCCACGTTTGTCGGAGGCGTATCCGGCACTGCTCGCCAATACGCTGCGCGCCGTGGGCAGCAGGCTCCAGGATGCGCAGACCCGCGTCGTCGAGATGTCGACGGAACAAGTGGAGCGGCGCATCGCCCATGCGCTGCTGCGGCTCGCCCAGCAGTCGGGGCGGAAGGTCGAGACCGGAATCCAGATCGACTTTCCCATTTCCCGCCAGGACGTGGCGGAAATGACAGGGGCGACTCTCCACACGGTGAGCCGTGTGCTCAGCGCCTGGGAGGACCGCGGCCTCGTGGAAAGCGGCCGCCAGAAAATCACGCTGCGCGATCCGCACCGCATCTTCATGCTTGCCGAGGGAAATACCGGCTGACGCTTACGCAGCGGACGTCGCGTAGAGCCGCTGGTCACGCAGGAAGATTTCGGCCTCGACCTGGTGCTCGCAGCAGGCCTCCGCCGCGGTGTGGAAGCAAGCGATGTGACCGTTGGGACAATTCATGCGGTGATCGAGGAAGGCGCGGATGGTGTCGGGACATCTGCGTACTTGCAAGAGTTGGTATCACGCAAGAACAACCGAGCGCCGTGCTTCAGCACCGCGAAGTCCCGTGCCCTGAGATTTTCAATCGTTGCGTTGATGAAAAAGATCGGGGCGCTGGCGGCACCGCGGATCCGCTTGATCGCGTGCAGCAGTCGTCGCGCTCCTGGCCGAGCGGCCGTGTTGTGGAGAGTTCCTCATGGGGTCTGTCGCAGTGCGGGCTAGAGTTCCAGTCCAAACTGGGGCTCCGCCCCCATCGGCCACCGCCCGGAGACAGTTATTCAACGTGACCCGAGACTATCTCTGATCACGGACATGACAGTCAACCGCGCTTTGCGCAGCTACTGCTCCCAAAGGCACTTGAGTTGATAGGCTTTGAGCTTCCTCCAAGCGAGGCAAAATCACACTCTCCTTTATTCACTGGCATCGCGCGCGGGCACTTGCTTCCTGCTGACACCATTCAAGAATTGCGAACTCGTAAGGGGGCAAGCTCGTCGCTAAGCCGCCTGAGAAGAGCTCGAAAGCGACCCGGTGTGTCGGGGTGAGGCCAATGAGCACCGGCAGGCCAATGCCGAGCGCCTCCGCTATCAAGGCGCGGAAGCCTCTACCCTCAGCTTCGCTAAGTCCGAACTTATTGAGAATGACAAGATCAGCGCCGCCAACCTTCAGCCTTGTGGTAGCCAGCCCCACGGCGTCCTCAAATGCGCCTGTATCCATTCGGCAGGCGGTCGACCCGGCACCCAGGTTCTGCGTAATCCGAGCCACCGGCCCATTGGGAAGCAGCCACAAGTCACTTTTGCAGTCCCCTGTTCCTGCTATGGCCGAAGCTACTCGCATAGCGCCAACCGTTCGCACTCCGTCACACTTAAGCTGCGAATATACGTTGCTTAGCAACGTGTCGGTATGGCCGCGTTGATATGACAAGACGCTTGCTATGGCCATCGCACGACACATCCCAAATCAAGAGCATTGAGCGAACTGAAAGGCCCCGCGACCGGCGTCAGATCTGAACCCACTATAGTCAGTCCACGATTCCGCTTTTCCAGGCTGTAATTATAAGGACCATTCCTGCAACCGTGAGCAGCACCAAAATTCCAGCCAGCATTGTGTCCTCCCCAAATATGCGAGATGACTATTGCCTTGGTTCGAGTGTACCTCCTTGCGCTACCGCAACTAAAGTTCGCTCGATTGATCGGCGCTCATGAGACGTCCCAGGCGTCCTGCCCAGTTTGGAACGGCCGTCAGCATGAAGCCGGCCACCACGGCCGAGAGATAACCCCAGAGGAACTCATGCGCGGGCCATTCGGCCGGCCCGAAAGCCAAGGGAATTGTCCACAGCCCGAAGAGCGCGCCGATCCAAACGGCCATGGCAAGCGCCGCGAAGACCGCCGCACCGAGGAAGAAGGGACGAAAGCCATAGCCGAAAAGGGCCGGCCCGTTCCAGTTTCGGATCTGTTCAGCGGATCTCGCCAAGATTATGTTCTTCTGCAATCAGCCCGAAAAGTGGACATCCGCATTCAACGCGCATCTGCTCGCAGAGATCTGCACGAAGCTTCTGTCAGGATGTCCGTCCATGGCCTTCACAGCAAGACGCGAATGCGTCGAGGGCATGGAGCCTGATCGCGGGCTGTGGTTCAAAGGGGTGTGACGCGCGCGCATCGAGGCTCTCAAGCGCGTCACGCGCCGCGGAGGAGGAGGATGTGGAGGAGCAGAGGTTTCTCAATAGTCCGTCATGAATGCCATAGACCCAGCCATGAATATGAAGCGTCTGCCCGCTGGCCCAAGCAGCTTCGACGATAGGTGTCTGCGCGATCCGCCGCATCTGCATCTCGACGTTCACTTCGACCATGCGCTGATGCCGCGCCAGCTGGTCCGGCAAGGCGTCGAACGCGGCGTGGTTCTTGCGATAGTACATCACCAGTGGCTGGAGCCAGTGATCGGCGAGTGCCGAGCGGTCATCCCCCAGCGCCCGCTGAACGCCACCGCACCCATAGTGGCCGCAGACGATGATGTCCTGGACCTTCAGCACCTCCACCGCGAATTCTAGCACCGCGAGGAAGTTCATGTCGCTGGTGTGGACGACATTGGCGATGTTGCGATGGACGAAGACATCCCCGGGATCGAGGTTCAGCACGTCGTTGGCTGTGACGCGGCTATCGGAACAGCCGAGCCAGAGATAACGCGGCGTCTGCTGCTCCGCCATGCGGACGAAGAATGTCGGATCTTCCTCCGTCTTGCGCTGCGCCCAGCGCACGTTGCGGTCCAGCAGGTGAGACAGCCTCATGGCGCTAGCCGCCGCCGTGGGTAAAGACCGTGCGCGAGCTATGGGCGGGAGCAGGCTCGGGCTTGGCCTCCTTCCACTTCGCCAGGCCCTCCTCCATGGTGCGGGCGGGGTCCTCCGCCTTCTGCACGCTTCCGATGAGGCTCGTCCAGTCCTCGGCACTCGCACCATTGGCGAAGCGGCGCATGGCGGCCTCCCTGCCCCCGTCAGGCGATGGCTCCACGGCGGCGGGATCGACCCTGCCGGTTTCAAGCTCGATGCCGGTGATCCGGGCATGCACAGCCAGCCAGCGCACATAGCTGTAGAGCGCATCATGATGGGCCCGATCGGCGAGATAGGCCTGGATCCTACCCTTCACCATCTCGATGGCAAGCGCCCGCCCCGCGATCCGCCTGTCGAGACGGATCACGTGGAAGCCGTAGCGCGTCTCCACGGGAGCGGTCGAGATCGTGCCCTCCTCCATACCGGCCAGCGCCTTTTCGAATGGCGGCACGGTCTGTCCCGGCCCGATCTGCCCGAGATTTCCGCCTTGCGCCGCCGAGCTGCAGGCCGAGTGAAGGGCAGCCAGATCAGCGAAGCGCTGCGGCGCGCCGCGAAGCTCCTCGATCAGCGCCCCGGCCCGGGCCTTCGCGGCGGCCCTCGCGTCCGGTGCCGGTGCTGCGCAAAGGATGTGCGAAGCCTCATGGAGAGCGGGGGTGCGGAAACGCCTCGGGTTCTGCGAGAAATAGCGCAGGCACGCCTCCTCGTCCGGCTCCCGCACCACGACCTTCGCGTCGATCAGTTGCCGGATCAGCGCTTCCTCCGTGGATTCAACCCGGCTCAGTGCGTCCCGCACCGGCTCAGGCGCAATGCCTTCCCGTGCTGCTTCCTGCAGCAGCAGCTGGCGGATCACCAGGGCCCGCGCCGCCTCGCGCCAGCAATCGAAGGAAGAAGCTCCCTTATGGTTCTGCGCTTCGCGGGCAATTTCCTCGCGCGGGATTTCGATGCCGTCGACGGAGATCACGCCGGGGCGGACGTCAAATGCTCTTGCGGACATGGCCAGCCTCCTGCGGACGGCGGCGCACCACCTGATAGCCTTTGCGACCGAGATACCAGACGGGTGCCGACCAGATGTGAACGAGGCGCGAGAACGGAAACAGCAGAAAGATCGTCATGCCCAGAACCAGATGCACCAGATAGGGCCAGTCGAGTCCCTGCAGCGTTTTTGCATCGACGGGCTGGACGGTCAGGATGCCTTGCGCCCAATGCGAGAGCTTCAGCATCACCGCGCCTTCGGAATGGCCGATCGAGAACGGCAGCGTGAGCAATCCGATCGACAGCTGCACCCAGAGAATGATCAAGATCGAGAGGTCCATGTAGGTCGATGTCTGGCGGATGCGGTCGTCGAACAGGCGGCGGTGCAGCAGCAGCGTCAAGCCCACGAAGCAGATGACGCCGGCGATGCCGCCCGCCGTCACCGCGATTGCCTGCTTCTGCTCCACCGTGATGAACAGCGTATAGATCGAGGTAGGCGTGAGCAGTCCGACCGTGTGGCCCAGCAACAGGAACAGGATGCCGACGTGAAAGAGGTTCGAGCCCCAGAATAGCTGGCGCTTGCGCAGCAACTGGCTGGAACTCGCCTTCCACGTATACTGCTCACGGTCGAAGCGGATGAGGCTGCCGAAGATGAAGGACGACAGGCAGACATAGGGATACCAGACAAAGAAGATATGGAAGAGCGTGTCGCGCATGGTGCGTGGCTCCTAGTTTCGCGAAGACAGTGATGTGGTGACCTGCACGCGCGGGCCCTGGGCTGCGGGTGCTGCGACACCGGGAGCCGGGCGCCCGGCGTGGCGGAGTTTTGCCATGAGCCCCTCCTTGCCGCAATCAAGGGCCGCTCCGGGGCCGAAGGTGACTTCCTCCTCCTCCCAGGCCGCATCGAGCGCCTCGAGATCATCGGGCTCAGGGTCGGGCTCGGCACGAAGCGCGTTCAACGCCGCCTCGTCGAGCTTCGCCTTGGAGAGCGCAATTAGGGCCGAAAAGACCGCCGCGTAGGAGGACTGCCGCTTGTCGAGGCGCTCCTTGAGGGCTGCGAACACATGGCCGGGCTGGCCCACGAGATCGAGTGCCGCTGCCGGGGCCTGCTCTGCCGCGAACTCCAGGAACAGCGGCAGGTAATCAGGCAGTTCCGTGGCCGTCGGCAAATAGCCCGCCTCCTCGTAGAGCGTCAGGAGGTCGACCATGGCCTGCCCGCGGTCCCGGCTTTCGCCGTGGACATGCTCGAAGAGATGAAGCGAGAGCGATCGTGTTCGGTCGAACAGCAGCATGTAGCGTTCCTGCAGGTCATAGAGGTCGCCCTGGGCCATCTCGTCAATGAGCCGCAGCACGGCCTCCAGTTGCTGCCGGGGGATCACGCGCTCGGCGAGCAGCGCCCCCTTCAGTTCATCCGCTGCCGCGACGAGATCGGCGGAGGGATAGGCGAGCAGTGCCGAGAGAACCTTGAGCGTCTTCATCAGTAGGACCCCACTTTCGGCTTGTTGTTCTTGAGCTTGATGCCGCCGAACAGGTTGACGCGGTCGTCGCTCGGCATGCAGCCGTCGCCGAAGGAGAAGCCGCACTGGCCGCGCAGTTCATAGGCATCCTCCGTCACCTCGCGGTGCGCGGTGGGGATCACGAAACGGTCCTCATAATTGGCGATCGCCATGATGCGGTACATCTCCTCGATCTGCTGCGGCGTGAGGCCCACGCGCGCGGCAACGCCCTCGTCAATGATGCCCTCCACCGTCTTGGCACGCATGTAGGTCCGCATGGCCAGCATGCGCTCGAGGCCCCTCGCCACGGGCTCCTCGTCGCCCGCCGTCAGCATGTTGGCGAGATATTTGAGGGGAATGCGCAGCGAGCGCACGTCGGGCATGCCGCCCTCGGTTCCCATCTTGCCTGCTTCCGCGGCCGCCTGGATGGGCGAGAGTGGCGGCACGTACCAGACCATCGGCAGGGTGCGGTATTCCGGATGAAGCGGGAAGGCAATCTTCCATTCCATCGCCATCTT
Organism: Rhizobium sp. Q54; assembly: GCA_945889445.1. Classification (GTDB taxonomy): domain Bacteria; phylum Pseudomonadota; class Alphaproteobacteria; order Rhizobiales; family Aestuariivirgaceae; genus Aestuariivirga. The sequence goes on from CAMDBX010000058.1 coordinate 8,159, forward strand.
CCAGATTGGGGACTTCCTGGCGGATTCGATCCAGCTTTCCTGCACGCCGTCGATCCGCGCTTGCGCAATGACTTGCGGATCGTTGGGATCAAGGAAGACCTTGAGTTGTGCTTCGTAGAGGTCGCCCTCGTCGGCAACGCTCGCCGCCTCCTCGATGCGGTCGGCGTCATAGAGCACGACGCCCAGGTAGCGGATGCGGCCCACGCAGGTTTCCGAGCACACGGTGGGCTGGCCCGCCTCGATCCTCGGGTAGCAGAAGATGCATTTCTCCGACTTGCCGCTCGACCAGTTGAAATAGATCTTCTTGTAAGGGCAGCCCGTCACGCACATGCGCCAGCCGCGGCACTTGTCCTGGTCGATCAGCACGATGCCGTCTTCCTCGCGCTTGTAGATGGCGCCGGATGGGCAGGCGGCGGCACAGGCCGGGTTGAGGCAATGCTCGCACAGCCGCGGCAGATACATCATGAAGGTGTTTTCGAACTGCCCGTAAATCTCCTTCTCGATGCCCTCGAAGTTCTGATCCGCCGAGCGCTTGGCGAACTCGCCGCCGAGGATCTCCTCCCAGTTTGGTCCCCACTCGATCTTCTCCATGCGCTTGCCGGTGATGAGAGAGCGTGGGCGCGCCGTCGGGAAGGCTTCGAGCTCGGGAGCCTTCTGAAGGTGGTCGTAGTCAAAGGTGAAGGGCTCGTAATAGTCGTCGATCTCGGGCAGGTTCGGGTTGGCGAAGATGTTGGCGAGGATGCGCCACTTGGAGCCCATGCGCGGCTCGATCCTGCCATTGGTCCGGCGCTTCCAGCCGCCGTTCCACTTCTCCTGGTTCTCCCACTCCTTCGGATAACCGATACCCGGCTTTGTCTCGACGTTGTTGAACCAGGCGTATTCCATGCCCTCGCGGTTGGTCCACACGTTCTTGCAGGTAACGGAGCAGGTGTGGCACCCAATGCACTTGTCGAGGTTCAGCACCATAGCGATTTGCGCGCGGACCTTCATGCGGAAATTCCTTCCTTAACGGTTTCGCCAAGGCCGCGTTCAAGCCAGTCCACCTTTGCGAGTTTGCGGATGACGACGAATTCGTCGCGATTGGTGCCGATGGTTCCGTAATAGTTGAAACCATAGGCAAGCTGGGCGTATCCGCCGATCATGTGCGTGGGTTTCAGCACCGCGCGGGTGACGGAGTTGTGGATGCCGCCGCGGTTGCCGGTCATCTCCGAGCCCGGCACGTTCACGATCTTCTCCTGCGCGTGGTACATGAAGAGCGTTCCCTCCTTGATGCGCTGGGAGACGACGGCGCGGGCGACGAGCGCGCCGTTGGTGTTGAAGGCCTCCACCCAGTCATTGTCGACGATGCCGGCGCGCGCCGCATCGGTCTCGGACAACCACACGATCGGCCCGCCTCGTGACAGCGTCAGCATGAGAAGATTGTCGGTATAGGTCGAATGGATGCCCCATTTCTGGTGCGGCGTGATGAAGTTGAGCTCGATCTCGGGGAACCCGTTGGGCTTCTTGCCCCTGATGGGCGCCACCGTCTTCAAGTCCACCGGCGGCCGGTAGGCGCACAGCGCCTCGCCGAAGGCCCGCATCCACGGGTGATCCTGGTAGAGCTGCTGGCGGCCCGACAGGGTGCGCCATGGGATCAGCTCATGCACATTGGTGTAGCCGGCATTGTAGCAGACCTTCTCGCTCTCGAGGCCGGACCATGTCGGCGCCGAGATGATCTTGCGCGGCTGGGCCACCACGTCGCGGAAGCGGATCTTCTCGTCTTCCTTGGGCAGCGCCAGATGGGCGTGCTCGCGGCCCGTGGTCTGCGACAGCACCCTCCAGGAGCGCACGGCCACTTCGCCGTTCGTCTCCGGCGCCATCATCAGCACCACTTCGCAGGCATCGATGTCGCTTTCGATGCGGGCGAGGCCCTTGGCCGGCCCCTCCTCCCACATGCCGTTCAACGCCCTCAAGTGCTCCACCTCGTGCCCCGTGGGCCAGGCAATGCCCTTGATGCCGTTGCCCAACTTCTCCATGAGCGGGCCCAGAGCCGTAAAACGCTGGTAGACATTGGGATAATCACGCTCGACCACCGTCACGGTCGGCATGGTGCGGCCGGGGATGGGCTCCACCTCGCCGCGCTTCCAGTCCTTCACATCCTTCGGCTGGGCCAGTTCATTGGCGCTGTCATGCATGATGGGGTTCAGCACGACGTCCTTCTCCACGCCCAGCACTTCCGGAGCGACCCGCGAGAAGGCCTTGGCGATCGCCTTGTAGATATCCCAGTCGCTGCGGGCTTCCCACACAGGGTCCACCGCACTCGTCAGCGGATGGATGAACGGGTGCATGTCGGAGGTGTTGAGGTCGTTCTTCTCATACCAGGTGGCGGTGGGCAGGACGATGTCGGAGTAAACGCATGTGGTGGACATGCGGAAGTCCAGCGTCACCAGCAGATCGAGCTTTCCTTCCGGCGCCTTGTCGTGCCAGCGCGCTTCCTGCGGCTTCGCCAGACCTTCAGCACCGAGGTCCTTGCCCATCACGCCATGCGTGGTGCCAAGCAGGTGCTTGAGGAAATACTCATGGCCCTTGCCCGAGGAACCAAGAAGATTGGAGCGCCAGACGAACAGGTTGCGCGGCCAGTTGTCAGGATGGTCCGGATCCTCGCAGGACATTTCGAGCGTGCCGTTCTTCAGCGCGTGTACGACATAATCCTTCGGCTCCATGCCCGCGGCGGCCGCATCCTTCGCGATGGTCAGCGGGTTCTGCTTCATTTGCGGCGCGGAGGGGAGCCAGCCCATGCGCTCGGCACGGATGTTGTAGTCGATGATGGCGCCGTCCCAGGGCCCATCCTGCACTAGTGGCGACAGGATGCCCTTCACGTCCACCGTCTCGTAGCGCCACTGGTCGGTGTGGGCATAGAAGGCGGATGTGGAATTCTGCTGGCGCGGCGGCCGGCTCCAATCCAGCGCGAAGGCGAGCGGCGCCCAACCGGCCTGCGGGCGGAGCTTCTCCTGGCCCACGTAATGAGACCATCCGCCGCCGGACTGCCCCACGCAGCCGCACATCACCAGCATGTTGATTACGCCGCGGTAATTCATGTCCGCGTGGTACCAGTGGTTCATGGCGGCGCCGATGATGATCATGGAGCGGCCGTTGGTCTTCTCGGCGTTGCTGGCGAACTCGCGCGCCACATGGATGATCTTGTCGCGCGACACGCCCGTGATCTTCTCCGCCCAAGCAGGCGTGTAGGGCAGGTCGTCATCGAAGGAGGAGGCAACGTTTTCCCCGCCATGCCCTGCATCCACGCCATAATTGGCGATGAACAGGTCATGCACGGAGGCCACGAGATATTCTCCCTCGGTGGTCTGGAGCCTCTTCACCGGAATCCGGCGCTCGAGAACGCTCGCATGGTCAGTCGAGGCGAAGTGCTCATGCGCGATATTGCCGAAATAGGGAAAGGAGACATCCGCCACGTCGTCCTTGATGGCGCTGAGCGACAGGCGGAGCCGAACCGGACTGCCGCCGCTCTCCACCTCCTCAAGGTTCCACTTGCCCTTCTCTCCCCAACGGAAGCCGATCGAGCCCTTGGGAACGACGATCCTGCCGCTTTCCTCGTCAAATGCCACGGTCTTCCAGTCCGGATTGTTTGCCTCGCCAAGGTTCTCGATGAAGTCGCTGGCGCGCAACATGCGGCCGGGCACAAGCCGGCCGTCCTGCCTGTCGAGGCGGACGAGCATCGGCATGTCGGAATACTGCCGCACGTAGTCCTCGAAATACGGAACGCTGCGGCCGACGTGGAATTCCTTGAGAATCACATGCCCCATGGCCATGGCGAGCGCGGCGTCGGTTCCCTGCTTCACGGAGAGCCAGATGTCACCGAACTTGGAGGCCTCCGAATAGTCGGGGCAGATCACCGCGCTCTTCATACCGCGATAGCGTGCCTCCGTGTAGAAATGCGCATCCGGCGTGCGGGTCTGCGGAACGTTCGAGCCCCAGAGGATTATGAAGCCGGCATTGTACCAGTCGGCTGATTCCGGTACGTCGGTCTGCTCGCCCCAGGTCTGCGGCGATGCTGGCGGAAGATCGCAGTACCAGTCATAGAACGACATGCACACGCCGCCCAGAAGCGACAGGTAGCGCGAGCCCGCCGCATAGGACACCATGGACATGGCGGGGATGGGCGAGAAGCCGAAGATGCGGTCCGGCCCGTGCTTCTTAGCCGTGAAGGCATTGGCGGCGGCGATGATCTCCGTCACCTCGTCCCATGTGGCGCGCACGAAGCCGCCGTGGCCGCGCACCTTGGTGTAGCTGTCGCGTTTCGAAGGGTTCTCGACGATCGACGCCCAGGCCGCCACTGGCTGATGCTTCATCCTCGCCTCACGCCATAGCTTCAGCAGGCGCGAGCGCACCAGCGGGTATTTCACGCGGTTGCCCGAATAGAGATACCAGCTGTAGCTCGCCCCGCGCGAGCAGCCGCGGGGCTCGTGGTTGGGAAGGTCGGGCCGCGTGCGCGGGTAGTCCGTCTGCTGTGTCTCCCAGGTGACGATGCCGCCCTTCACATAGATCTTCCAGCTACAGGAGCCGGTGCAGTTGGCGCCATGCGTCGAGCGCACGATCTTGTCGTGCTGCCAGCGCTTGCGGTAACCGTCCTCCCAGGAGCGGTCTTCGGTCGTGGTGATGCCGTGACCGTTTGCGAAGGATTCCGCATCGCGTTTGAAGAAGGTCAGCCGGTTGAGGAAATTGGACATTGTTCGGTTCCGTTCTTGAGGATCAGCAGGGTGTGGTGGCGCCGGCGCGCGCATACATCCACCAGTTCAGGGCGATGTTCATGGCGATGTAGAATGCCAGCCAGTAGAAGACCGCGTTCGGCGTTCCGTAGGCTCCGATCGCCAGCGCGAACATCATGCCGAAGAACAGCGGGCCATAGGCGGCGATCGCCGCGGTGAAGCCGATCACGCCACCGGCCTGGCGTGGCGGGAAAATCATCGGCATCTGCTTGAAGGTCGAGGCATTGCCAACACCCGCGAAGAAGAACAGCGCCAGCATGGCCGTCACAAAATAGGGGAAGGAGGACATGTCGGAGGGCGTGGTGAACATCGGCACGGCGACAGCCGAAGCCAGCATGCCGATCCCGGCCCACTGCGTCACCCGCGCGCCGCCCAGCCTGTCCGAGATAGGCCCCGCGGCGACGCGCGCCACCGAGCCGACGAGTGGCCCGTAGAACGCATAGGTCAGCGGATCTGGCGCACCTTCGAGCCCGCCGTAGCACTGCTTGATGAGCAGCGGGAACGTCGCCGAAAGACCTGAGAAGGCGCCGAAGGTCATGATGTAGAGCGACGTCATGGACCAGGTGTGGCGGGAGCCGAAGATGTCGAACTGCTCACGGAAATTCGCCTTGATGGGAACCGAACGCAGCATCAGCCAGGCCGCTACGCCGAACACCAGGATGAAGGGCACATAGATCGCCGCGGCGTTCTGCAAATAGACTTGCGACGTGACGCCGCCCTTCGTCATGGTCTGCGAGGAACCGAGCAACCCGCCGCCCACCAGCGCCGCGCCGATGATCCACGGCGTCACGAACTGCACGACCGAGACGCCGAAGTTTCCGATGCCCGCCTGGATCGCAAGTGCCGTTCCCTGCAGGCGCTTCGGGTAGAACAGGCTCGTCGATGGCATGAAGGAGGAAAAATTGCCGCCGCCCAGCCCCGCGAGGCAGGCCAGGACCATGAGCACCCAATAGGGCGTATCCGGATTCTGCACCGCATAAAACCAGCCGATGGCCGGAATGAGCAGCAACAAAGTGGACAGGCTGACGACGGCGCGGGTGCCGAACATAGGGGTAAGAAACATGTGAACGAGCCGCAGCGTGCCGCCCGCCAGTCCCGGCATGGCAGCGAGCCAGAAGAGCTGCCCGGTCGTCAGCTGGAAGCCGATCTGCGGCAATCTAACCACCAGGGCTGACACCATGAACCAGACAATGAAGGCCAGCGTCAGGTTGGCAGTGGTGATGATGAGCGTCCGGTTGGCGATGGACTTTCCCATCTTCTTCCAGAACGTCTCGTCCTCGGGTGCCCAGTGCTTGAGCCAGGTCGTCTGATTGCTCACGGTGTCGTTCTCCTGATGTCTGGGTTCAACGGGCACGAGGGCCAGCGGGGGCAACGCCAAGTAGCTTTGCCGCCTTGCCGGTCTTGGCTTTTGGAAGCTTCAGCGCCTCGAGTTCCGGCAGGTCGCGCGGTGTCGCAAGTTCGGGATGAGCCTGCTTTTCCATTTCGCGGATGGCCGCATGCATCCATGCGAGGCTCACCGCGACGATTATGAACATCAGCATGAAGCAGCTCGTCCACACGCCGATCACATCGTTGAGCACGCCAAAGGTAATAGGAAGGATGAAGCCGCCCAGTCCTCCGATGAGGCCGACGATCCCGCCCACCGCACCCACGCGGCCCGGGTAATAGACGGGGATGTGCTTGTAGACCGCGGCCTTGCCCAGGCTCATGAAGAAACCGAGGCAGAATGTGAGGATCATGAAGGGCATGAAACCGGGGGAGAAGGTGAACTCGATGGGGCCCTTGATGCCGCTCACGACGTAGCGCGTCGCCGGATAGCTGAGCAGGAAGGTGCACGCGAGCGAGCCGATGAAGGTCCAGTACATCACCTTCCGCGCGCCATACTTGTCCGACAGCGTTCCGCCGAGGATGCGGAACAGGGAGCCTGGAATGGAGTAGGCTGCGCCCAGAAGGCCGGCGGTGACGATGTCGAGACCGTAGACGCCCACGTAGTAGCGCGGCAGCCACAGGGCCAGCGCAACGAAGCCGCCGAAGACGAAGAAATAGTAGAGCGAGAAGCGCCAGACCTGCATGTTGCCCAAGGGCTTCAGCATCGCGCTCATCGGCTCGGGCTTCCTGCCGGACTTGCGGCGCTCCTCGAGATCGGGATCGTCGGACGTCATGAACCAGAACGCCGCCGCCATCACGAGAAGGCCCAGCGCCCAGAGATTCGCAACCATGGTCCAGCCGTAGTGCACCATCACCATGGGGGCGAGAAACTTGGTGACGGCCGCGCCCACATTGCCGGCGCCGAAGATGCCGAGGGCTGTCCCCTGCTTCTCCTTAGGGAACCACTTGGACACATAGGTGATGCCGACAGAAAAAGATCCGCCGGCGATACCGACGCCAAGGGCGGCCAGGAGAAAAGTCGGGTAGCTGTCGGCGAAGGTCAGAAGCCACGTTGCAAGGGCCGCCGTGACCATCACGGCCACGTTCACGATCCGCCCTCCATACTGGTCGGCCCAGATGCCGAGAATGAGCCTGATTAGCGAACCGGTCAGGATGGGCGTTCCCACCAGCAGGCCGAATTGCGTATCATTGAGATTGAGGTCCTTCTTGATCTGCACACCGATAATCGAGAAGATCGTCCATGCCGCAAAGCACACCGTGAAGGAGAGCGTTGAAAGCCAGAGCGCGCGCGATTGCGCCCCACGGTCTGCGATGCTCCCGGTCATGATGCCCTGCCCTCCATGCAAAATGAACATGCCTTGGAATGCTGCCACGCCCGGCCGCGCTACTTGATGTGGATCAACGGAGCCAAGTGACGTAGCCGATTCAAGCGCCCAGGCAACAAACAGCAAGACTGTTTCGCCAGCTATGCAGAAACGAAATTGTTGGATGTCCCGCCCAAACTTGATAAACATCAAGCAGATCTGGAGGCTGGAGGAAGTATGCGCGTTGAGGACAAGTCGGCTTCAGCAGCCCTGCCCTTCTTAGAGGGCCTGGCGGAAAAGAGCGTAAGGGATCTCCTCAGCGGTGCATATCTCCAGCGATTTCCCTCCCATGTTGAACTGGTCGAGCAAGGCCGGCACGCCGATTTCCTGCATGTCGTGGTGGAGGGACAGATCGAAGTGTTCTCCCGTCACCGCGACCGCGAGACGACGGTGAGCATACTGGGGCCGGGCCACTGTTTCATTCTTGCTGCTGTTTTTCTTGATCAGGTTTATCTGAAATCGGCGCGCACGATCTCACCCGCGCGGCTGCTCCTTCTCCCGGCGGCGGCCGTGCACGCCGTGTTCGGCAGCGATCCGGTCTTCGCGCACCGCATAGCCGCGGAGATGGCGAAGGGCTACCGGTCGCTCGTCAAGGAAGTCAACAACCTGAAACTCCGGACCAGCCTCGAGAGGCTGGCGAACTGGATCCTCCGGCAGGCGCCTGGTTCCGGCCCCACATCGAGCTTCACCTTCCCCTTCGACAAAAAGACGCTTGCAAGCAAACTGGGCGTCACACCCGAAGTGCTTTCCCGAAACTTCGGCTCGCTGATCCCTTATGGCGTCACCATCGACGGAAAGTCGGTGGTCGTGAAGGACCGCGCCGTCCTCGAGACTCTGGCCAAGCCCGATCCCCTCATCGATGATCCCGCGGCCTAGCTGTAATCTCTCAACAGGTTGTTCATCGGGTCCGGATGCTCACATAAGCCTTCGCGAATACCAGAATGAAGATTCCCGGATAATGAACCGCCAGTTGTTCCTTCCGGCCACTATGTTTTTGAAGTGAAATATTTAGATATGTAAGATCTTGCGGTCGTTATTCTCCGGTATCCACCCAGCGAAGACCTTGTCAGTTTCCAACGTTCTGCGACCTACCATCCGTTCAATGTCTTGCCAGACTAGCACACAACAGTCCGTCGATGATGGTACCCGATCGAAAGGCGCCCTACCGGGCAGCGGGTAGAGCCATATCTCCTATCTATTGCCTCTCAATAGGCGCAAGGTTTGACAGGAGGCAAGTCAGCCGGCAGAATTTGGGACACTCGTCCTGCTTCAGTTTCAATGGCGATTTGCCTGGTGGTCGAGGAATTCTCCTCCCTTAAGAGACCGGACACCAATCACATGGCTATGCCTCAGTATCTTCAAGAAGAGTCATTGACGCGGCTAATTCAGGGCGCGGCAGTTGGTTTTGTTGCAACACTTGTCTTTGGCTTCAGCTGGGGTGGCTGGATGCTTGGGAACTCCGCCAGTAAGATGGCCGATGTCACTGCCAAGAGTGCTGTTGCCGCGGCAATTGCAACAATATGTGTCCAGCAGTTCCAAAGCAGCGCGGAAGCTGCCACGAATATGGCCAAGCTGAAGAAGACCGGCACTTACCAGCAGGCTGCCTTCGTTGAAAAGGGCGGCTGGGCCATGATACCGGGCAGTACAGAAGTCAGTCCGGACGTATCACAAGCATGTGCAAAATTGTTGAATGACCTAACGTAATTGGATCGTAGACGTGATCTGGGCCTGCTATCACGGCAGCTTCCACGTGCCCGTGTGGCGCTGGCAACGCCCATGCGCAATCGCTCGCCCCGCGCGCATCGGCCTAGGCAGCGCGCCATACTAGTCGATGTCCAGGTTTCGTCGATGAAGACGAGGCGTCGGGGTCAAGATCGAGTTGGCGATCAAACCAGTCCTGTCGGCGCCTCAGGACGTCTGGTCGATCCTGTTCTGTGGCGTGCGCGGTCTTTTTTCCACGTGATCCCGTGTCGGTCGAAGAACCGCCACAACGTAGCGACGGCGAAGCTGTGACCACGCGCGGCGAGTTGTGCCTGCAATTCAATGAGAGTTGTGTCTCGCGACTGCTCAATGATCTCAAGGGTGAGGTCTCGCTCGGCCTCGATGCGCTGCGAGCGCCGGTCGCCTCCCTGCGGGGCCGCCTTCGGCGACCCACTCTCACGCGCACACTGAGACGGCGCAGAATCGGTAGACATAGAAGTCCGGACTGGTAGCAATCCGCGGCGGCAGGTCAGCACGTAAATCTGATTCGCGGCATTGAGCGTCGATCCTCGAGCCAGTGAGTTGCGCCAGATCAAGGACCCGAGAGACTGATTTTACTACCATGTGCGGGTACTCCTCGGGAAAATCCCGCACAGGGGGCGATTCTAGAGAACATCTCGTGAAGCGGCAAAGCGTTTTCCTCGTCAACGATACGAGCGTTTCAGGTCATCCCGGTTGTGTGACAGTTATGTCTGTCATCCGCGACAATTTTGAAATGCGCGGACTGTCAATTGCGGGACGTTGGCCCATGGGGGCCGAGCCACATCTGGGCCTTAGCATCACTCCGGCGCTGCGTCAGGCAGATGCCGTCGTTGTCAATGGCGAGGGCACGATCCACAACACGCACACCAGGCCAGGTGCCCGCCGGTTGCTTCATTCCATCAAGAGGGCTCTTGCTGCAACATCCGCTCCGCTGTTCCTTGTCAATGCGACGATTGAAAACTTGCGGCCTCGAGATTTCGAAGTTCTAAAACTTTGCGAACGCATCTTCTTGCGAGACAGAGCATCCTGCCGGTATGCCGAAGAAAATGGTCTCGATGTCGTCTTCACGCCAGATCTCTGCTTCAGTTCCAGCTATCGACAACAACTAAAAACAAACCAGCATGTTGTTACCGACAGCACAATACCGATTACCTCCGCATCACTGCACCGTTGGTCGAGGACGGTCAACGCACGTTTTCTGCCGATGCAACTCTCACGTATCAGGTCCATGTTCCGCTGGGCAGTTACCCCGCGCCTGCACGAGAAGGCTGCGGATCTCTATTTTTCGTTGATTTCTAACGCATCCTCCGTGGTGACGGGCCGGTTTCATGGTTCGGTCTTTGCCATGATAGGAGAAACGCCGTTTCTGGCGCTGGGATCCAATACGTCCAAGATACAGTCACTTCTTGATGATGTGCTGGGAGAGCGATCTCGGTTCATTGGTGCTGATCAACTCGATACACCGGGGCTCAGTGTGCCGGCATTTTCCTTGGAGGAGTTGAGCCTCGTTCGCGCCTATCGAATATCTGCAGCCGCTCTGGCCCAGGGAATGTTCGACCACATCGCGCAGTCAGCGGTGCTTTACTCCAGGAAAGCCGTGTTATGACCCCGGCAGCCAACCAAGGAGGAGAGAGCATCGCAGCTGTACTCCGCCCTCATCTCGCTAGAAGGACGGTGGCACTCGTCGGCAACGCCCACAGCATTCTCGATCAGCAGAGGGGAATGGACATTGATCGTTGTGACGTCGTGATACGTCTCAATGGCGCTCCGCAAATGGCTCCCGAAAGCCATGGCAGGCGCACCACTCTGCTTTTCACCAGCTCCCTTCTGCCTGTGTCCCGCGTTCGTGAACTCCAACCGCAACTCCTATTGTGGATGTCGCCGAAGCAGAGAGTGCGGGCTGCCGCAGCTTATGGCTTGATCTTTCCACTTCAGTTCTATCCCCGGTCTTGGTGGGACGCGCTCAAGGCGAGTATCGGCGGATCACGGCCCAGCACTGGGCTTATGGCAATCGACCTCCTACTGCGAATCGATAGCTATACCGAGCTCAGCTTGTTTGGCTTTGACTTCTTCCAGTCACAATCGCTGAGCGTGCGACAGATTGCGGTGCCTCCGCCACATGACTTCGTTGGCGAACGCGCCCGCATGGCGAAGTTCATGGAGGATGAGCCCCGCCTCCGGCTCGTCACCGGACGCGCCGGGTGCAAAGCCGAACTGGCATGTCGCTGAACGTATCGCGTATCTTCCTCAGCCGGCGCGAGGCCGCCACGGGTATCGTGCTGGTCTGCCTGGTGCTTGCAGGGGTTGCCGAAGCCGCAAGCTTGGGGTCCCTTCTGCCTGCCTTCTCTGTCATCGCCAATGGTGGTGAAAAGGGGGGGTCGGTGCTGACGGTCTATGTGAGCAAGGTACTCGGCGTAGTCGGTGCTCCCCCAAGCCTCGGCAATATCATTCTGCTCGCAGTCGGGTTCATGGCGGCGAAGTCGATTTTGTCGTTCGGTGCGTTGACTTACGCGGGGGTCCTGGCGGCACGGGTATCCGTGTCGCTTCGCCGGCGACTTGTTGCGGCCTACTTTGATGCCAACTGGCCATTTCTTGCCGATCAAAAGGCAGGCCACCTCGCCAATGCGCTGGGGAATGATGCTGCGCGGGCGGGCGATGCCTATCTCGTTTCGGCACAGGTTGCTGCCTATGCAATTCAGGCGGCAGCCTATGTTGCGCTGAATTTCCTGGTCAACTGGAAGGTTGCTCTGTTTGGGCTGACAGGCGGCGTTCTGCTAGTACTGTCGCTTGGCCGGCTTGTTGAAATTGGCCGCCGTGCAGGCTATCGACAAACCGACCATACAGCACAACTCGCCACTTTGACTGCCGACGCCATGGCGAGCCTCAAGCCGATCAAGTCGATGTGGCGGCACCACGGCATCCAGGCCCGCATTGCTCGCGCGATGAATGGTGTTTATCGCTCGATGGTGGCGCGCGAGGTATCAAGGACCGGGCTGATACAGGGTAGCGATCTTGTGTTGGCCGTGCTTGTGGGCTGCGGGCTCTACTTCGGACACACCGAGGCTGGCTTGCCGCTGCCCGAACTCATCGTCAGCGGCATCGGTTTCTTCCAGATCCTGTCCATAATCTCCAGGCTGCAGCGCTACCTGCAGCAGGCGGCGCAACTCGAAAGTGCCTTCGTGCGGACCGAGAACCTTATCGAGTACGCCGAATCCAACCGCGAGATCAATCGTGGCGTTCATGCTCCGCCCGTTCCCTGCACATGCCGCTTCGATAGAGTGAGCTTCCGCCGCGGAAACACACTGATACTTGATGGTGTCGACATTGAGGTCAGGGAGGGTGAGATTACGGTCCTGAAGGGCCACTCCGGAGCTGGCAAGACTACAGTCGTGGACCTTCTGCTCGGTCTCATTCAACCTTCTGGCGGCCGCATATTATTGGGGAGCATGCCTCTTTCAGAGATCGATCTTTGGGCGTGGCGGAGGCGAATTGGCTATGTTCCCCAGGAACTGAACCTCTTTCACACGAGCGTGCGCGACAACATCACATTGCTCGATCAGAACATCAGCGATGGCGATGTATGGAAGTCGTTAGAACTCGCTGGTGCGGAGCGGTTCGTGCGGCAACTTCCCAAGGGCCTTGATACTGATGTGGGAGAGATGGGTTCCAAGCTCTCTGGCGGAGAGCGTCAGCGCATTTCCCTCGCCCGCGCACTGGTGACGGAGCCAGACATCCTGATCCTTGACGAGGTGACGAGTGCGCTTGATCCTGTCACTGAAGCGCAGGTGTTATCCAACATCATGGCGCTCAAGGGAAGTTTTACCGTACTCACCATCTCCCATCGGCCGGCTTGGATTACCGTGGCTGACCACATTTATGATCTGCATCGTGTCTGACGTGCCTGATCGACATGCCCTGGCTCCTCGGCATGCTTCAGGATCTTCAATCTGCGCTGAACTGACCTAACCGGCATTTTCTGAACCAGGTGAAATGAGAGAAGACAGCCTGGAAAGGAGAAAGCCTATGCCGAAGAAGAGGTTGGGAGCCGAACAGATCGGCACGAAGCTGCGGCAAGCGTATGATCCACCCCCACTGAAGTGGTCCGACTTGAAGTATGTCTTATGGCATCAAGGAGGATCAGAACATGCCAAGGAAGATGCACACGCCTGAAGAGATCGTCGCCAAGCTGCGACAGGTCGATGTCCTTGTTTCGCAAGGAGTTGCGACTGCTGAGGCAGTCCGGCAGATCGGCGTGACGGAGGTGACGTATTATCGCTGGCGGCAAGAATACGGCGGCCTGAAGCTGGACCAGGTGAAGCGGCTGCCCATGCACTAACATTCAACCTGGACCACTCGATGGGGGCTGATCATTAAAATTGATCATAAGTAATTTAACTTAATTTAAAACAACGAAGCGTTCGAACCCTTCCCGCCCTGCTTGATCCACTCAAACCAAACCGGAACCATTTGAACCAGACGAAATCGCAGAACGTCCCCTGGAAAGCGGAAAGCCTATGCGGAAATAAGAAGTTGGGAGCCCAGCAGATCGTTAAGAAACTACGGCAGGTCGAGGTGCTTCAAAGTCAGGGCAAGAGCGTTGCGGCAGCCTTCAAGGAAGTGGGTCTCGGCGCAACTGAGCCTGACAGGAACTGGGTGAAACGCTGTTGAAGACAGCACGACATGGTTTCTGCGACTAGCCCAGCGACTGTTCAGATTCGATCCGGAGCCCTTTCGCATGCCGCTTGGACTAACCAAAGTACGGCGACATCCATCATAAAATAGTATTTCCAATCAATAGTTTATCGCCGCCGTACTTTTCCCGCGCAGTCAGGAGCTTCGGAGAATGTCGGGCAAAGAGAGACCAAAATCGACCGGCCCGCTATTCCGGCAGTCAGCAGCTTTTCGCGAGGAAGCCCGCAAATACTGGGGATTTTAGGCGCTCAGCTTTCGGAGAGAGAGCTTTGCCCAAGGGCTAAATGGCGGAGGGAGAGGCGCTGGCAGCTAACTCTCTCGGCGGGGAGAAGCGAAGCTGTTGGGGACAATGCGCGAACTGGCCTCCCGGGCAATTTTCGAAGGATTACGCACCTTTGCGCCAGGTAGAGACTGGGGAGAAAGTCCCGCCCCCCGCTAATGGCAGGGTTCGAATCCCCAGCTCATCCGCCGTCTCACCTTGTCCTCGCCGCGGAACACCAGCGCACCCGTGAGGCCGGTGCGCCCTCCAGATGGCACAACGGACTGGCCAGCCTCATGCGCGAGCCGCATGACGCTTGCAACCTCTGCCGTTGTGCCTGGCCGTGTGACGGCAAGTGGCTGTCCGCGCCAGGCACCCGTCCAGCCGCACGCCCAAGGCGCCGCATCAGCGCCGGTCAGAACCTGCGAAGAACCTATCGCAACACTGATTTCTCGAAGGAGTTTGTTCTGCACGTCGGAGCAGACCTTATTCATGTAATCCTGCCCCAGTGCCTGTCAGCATTCTGAGCCCTAAAACCCTCCGTGCCTCCTGCCATGTTGCTACGGGTCGTTCATAACGGCCGCAAATCTCCACAACCCGGCGCACCAGAGCGGCATTGGAGGGTGCGAGCGTATGGCGGTCGAGGCGAACATTGTCCTCAAGACCGGTTCGCGTGTGGCCCCCGGCGGCAATGCACCATTCGTTCAATAGGATCTGCGCGGCTCCGATGCCAGCTGCGCACCATTGCGCGTCGGGCAAGAGACGCCTCAAGGTGTTAACATAGAAGTCGAACACCTCACGGTCGGCCGGCATCGCATTCTTAACGCCCATTACAAATTGCACATAGAGCGGCCCCTTCAGCTTGCCGTCACGCTTCATTGCTGCAGCCTGGAAGATGTGGCTAAGGTCGAAGCACTCGATCTCAGGCTTCACGTCCCACGCCATCATTTCGGATGCGAGCCAGTCAACGAGTTCCGGGGGGTTCTCATAAACGCGTGTGGGGAAATTGATAGAACCCACGCTGAGAGAAGCCATGTCAGGCCGGAGCGGGAGCATGCTGCCCCGGGCGCGGCCGGTGCCAGAACGGCCACCGGTGGAGAGCTGCACGATCATACCGGGGCAGTTCTTCTCGATCCCCTCCTTAAGGCGAGCGAAGCGGTCAGGGTCTGATGTGGGGCGTCCTTCGTCGTCACGAACGTGGCAGTGCACAATCGAAGCACCGGCCTCGAAAGCCTCGTGAGTACTTTCCACCTGCTCGGAGATACTGATCGGCATGGCGGGGTTGTCGAACTTCTGCGGTAGTGATCCGGTGATCGCCACGCAGATGATGCAAGGGGGCATCGGATCGCGCTCCTTCAGTGCGCTCGGCAAAAAGTCATAGGCTCAGGCTCAGGGAGTGCCGCTCCGCGGCCCTTGAGCCATGCAGGACTGCCAGCTTTACAGCGCGATCGGCCCAGTACGGTCGCCTGTCGCAAAGCCCGGCGGCCGTCATCGTCATCGGCTTACATTGCCTCGTCGCCGCGAAACAGCGGCGGCGGTCACGCAGAGCATTTCCCACAGGATGTTTGCGGCATTGACCGCGGTGAGACCCGATGGGTCGAGGCCCGGAGAGACCTCGCAGATGTCGCCGCCAACTACATCCTTGCCCGCCAGACTGCGGATAATCACCTGCACGTCGCGCACGCGAAGCCCGCCCGCCTCGGGCACGCCCGTGCCGATTGCCTCAGACGGGTCGAGTCCGTCGATATCGAAGCTTATGTAGACCGAACCCTCCCCAGTGACACGGTCGATCTCCGCGATAACAGCCGCGCGGCCCATCTCCTCGTACTCATCCATGGTGATAACACGAAAGCCAAGTTCGCGGCTGCCTGCGGCGTCATCGCGCGAGAACTGGGGACCGCGGAGGCCGATCTGAATGGAGCGCGCGGGGTCAATGAGTCCCTCCTCGAAGGCACGCCGGAAAGTCGTGGCATGATTGATCCGGGTGCCCTGGAGGCTGTCCAGCGTATCGGGATGGGCATCAAACTGCACCACGCCTACAGGCGTTCCGCGCGCGATGCCGCGCAGCACCGGCAGTGGTACGGTATGGTCACCCCCTACCACGAGCGGCACCGCGCCGAGCCCGTTAAGGCGGGTGAAGAAGGCTTCCATCCGCTCGAGGCTGACTGCGGCGTCGAGCGGATTCACCGGTGCATCCCCTACGTCGGCCACGTTGGTGATCTCAAAGGGCGGAATTCCAAGGGTCGGGTGGACAAGGCGCATGAGCCGAGAAGCTTCACGGAGTGCAGCAGGCGCGAGCCGGGCGCCAGACCTGTGGTTTGCGCCGAGGTCGAAGGGCGCACCGCAAAGCGCAATCTCAACGCCCGGCTCAAGGTCCATTCGCCGAGCGCGCAGCAAAGTGGCCACGTCCGCAAACCGAGGCATTACGGCTGGATCTATAGGTTGGAAACGGGGATCGGTCATAAGAGACTCTCCATTGCAAGTTGCTCGAAGTGAACGAGGGTTTGGTCAAGGCGGAGGAGCAAGTCCCCCGTCTCGGCTTCGGTGATGGTCAGGGGTGGAGCGAGCATGGCCAAGCCTCCAACCGGCTCGAGCACCAGTGCGAGGAGCCGCTCCGGCCCAATGCGCGAGATCAACGCATCGAGATCGGATAGCACGGCCGCCTCGTCCTCCTCAGGAGACCTGCCGTTCACAGGCCTGTAGCTCAGAGGGGCTCGGAGCTTCTCCGACAAAGTGATCATCCCCTCGAACATAGCGGCTTGGGCAAGGTCGCCACTGACAGCTACGCAGCCAAGCGTACCACCATGGTAGGAGGGCAGCAGGCTAATGAGACATTGACGCGCCTCTTGACCGGTGCGGACTGCGTGAACACGTGCGAATTTGATTGCGGCATCGATCGCCTCGGAGCCGCCTGAAACCAGAAAGGCTCTTTCAAAGCCAGGGCCTGCAAGCGCAGTCAGACGCTCGGCAAAGGCGATGTTCTCCGTCGTGCGTGCCACTCGCGAAGAGGCGAAGGTCAAACGGTCCACTTGCGCATGCATGGCCGCCGTGACGCCTGGATGGGCATGACCGAGATTGCTCGCAACAGGGCCGGAAGAGACGTCGAGATAGCGGTTCCCCTCCTCATCCTGAAGCCATATTCCGTTGCCCGCGACGATAACCGGATATGGCCAGTTCGGATCGGAACGCAGAAAGACGTCCTGCGGACCACCGCGCATGCTCCAAGGCGGAGAATTTGGAATGTTCATGTCTTTGGCTCATCTAGGAAGGACGCGTCCTCGCGAACCTCGATCAGGGTGGGTCCAGGTTGCGTCAGCGCTTCGGCGATGGCCTCGGCAAGCGCGCCAAGGCTGTCGGGGCGCCTCGCCTCGGCCCCAAAGGCTCGCGCCAAGGCGAGGAAGTCGGGGTTGCGGGGCCTCACACCAATCTCGGGGATGCCCCGAGCGCGCATGAAGTCAGCAATCTCGCCAAGGGAGTCATTATTCCATAGCAGTATGGGTAGTGGCAGGCCCAGTTCCACAGCAGTAGCGAGTTCGTGGACCGTAAAGAGAAGTCCTCCATCTCCGACGAGGGCTGCAACCAGGCGGTTGGGCGACGAGACCTTGGCACCGATTGAAGCGGGCAGCGCATAGCCCATCGTCCCATATCCCATCGGGAAGAGCCAACTCCGCGGCCGAGGGGCGCGGTAATGTGTGCAGCCTGTGTAACCAATCTGGGTCATATCAGAGACGACCACGCCGTCCGGGCCCATAGCTTCAGACAAGGCGTCGAGCACAAGGACGTGCTTGCGCTCAAGCGGCGTCAGGCCATCACGGCGCTGTGCCATAAGTCCCTTGACGGCGGCAAGGCGCGCGGTCCGGACTTCTGAGACTACGGCCGGAACAGTGTCGCGCAGGCGCTCAAGGACAGCTTTTGCGTCGCCGAGTATTGCGACGGCTGTGGGCTCGCCTGCAGTCAGCACACTAAGGTCGATATCAACCCGGATAAGCGCGCCACGAGCGCCGAGACGGCCATGAACTGGTGCCTCAGAAGACAAACCCGCAGCCTCATGGTCAGCCGTGAGGAAGAGATCAGATTCACCGAGTTCGGTCCCGACGGCCAGCACTACATCGGCAGCCCCGATGGCGCGTCTGATCTCACCCCGGGATAGGCCGGACCCCAGATCACAAGGGTGACCGGGTGGCAAGAGGCCTTTGGCGGCAACGGTTGTGACCACGGGAAGCCCAGTGGCCTCAGCCAGCGAAGCAAATTCCGCCGCTGCGCCGAGCGCACCCCCGCCGGCCACGGCAATCGGGGAAGACGCGCCAGCAATAATGGCCGCGGACCTAGCGACAAGGACTTCAGGAGCGGCAGGGGCCACAATGGGCGGTGCGGAAACGCTGGCTCCCTCGAAGGATGCCTCCATAACATCGTGGGGTATGCCGATGACAGCTGGCCGGGGCCGCCCCGCCGCCATGTCGGCCAAGGCGCGATCAAGCGCGCGTAGCGCCTCCTCCCCGCTCCGCGCTGTGACGGAACGCCCAGAAATTTGAGCTGCCAGCAGCGCCTGGTCCTTGACGTCATGCAACGAACCCCGTTCCTGCCCGATATCAGCCAATGCGACGGTGCTCGTGAGGATGAGGACGGGTACGCTGTCGGAATATGCCTGGGCAATGCCTGTCGCGGCATTTGTCAAACCTGGTCCGCCGATGATGACTGCCACGCCAATCCGGCCAGACAGCCTCGCATAGCCGTCTGCCATGAAACTCGCGGCTTGCTCATGTCGGACTGCAACATGGCGCAAGGAGCTGCGGGCCAGCGCCCTGTAGAGCCCGAGGTTATGGACACCAGGCAGACCGAAGACAACATCGACGCCCGCCTCTGTCAACCGCGCAACCAGAGCGTCACTTACCGTCCAGCTGCCGGCCTCCACTCGCGTGTTCATCTACCTATGTTTCCCTACCTGCTACGGTGCTGCCCGCCACTCCAATCGACGACATGGCAACTAGCCGC
>CAMDBX010000059.1 GCA_945889445.1 Rhizobium sp. Q54
CGGTCGAAGCTCTTCGCCGCCTCCCACACGCTCGCGCGCCAGCCGAGGCCAGCCGCGGCAATCGCCGCCGCGCCGCGTACGCCCGCATTGCGCGGATCGCGCGACACCGCCAAGTCGGCGCCGAGGCAATCAGCCAGTGCCTGGCACAGAACGGGGTTCAGTGCGCCGCCGCCCACGGCGCGGAGCAGGTGCGCGTGCCGGGTTCCCTTCTGGCGCGCAACCGACTGCCAGGCCCAGCGCGTGTTGAGGGCCACGCCCTCGATCACCGCCTGCCGAAGGCTTGCACGTCCATGCTGGAGAGAGAGGCCGAGGAAGGCGCCGCGCAGGCGGTTGTCGTCGACCGGCACCCGCTCGCCCGCCAGCCAGGGCAGGAACAGCGGCGGCGTGACGCCGTCCGGCGCGTCCTCTGGTTCAGAGCCCGCCAGTCGGTCGAGCCAGTCGAGGCAGGCGCCGGCGCTTTCCTGGGTGGCGATCAGCAGCGGCCGATTGCCGAAGGGGCTGAGGATCGTCGCATAGCCCTCGCTGGCACTGAGGCGTCGGCCCGGATAGAAGCCGCTGATCCACGAGCTCGTGCCGAGCGAGATGTGCAGCTCGCCGTCCTCCACAGCGCCACTGCCCAAGGCCGCCGCACAGACATCGCCCGCCCCCGCAAAGACGGGGAGCGCCGCAGGAAGGCCCAGCTCGGAGGCGGCCGCATCAGTAAGGCCCCCCGGCGAGGCCGTTCCATCCACGATGTCCGGCAGCAACTCGCGCTTCAGTCCGAAGCGTGAAACCAGCGCGTCGGACCAGCCTTCACGACCCTTCCGCGTGTCCATCATCCAGGTGACGTTGGCGAGGTCGGCGGTGGTCGCCGCATGCCCAGTGGCCCTCAGGATCAGCCAGTCCTTGACGTCGAGAAGTTTCCAGGCCTGCGCGTAGACCTCGGGTTCGTGGCGCTTCAGCCACAGCATCTTGGCCGGAGGATCCATGCCGTTCAGCGAGGGCGCGCCATTGGTGAGGCGGATCGAACTCAGCAGCTTGAGCAGGCCGTAGCCGTAAAGCGTCGGGAAGCCGCCCATCACCTCGCGCGCGATGCCCGCCGCCCGCTTGTCGAGCCAGATCATGCACGGCCGGATCGGCCTGCCCTCGCGGTCCACTGCCACCACGCCGCACATCTGCGAGGCAAACACGATGCCCGCCGCGCGCTCGCGCAGGTTCGGGCAGATCTTAGACAACTGCACCAGCGCCAGTCGCAGCGCGAGCCACCAGTCGAGCGGATCCTGCTCGGCTCGCCCAGGTCCGGGATAGGAGACGGGATAGGCGTGGTCGGCGGAGTGGAGGACGTCGAGATCAGGCCCGATCAACCCCACCTTGAGGCTGCTCGTCCCGACGTCCACCGCAATGATCAGGTCTTGTTTCACAATGCGCCGGAAACAGATTAGGGCTAGAGAGCCGTTATCGGGATTATCCAAGGAAGGTCAATTCAATTGTTGCAATCACAGGTCACCGCAGGCAGGGGAAATGCACCCGTCGACGTGGTGATCACCTGGGTGGACGACCGCACACCCGGCTATCATGAGATGCTCAGGGAGCACGCTCGGGCCGTTCCCGACCTCGACCCCGCCCGCACGCGCGACACGCTCGAGATCCTGCGATACGGCCTGCGTGCGCTCGAGCGCCACACCCCGTGGGTGAACCGCGTCTTCCTCTTCAGCTGCCGGCCGCAGGTTCCCGCCTGGCTCGACGCCGCCCACCCCCGCCTGACCGTGGTCCACCACGACGAGGTGATCCCGGCGGCGCTGCTTCCCACCTTCAACTCCTTCGCCATCATCAGCCACCTGCATCTGATCCCCGGCCTGTCCGACACTTTCCTCTACCTCGAGGATGACATGCTGTTCCTGAGGGACGTGAGCCTCTCTGACTTCCTCGCCGAAGATGGCCGGCCGCTGGTGTTCGAGGCCGCCAAGTCCACGCCGCGCCATGAGAGTATCCGCAACCCGCAGGCGGAGAGGCCCTGGAACCTGGCGCTTGCGGAGGCGAACCGCCTGCTCGACGAGGGCTTCGGCGTGGCTCCGCGCGGCTATGTGAACCACGTGCCGCTGCTCATCGCCAAGGCGGAGTGGCAGGCGATGGTGGAGCGCTTTCCGCAGGCCTTCGATGCCACCCGCCGCGCCCGCTTCCGCAGCCTCGGCAACGTGCCGCCAGAGTACCTCTACCCGCAGCTGATGCTGGCGGAGGGCAAGGCCGTGCGCGCCAGCCCACAAAGCTGGCGCGAGAGCTGCGGCTACGTGCCGCTCGAGGACATCTGGCCGGTGACCGCACTCGCGCTCTGGCGGGTGCGTCGCCAGCGACCGAAGTGGGTGACGCTCAATGACAACTTCGGCAAGCACCCGAGCCGCGTGGCGGAGCGCATCGCGCAGAGCTTCCTCGACAGGGCCTTGCCTCAACCGTCGCGCTTCGAGCGCGCGTGACGGGCGATTGCGGCTGCGTAGAAGTCCTCGAAGTCGGCAATGCGCTCGGTTACGTCGAATTGCCGCGCATGCATGCGGCCCCAGTCGGAGAGGGCCCGCCGCTCACCCGCGTCGGCAAGCAGTCCCGTAATCCGCCGCGCCAGCGCCGCGCCGTCGCCCGCGGGCACCAGCAGGCTCGCGCCCCGGCCGGTCAGGACCGTACGATAGCCGGCATTGTCGGCGCCGATCACCGGCGTGCCGCTCGCCATCGCCTCGGCCAGCACGATGCCGAAACTCTCGCCATAGAGCGCGGGCGTCACCGCGAGCGTGGCCTCGGCGAGCAGCCGCAATTGCTCCTCCTGCGAGGGCGCGGGAACGAGTTCGATCCAGCCGCCGCCCAACGTCTCCTGCGCTGCCAGCACCGCGCCGCGCTGGTCGCCGTCGCCCGCCACCACGAAGCGCGGGGGCGGCAATCCCTTGGGCAGCGCCACCGCGCCAGAGGCCAGGAGCCCTGCTGCCTCGAGCAGCACCTGCACGCCCTTGCGCGGCTCCAGTCGGCCGAGGAAAAGGATGGAGGGCCGCTCCGTGGCAACCTTCTCGATGTCGAAGAACGGAGACAGGTCGGTCACCGGCGGCAGCACCACCGGCGTGACGCCGGATGATCCGGGGCGGAGGTGCGCCAATGGCGCCGCCGACACCGCAATCGCCCCATCGAGGCGCGACAGCAGATAGCGGCTCAGTCCCCTGAACAGGCTGCGCAGCATCATGCCCGTCGGGCCCCGCGGGGGCGTGTCGTGGAAGGTCGCCACACGCGCCAAGTCGAGCCGGCGGAACAGCTGCCACGGCATGAGCGGGTCCCACGGCGTATGGAAATGCGCCACGTCGGGCTGCCAGGCGCGGAGCAGGTGAAGGCAACTCTCGAGCTCATGCGCCTTGGCCCAGGTCACCTCGAAGCGCGTTCCCGCAAACCGCACGCTGCGCATCGCGCCCAGGCGCCACACGCCCTCCTGCAACGGGTCGGGCGCACCGGGCGCGACAATCAACGTCTGATGCCCACGCCGGGCAAGCGCCGCGTCCAGCGCATACATGTTCCGCTGCACCCCGCCGTGGCGGTCCGGATCATAGGGGCAGACCTGAACAATTCTCATGGCGAGGGCCAGCCCGCGCTAGACTGGGTTTTCATAGACCTCGAAGCCAGTTAGCATGACACGCCGTGGGCTTGATTTGGTGAGCCGGAATGCTACAGCCAGCGCCATCTTTGTCGAGCAATTTCTTTGATTTAAGTTCAGGAGATAGGCCATTTGGCAGTCACGCAGGCGTTGATACTGGCGGCGGGCCGGGGTGTCCGCATGGGGCCCCGAGGCCAGAGCATCCCGAAGGGCTTCATCGAGGTCGGGGGCCAGACGCTCGTCGCGCGCTCGCTCGCACGGCTGGCGCGCGCCGGCGTCCGTGACGTCATCATCGTCACGGGGCATCTCGCCGACTTCTACGAGCAGCTGCCCTCTGTGGCTGGCATTGCCGTGACGACCCTCCACAATCCCCAGTTTGCCGAGAAAGGCAGCTTCGAGAGCCTCCACCTTGGCCTCGCCGCGATGAGGGGTCCCTTCCTGCTTCTCGAGTCGGACATCATCTACGAGCCCCGCGCCCTCGCGACGGTGCTGGCGTCGGACCACGAGAGCGTGATACTCACCTCCGGGCCCACCGGCGCGGGCGATGAGGTCTATGTCTGGGCCGACGAGGCGGGAGGGGCCCACCGCTTCCGGGGCATGTCGAAGCAGCGCGCCAGCCACGCCGATGTCCCCTTCGGCGAACTGGTGGGCATCTCAAAGATTTCGGCCGCGCTCGCAAGAGAGCTGGTTGCACACGCCCACCAGGCGAAGCCCGACAGTGACTATGAAAGCGCCGTCGTCCGCGCGGCGGGCGATACGGCCATCGCCTGCCTGAGGGTCGATGACCTGCTGTGGGGCGAGATCGACGACGAGGCCATGCTCGCCCGCGTGGAGGCCAGGCTGTGGCCACGGCTTAGCGAAATTGATTGAGCTGCGAGCCTAGGAAGCAACAGCCTCGACTGGCGCCGGGCGCTGCTTCTCGCTCATCTTGCCGTTCTCGAAGGTGATGACCCGGTCGCAGCACTCAAGCCAGGCGAGGTCGTGGGTGGATACAACCACGGTCTTGCCCTGCGCCTTGAGCCACGGCACCAGCGTGCGGAAGAAGTAGTCGCGCTTCTCGGGGTCCTGGTCGGCCACGAACTCGTCGAGCACCAGCACGTTGCGGTCCTCGAGCAATGCAATAGCCAGCGCCAGCCGCCGCTTCTGGCCGGCAGAAAGGTCGAGCCGGCTGATGCCTTCGCTGCGGATCTGCGTGATGCCGGTGAGGCCCACCCTCTCGATCATCTCGTCCGCCTGTTCCGGCGTCACGCCCTCGAGGCCATAGAGCTGCCGGAACACGTGGAACTGGGTAAAGATCGCCGAGAACTGCGCGCGGTAGCCGCCCATGTCGTCCGGCGCGAGGGGCTGGCCATCGACCTTCATGGTGCCCGACGTGGGATCGAGCAGTCCGCACAGCACGTTCATGAAGGTGGTCTTGCCGGAGCCGTTGCTGCCCACGAGGAAGACAACCTCGCCGCTCTTGAGTTCAAAATCCAGGGGGCCTAGCGCGAAGCTGCTCGTCTCGCGTGAGTTATACCTTGTCTCCACGTCGCGCAGCGAGATCGTCTTGAAGGGCGGCGCGAAGTCGACGGGCCTCTCAACAACCCGCTCGATGACGTTGAGCTCCGTCGCAAGGTCATTGATGCGCATGTAGGAGACCAGCGTGCCGATGACGGCGGGGTAGCTCGTAACGATCTGCTCGAACGGCATGAGCGAGAAAAGAACGAGCGTCAGGATCTGGAATGTGATGACGTTGTCCGTCCGGACGAGGTAGGGCACGAGGAAGACGATCGCTGCGAACAGCAGGAACTTCAGTCCCTGCACGGCGGATTCGCTCGTCTCAAAGATCCGCGTCACCTTGATCAGGAGGCCGCGAAGCCTTTCGAGAACCTGCAGGATGTCGCTGCTGAAGCTCCTCTGCCGGGGCTGGTGGAGTCTCAGCTCGCGGAAGCCCTTCAGCATCTCGGAGACGCGCTCGAAATAGGCGACCTCAAGGGCGCGCGCGTCGTCATTGAGCTTCGCCATGGTCCGCTGCTGCAGGTGGTAGGCGAGCACGCCGCCGATCATCACGAGGATAACGAAGAAACCCGACACCATGGAGTAGTAGAACACCTGCGGAATAGCGATGCAGAGGAAGATGAAGGCCGGCAAGAGGTTGAGGAGCGTGCTCGTGAAGCCCGCGAC
Source organism: Rhizobium sp. Q54 (assembly GCA_945889445.1). Lineage (GTDB taxonomy): Bacteria > Pseudomonadota > Alphaproteobacteria > Rhizobiales > Aestuariivirgaceae > Aestuariivirga. Next base: position 5,762 of record CAMDBX010000059.1, read on the forward strand.
GGCGCTGACGTCAGTCGTCAGGATGTGGTAGAGCGCGCCGTGCTCGCGGCGGTCGACGAAGCTCGGCTGCGCCTTCAGCAGGCCGCCGATCAGCTTCAGGCGGACGTTGTTGACCACGCGGGTGGTGACGACCTGGACGAGTACGGCGTAGGTGAAGGCGGATCCGATGACGAGCACGAAGGTCACCAGAAACAGCGGCAGCCAGTAGGAAATGGTCTGATCAACTGGCGCGGCGGCAGCCTTGTTGACGACGAGCATCAGCCAGTCGCGCGAGAGGCCGGCGAGGAGTGCAAGAAGGAGCACGGCGTACTTGAGGCGCTGCGGTGCGTGCGACCACAAGAACCTCAGCATCGGAATAAGAAGGCTAAATACGTTCACGAATCAGACACCAGATTTGGTGGGTTCGGACAGGAAGCCGCGACCAGCAAAGCCTTGCCGAATTTCGCGGCACTTGATAGACACACCAGCACGAGATCACAATAGGCAATTTTTTGACTATTTCCCGACTTGTGCAGGCATAACAGATGCCCATCACTGAAGCTCCTGCGCCCCTGATCATTACCGGAGCCAACCACCCATACGTCCGGACACTGGTACAATTCTTGCGCTCAGCCGAGCGCCTGGGCGAGCACTGGCGCCTGGAGTGGGTCATATTCGACCTGGGGATGACGGAACACGACCGTCGTTACATCCGGGAGCAGTTCAGTTGGGCGGACCTGCGGACGGTCGATTTCTCGCGCTACCCCCCGCACGTGAGCATCGAGCGGCGGAGCTACGCCTGGAAACCGATCCTGCTGGAGGAGGTCACTCGCGGGCGCGAGGGACTGGTGTTCTGGTTCGATGCCGCCACTCTCCTGCGGAAGCCGATCGACGCGCCAATTGCCTCCACCCAGCGGCTCGGCATCTGGTCACTGGCGGGCCAGACGGCACTCATGGGGCGCGCCGACAAGCGCGTGATCAGAACTTTCCGCGACCAGCTGGACATGCCTCTTGAGGTGCTGCACTTGCCCGAACGGGTCACTGGCGCGATCGCCTTCGACACGCGTCAGCCGGTGGCAAGGGGAATTCTGGGGGACTGGGCGAGGCTCGCTCGGGACCCCCAGTTCATTCTCCCCGACAACCCCGATCCGCGGCATCGCTGGGAGCAGACACTGTTCTCGGCGCTCCTCCTCACGGCCGCCTGGCGCGGTGAGATTGAGATTGGAGAGGAGGAAGTCGACATTTCCTCGGTCAGGCCGGTCACCTATCTCTCCACCCGCAACAAGCTGTGGAGCAACTGGCCCGTCTGGACTGACCTGCCTGCGCGGGCCATGTACCGGGTATGGAAGGCAGGTGACCGCCTGGCATTGCGTATCGAGGCGTTCTGGAAGTCGAGGATTGATGGGCTCCTCAGCGGTTTCAGAGAGCACTACACCGTCTTCCGTGGAAACAGACGGGCGGTCAGGGGCCCTCGGCTTGGCTACTTTGCAGATCCCTTCATGTGGCAATGGCGTGGAGAACGCTGGCTCTTCCTGGAGCGCTTCGACTACCTGAAAAACCGTGGCCGGATTGTCGCCTTGAATGCGGAGACATCCCGGGAGGTTCCCGTGAACGGGGAGGGACTGTTCGGTAAGATCAACTGCCATGCCTCATTTCCGTTCCTCGTGGAAGTCGCCGGCCTGCTCCACATGATCCCGGAGACCTGCGCGCGTCGGACTGTCGACCTCTATGAGTGCATGGCGTTTCCCGGCAGGTGGCGCCTGAGGAGGCGGCTGCTCGCGGACATCGACGCCACCGACACCATGCTCCTCCGGATGGAGGGCCTCGACTACCTCTTCACCTCGGTGAATGACGGAGCGGGCAACCGTCACCTGGAGATATTCACCAGCAGGGATGTGCTCACCGAACCCCTGGTACCTCACCCCATCAATGCCGAGCGGCTCTATGCGGGAGAGAAGTTCGGGACCGGTCGCTGCGCCGGCTTCCTGGGCTTCGATGCGCGAGGCCGCCTGTTGCGGTACATGCAGAGTTCGCGGCACCACTACGGAGAGGGAGGGCAGTGGATGGAGATCACCGATCTCTCTCCAAATTCCTTCGCCGAACGGCCACTGACAGAAAGTGAACGTCCCGACGGCGTTCCGGCCGGCGCGGGAAGCCACCACCTCAGCATCTGCGGGGGAGATCTGGTTTACGATGTTCGGGACCGGGTGCAGACATGGCCGTGATCCGAGATGCGGGGGCTGTCCTTGGGCTGGAACGCATGGCGCGTTCCTGCGCGGTTGCGTTTGGCCGTCAGCTGAGGTTTCGTGAACGGGTGGGGCGGACTTGCGCCGGGGCTGCCACCCTGCACCTTCGCATCTCAGAGACACGGGCGGCACGATGACTGGCGGTGCGGATGTGTCGAGCAATCGGGATCGTGCCTGGGATGAGTGGACGCTCGGCCTCCGCCATGACGCCGTGGCGTGACTCTGCATCATGGCGTGGCTTTTCGCCTATCGGTGCCTGATTGCCTGGCCCGAAATCTCGACGCTTCCGCTAGAGGACAGCCTGCGGGCGCTGCTGACTGGTGCTCGCTTTGACAGCGTCATCGCCACCATCGTCGTCCTCCCGACGATCGTGATCGGCGGCCTCTCGTGGTTGGCCGGCTACCGCATCAACCTGCGGCCGCCAAGGGCCATCCTGCTCTGGCTCTTCTTCGTCACATCGGCCATGGTCTATGCCGGGAACTACCAGTTCTATCAGGTCATGGGAACGCAACTGGACCAACGTGTTCTCGCCATACTGAGCGACGACGACGGGGCGGTTCGCACGACCGTGTGGCAGGCCCACCACCCCCTGTGGTTCCTTGCCATCGCGATCATCATGGGAGCCGTGGCGGCATTCAGCACCCTCGTCATCGTGAAGCGAACGCGACGCGGGCAGCCATCGGGCATCCGCAGCAAGTTTGGCCGGATTGTCATGACAATCTGCCTGGTCGCACTGGTCTTTGGCCTGGTGCGCGGCTTCGCTTGGGGTCAGTCGCCCATCCGCATCCGCACCGCTTACGTCAGCCAGTCCGGCGAATTGAACCGGCTGATCCCGAGCCCCTTCGCATTCTTTCTGAATGCCCTCGAAGACCTGAGCGCAGACAGATCGGCGCCTAGTCCGGCAGCCCTGGCTCAGGCACTCGACATTCAGGACGAGGCTCTCGGCCGTCCTCCGGGAACGGGAACGGACATCGCGCAGCGGCTTGCACGGGAGGCGCCAGGAGCGGGCGCCGCGCCCGATCACATCTTCATTATCCTGCTGGAAGGGCAGCATGGATTTCCGCTCATGGAGAAATACCGGGCCTGGGGCTTCTACCCGGGGCTCGCGAAACTGGCTGACAAAGGTGCTTGGTTCGACAACGTGATACCGTCCGGGCGCCAGACGGACAACACGCTGGGTGCGCTTGTCGCTGGCACTCTGTCGCCCGACTTCGTCATCCTTTCGGAGAGTGGTGCGCAGCGCGAATTGCCGACGTCCATTGCCCCGAATTTCAGGCGCCTTGGCTATGAGACGCATTTCTTCTACGGCGGCTATGCCGGCTGGCAGCGCCTCGACGAGTTCGTCCTTCCACAAGGCTTCCAGCATCTCCATTCGGCGGGTGGCATGCAGGGTAAGCCGGGAAATGCCTGGGGAGTGTGGGACAATCATCTGTTCGACGACGTTCTCTCCCGCATCGATCCGTCGAAGCCCAGCTTCAATTTCATTCTGACCACCAATAACCATTCACCCTTCAATGTGGACCTGAGCTTGCTGCCGCCGCCTCCCCCACTTCCTCCCGAGGCCCGGAATTGGGATGAGCAGACCTTGATGGTCTTGAGGCACGAGATGTTCGTGGACCGCGAAGTCAAGCGCTTCGTCAGCGAGGCCTCGCAACGCTTTCCGCACTCGCTGTTCGTGATCACCGGCGACCATGCGGCCTACGGCGCCAACTACCAGCTTCCCGGAGACTCCCCTCTGGAGCTTCTGACAGTTCCCATCATCTTCGCCGGAGATGGTCTGCCCACCACCCTGCGTGGCCACTACCAGCGTCCGGCTTCCCACCTAGACATCGTCCCCACGATCTACGACCTCATTGCGCCAGCTGGTTTCGTGTATGCTGCCTTCGGCGAGAACCTTTTGGGGACGGAGAAGGTGGATACCGGTAGCCATGCATTGGGCCAGGACAAGGTTCTGCTGGACGGGTGGATCGCGAACACCACCGACCCGCACATTGATGGGATCCTGAAAGGCACAGATCCACCGGCGAAAGAAATTGATTTTGCCCGACGACATCACGAGGCAGTCCGGGAAATCTCCCGCGCCATGATCTTCGATCGCCAGGAAATTGCTGGAGACTAGGGTTGCCAACGAGGAGGCGGCTGCGACGGCCTCATCATCCAGTTGACGGTCGAACAATGCAAGCCTTCGCGACCGACGGCGCTGCGGCAGGCTCGGCAGCATGGGTACCGCAGACACTGCGACCTGCCGTAGAGTTGAGGGATTTCTCCGTTGAGACTATACAGAGCATGGCTTCATTTCGATCAGCCAATGAGTTTCGCGGGATTTCCTGCATCTCATGCCCGTACTTGTTCAGGATATCTCCGTGACAAACACGACTGACGAACAAGATCAGAATTCCTCAGGCAATCCGGACCGGGACGCGCTCGTCGACGCGCTGCGTCAGGAAAATCGGTTGCTGAGGGCATTGCTGTCTCCCTCCGTCGATACCCCCGACACCGTACAGGATATAACAGGACGCCTGCACTCGATTGCCAATAGAACCTACTTGAACCTTGTACGCCGCAAGCCGTGGGGCGCCTTCAGATATGACTGGGATGCTCCAACCGACACGGAATACGCCCACAGGAGTGAAGCGTTCGACAGGGTCTTGCATGTGTTTCACCGGCAGTGGCTGGGCATCCGCGCAGCCGCCGGATCACTCCCCGGAATGAAACTCGCTATCGATGACCGTGGAAAACTGGGTGTGGCAGACATCAAGGCAATCGCCGCCACCATCGCTTCTCGCCGCGTGTCGCGGATCGTTATTCACGGAACGTCCCCGAACATGGTGGAGTTGGTGCGAAAGCTCGCGGCCCGGGGGTTGGCTCAGAGCATCTTCATTATATACCATGGAAACATCACACAGTGGTGCAGCGAGCAGGAACGCCAGTTTGTGTTTTCCGCAATTGACCTCGTCAGGTCTGGCAGCGCACGAAAGCTCCACTTCATGAAGGCGGGCAACGACATCCCTGGGCTCCCGTCCTCGCGCCAACTGCTGCTCAACATGAGCCCGGTCGTCCCACACCACTACGCACAGGCGACACGAAGTTCGAATTATGTCCTCGTTCCCGGCACGCCGGGCTGGAGAAAGAACCTGTTCTGCAATGCCCTCGGCGCTGCAATGGCTCCCGAAGTCGAGCGGGTATTGCACTTCGCCAGAGACCTGGCGCTCCCGGAGCCGTTCAGGTCTAAACTGGAGAGAATTGAATACGTCGATCGCCGGACGACATTGAGGCTCATGGCCAGTTGCATCGCGACCCTCTATGTCTCTGTCGTGGAGTGCCACCCGATGGTAAACCTCGAGAGTGAGGCGGTGGGCACACCCTGCTTGAGAAATTCCCTGTTCCTTGACGCCCTGGAAGACCACGAATATGTGCGCTTGGTCGAAGTCAGTGACTTCGCCAATCCTGCAGAGGTATGTGAGAGGCTTCAACGCGTCACGTCAGTTAAGCGGACCGAGATGGTTGATCTGATCAGGGACTACCTGTCCCAGTTGAACACGACGGCAATGCAGCGCTACGCAGATTTCCTGGAACTATGACGCTCGAGACCCGTGCATTTGTCTTCGTGACCCCCGCCCCAGGTCCCTCAGCGCCCGAGAGGATCAACTGCGCCACTCACAATCTGATGAAGTCGCTCACTCCCGACGACTTGAAGCGATGCATCGTATTGCTCACCTCTGGATCAATTTCGAAGCCAGCCTTCGAAAATCTGTTGCCCGGAGCGGGGCTGAGACTCGAGAGTGAAGCGCGCTCGTGAGGTGCGACGCGTGACGGCAGGGCGAACTTGTCGAATTTTGTGGTTCTTGATAGAGACAGGCGTGCAACCCCACGACAGACAAGTTATTTGAGTGATCGACCAGCCTCCCAATGAAGTCGCCGCATGATGGCCGACCGGGCCCGGCCGTCGCGCGTGGCGACGGCGGCAGATCATCGACATGCGCGGACAGTGATGCAACTGCTGCTTTCGGCCGAGCGCCGGGGAGAGCATCGGCGCGCGCACTGGGAAGTCTACGACCTAGGGCTTGAGGATGCAGACCGCCGGCTTCTGTCCGCACGCTTTCCCTGGACCAGCCTGAAACCCTTTCCGTTGACCGACGATCCCTCTCATGTCGCGGTCGTGGCGGGCAGTGAGGCTTGGAAGCCACTGATAATTGCAGAGGCTGCAAGGTCATTCGACGGCCCGCTGTTCTGGTTCGATCCGGGAGCCATCCTGAAAGCTCCCCTCGATGAGGCGATCCGCTCATTGGAAAGGCAGGGCTTCTGGGGCCTCCGCGGCCAGATGCCCCTCGCCCGGAAATGCGATCCGAGGGTGCTCGAGGCTCTCGGTGTGCCGATGGAGGTCCGCCACATTCGCGAGTATGCAACAGGTGCCGTAGGTTTCGACCTCGCGACTGGTCTCGGGCGCGAACTTGTCGAGGACTGGGCCCGCCTTTCCCTCATCGAGGATCACAGTGCTGACGAGGCGCTGCTCAGTTGCCTGCTGGCCAAGGCCATGTTCGCGGGAAGCTTCGAACAGACGCTTGAGGAAATCGACATCGGTTCCGCCAATCCCAGTCCACTGATATCGACCCGGAACCATGTGCCCAACGGCCGCCCGCTCTCTGCCGACCCGCTCTATCGCGCGACGTCAGCCCTGCGGAAGGTGGGGGAACAATTCTACCACAAGGCACGCCTCTTCGACGATACCCGGCTCGACGGCCGCAAGCGCCGCCGCGACGACCACTTCACAGTGAAGCTCTGGCAGCTCCCCGGCGGGCGGGAGACGGTCATTCCCGGCCCCGCCGACGGCTACTACGCTGACCCCTTCATCACGCAGCGGGACGGCAGGCTCTGGCTCTTCCTCGAGGAGTTCGTCTACCCGAGGGATCGCGGCTTCCTGACTGTGGTGGGGCTTGACGACAGGCTCAATGTCACCTCCACAGAGCCCATCGAATTCCTGCCCGGATATGCGGCACTCGACTGTCACGCCTCATTCCCGTGTATCTTTGAGCTCGATGGTGAGAGCTACATGATCCCCGAGACATACCAGCGGGGCTCCATCGATCTTTACGTCTGCGACGCCTGGCCGTCGCGCTGGCGTCTCAGGCGGCGGCTGCGCTTCGGGGTCGACGCCGCCGACAGCATGGTCATCCGCGAGGGTGGCCTCTGGTACCTCATCACCTCGGTGCAGGGTTCGGCACCCAACCGCCACCTCGAAATCCACTACACTGACGACCTGCTGTCCGGGCACTTCACGCCACATCCGATCAACGAACAGAACGTCTACGGCAGCAACGCAAATGGCACCGGCCGCAACGCCGGATACATCGGCCGACAGCCGGACGGCACACTGATCCGCCTCATGCAGGACAGCCCCAACCACTACGGCGAAGGCGTCCGCCCGATGCGCATCACCGCCCTCACCCCCACTGAGTTCCGCGAGGAACCCGCCACTTCAATCGATTTCCTGCCCGGCATCATCCCCGGCTTCTCGACCCACCACGCCACCCGCACCGGCGACATCCTCGCCTTTGACACCCGCGACCTCGTGGGCTGAAGGAGAAAACCATTGGATCTCAACGCTTTATGGGTTGGCAAGAGCCTCCCCCCCTTGCAACGCCTCTGCCTCGCGTCCGCCGTCGGCACCGGAGCGCGCGTCAGACTGTTCACCTACGAGCCGGTCGAGGGCATTCCACCTGGAGTGGAAGTGGTTGATGGCAATGAGGTTCTCGGCCTCGACAAGATGGTTCGCCACCGCAAGTCGCAGAGCGTCGCCCTGTTCTCGGATCGTTTCCGCTATGAAGTGCTGGCCAAGGGTCTCGGCGCCTGGTTCGACACCGACATGCTCTTCCTGAAGGCCCCACATGAAACGGGCGACTACCTGGTCGGCTGGCAGGAACCCGAACTCGTGAGCGCAGGTTTCATCTGGGTCACTCCCGGCCATCCCCTCATCAACGACCTGCGCCAACACGCCTTCGACCAGCACCCCATCCCGGGATGGTACCCGCTCTGGAGGCGCATCTATCTGTCAGTTCGCAAGGCGGTTGGCTTGCCACAGCACGTGAGCGACTCCGACTGGGGCGTGATTGGCCCCAACTTGCTCACCTGGCTGCTCCAGAAGCACAAGATGACCTCCGAAATCCGGCCAGTTTCATGGTCCTGCGGATTGCCCTGGCAAGAGCGCCGTACAATCTGGGACGGAAGCTATGACTGGCGGAAATGGGTCACTCCAGATACGGTGTGCGTGCACCTCTGGAACCACGGCCTGACCAAGGAGGAAAGGGCACGCAAGCCGGAGCCCGGAAGCCTTCTTCAGACAGTTGCAGACGGGTGCGGCTTTGCTTGGCCGGAGGTGGATGAGGGCGCGCTGAAAGGCGAGGCGAACTGCCAGCCGAACAACTTGTAATGCCACGCGAATTGTGACAGGTGTGGCGATAAGTCAAATTCGAATATCTTATTACAGGGGGTCTCTTGATCCGTACGGCTATCGTGGGCGTTGGTAATTGCGCCAGTTCACTCGTTCAGGGCGTTCACTATTGCCGCGCCAAGGGCGCGTCCGCCATCGGCGTGCCGTTCCCAAAACTAGGGCCCTACGTCCCGGGTGACATCGAGTTCGTTGCGGCCTTCGACATTGATGCCCGGAAGGCCGGTCGGGACCTCTCGGAGGCGGTGTTCGCGGAGCCCAACTGCACAGCAATCTTTCATCGCGACGTACCCAAGCTGAACGTGACGGTGGGCCGCGGCCCGAGCCTCGACGGCATGACGGCATTCCTCGGGAACCAGGCGCCCCAGCGCAGTTTCGTTCCGAGCACGGCGCCCGAGATGTCCGCGTCAGAAGTGGTGACCGCGCTGAAGGCGGCACAAACCGAGGTAGTCATCAGCTTCCTGCCCGTTGGCTCGCAACAGGCGAGCGAATTCTACGCCAACTGCGCGCTCGAGGCGGGTGCGGCCTTCGTCAATGCGATCCCGGTATTCCTCGCCAGCAATCCGACGTGGGCCAATGCCTTCAAGCAGCGCGGCCTGCCCATTCTGGGCGATGACTTCAAGGCGCAGGTTGGCGCAACGATCGTCCACCGCACACTCGCTCACCTTTTTGACATGCGGGGCGCGGTTCTCGACCGGTCCTACCAACTCAATGTCGGCGGCAACACCGACTTCCTCAACATGATGGATCACAACCGCCTCCTCAGTAAGCGGGAGTCAAAGACCGAGGCGGTGCAATCGGCCCTCGAGCACCGCCTCTCTGATGAGAACGTGCGGATCGGACCATCGGACTATGTACCTTGGCTCAATGACCAGAAGGTAGGCTACGTGCGACTGGAGGGACGCCTGCTCGGTGGCGTTCCGATGAACATGGAAGTCAGGCTCTCCGTCGAGGACTCGCCCAATGCCGCCGCCATGGCAATGTCGGCAATCCGCTGTGCCAAGATTGCGCTGGACCGCAAGCTGTCCGGCGCCATATGGGAGGCATCGGCCTTCCTGTTCAAGCATCCGCCTCGCCAGGTGCAGGATGATGAAGGGCATCGCCTGATCGTCGACTTTGCTGAAGGAAGGCTCTGATCCCAGCAATGCCGGGACACGCGATCATAACGGGCGGAAGTAGCGGCATCGGCCTTGCAATCGCAAAGTCGCTGTCGTCCCGCGGAACTTCCATCTCCCTGATCGCGCGCAACCGCGACAGGCTCGCGGCGGCGCGTGAGGCGGTCGGCGCGGCCGGAGGCGGCGCCTCTGCAGTCCAGACCTTCTCGGCGGACGTTCGTGACCCGGATGAGCTGAGGCAGGCGATCACCTCAGCGGTCGACGGCCTCGGCGCGCCGGATTGGGGCATCTCGTCTGCGGGCATCGTCATCCCGGGCAAGTTCGTGAACCAGACGCTGCGTGACCACGAGGACCAGTGGCGCACCAACTACCTCGGCTCGCTGCAATTCGCGCACTTCATTCTTCCGCACCTGGAGAAAGCGCCGAGGCCCCGGCTTGTCCTCATCGCATCCGGCGCGGCCTTTACAGGGCTCTACGGATACAGTTCCTACGGGCCCGCAAAATTTGCGGTCCGCGGCCTCGCCGAAAGTCTGCGCGTCGAACTCAAGCCCCGCAACGTCAGCGTAACGATTGCATTTCCGGGTGACACCGACACGCCGCAACTCCACGCGGAGCGCAAGTTGCGCCCCGCGGTCACACGCAAACTCGCCAGCAGCGGCGGCACGATGAGCCCAGAGGCAGTGGCCAAGGGCATCGTCGCGGCCGCCGAGCGCGGCGACTTCCAGGTTACCTTCGGCTGGCAACTTCGCGTGCTGGCGCGCACCCACAGCCTGATCGCGCCGCTTCTGCGCAACTACCAGGACTGGCTCGTCAAGCGGTCCGGCGAGGAGCCGTGACCTCCCAATTGACCGTCGCCCTGCTGGTGCAGGCGATAGGCTCGGCCTTCGCGGTTGGCGCACTCCTCCTTCTGACCCTCACACTCCTTCCGGCGAGCCGGTCCGTGGCTCGTCAACTCTGGCCGGTCCTTGCCTCAGAGGCTGCCATCCTCGCAGTGGGTGCACTGCCATGGCTTCTGCCTCCGCATGCCGTGCTGGCGCTCCTCCTCGTGGCGGCTGCACGGATCGGCTACGAGAGTGGCAGCGTACATGGCTTGACAGTGGAAAAGAGCTTCCGTGTAACGCACGGCCTTCTCCTTGTCGCGGTCACTGGTGTTTCGTGGTTTGCGACAACAATCCCATTCCTGTGGGCTGCGGCGCTAGTAACGGCCGCAGCCCTCGCGGTGGCGTGGCTCAGCCTCGACAAGTCAATTACTGGCAGTTGGGCGCGCTTCACGGTCTTTCCAGTGTTGCCGCTGGCAGCCTTCAGCCACGCCGCAAGCGACCCGCGACTATGGGCCTTGCTCGTTCTGGCGTTCTTCCTCGTCGAGATGTTCGACAGCTTCTCGCTACTCGGCGGCAAACTCTACGGCCGGACGCCGCTGGTGCCGCGCCTCAGCCCGCGCAAGACCTGGGAAGGGCTGGCCACGGGCGTATGTGCCACGCTGATTGCTCTTCTGTCACTCGTGGCGTGGCTCGGCCTGCCCCTGCTGCCGATGCTCATTGCCGGCGTCGTGGTGGTAATCTCAGCCATCGGGGGCGACCTCCTCGGCTCTCTCGCCAAGCGCCAGGCGGGCGTAAAAGACTATCCGGCCGTCATGACCGTCCAGGGGGGGCTTCTGGACATTGCAGACGCCTGGCTCGTCGCTGGCCCCTGTCTTGCCGGCTTGGCGGTCTTACAGGGTTGGATCTGAGAGAGGTTCCAGCCGCGCCTCGGCTATGGACACCAGCACACCTCCGATCGTCGCGAGGAGCCGTATGTGATGCTGCGCGCCCGAGACATCGATGGCCCGCGCCGCAATCATGAGCGCACTGCCCACCGGCACTGGCCGCACGAAGCGTACCTGCAGTTCGGCAATCTCGTAGCCATCCATACGCTCCAGAAACGTCTCGAAGCGTCCGGCGACGATCATGCCATGAAGCACTGGTCCGGCCAGGCCTGCCGCGCGTGCAGCGTCCTCGGAAAGGTGAACGGGATTGCTGTCACCCGATGCGGCGGCGAAGGCCGCCACCTGCTCCATCGTGATGGGTGGCGTGGTTTCCGGCGCGGGAAGGGCCGAGCTCATCGTGGCGCCACCAATGCGATGTCCGATGCCAGCGTCAGGCATGGGCGGCCAGACGGGTCACTCAGTCGCTGCTCGATGCGGAGGCGGTCGGCGTCCACGCAATGCAGCCGAACCTCACAGACGTAGTCGATCCCGGCGCGGAGTTGACTTTCCGCTCGGCACTCATGGGCAATGTGGATTGGATGCCTGCCCTGTGCCGCGTCCCTTATGGCCGAGGCGACAGGTTCGGAGGCAAGGGCGCGCAGAACCATGCCGAAAGGGACCCGGCGGCCCGCGACCCCAAGGGCGCGGCGGTAACTCTCCACTTCCGCTTCCGCGATGCGGAAAGCGAACGCCGGAATGGAGATGCATTGGCCATGAGCCTGCTGCACGGCTCAGACCTTGCGGACGATGAGGCTGGCGTTGATGCCGCCAAAGGCAAAGGAATTCGACATGGCGGCGCAGATGGCGATTGCACGAGCCGCATTGGGCACAGGATCAGGAATACAGTCACGATCCGCTCCCAGCCAGTTGATGGTGGGTGGCACAATACCGTCCTGAAGGGCGCGCACCGTGATGACCAGCTCAAGCGCACCGGCAGCACCCAGCGTATGGCCATGCACGGGCTTGGTGGAGGAGACGGCGAGCGTGTCGAGACGGCCGCCGAAGACGCGCCGCAGAGCCTCGCTCTCCGAGCGGTCATTGAGGATGGTTCCTGTGCCGTGGGCATTGACGTAGTCGACGTCGTGAGCGCCGAGCCCCGCATCGGCGAGTGCCGCCTTCATGGCGCCTGCGGCGCCGGCGGCGTCGGGACGCACGATGTCGCCGGCATCACTTGTTGTGCCGAAGCCGGCGAGTTCGGCGCGAGGGCGGACGCCTCTGGCGAGGGCAGCCTCCTCCGTTTCCAGCAGCAGCATCGCAGCGCCCTCGCCAAGGGCCATGCCGTCGCGGCCCGTCGAGAAGGGGCGGCATTCACCCAGGGTCATCACGCGGAGGGTTTCCCAGGCGCGGAAGGTGGCCGGGGTGAGCAGGCACTCGCTGCCGCCGACGAGAGCCCGGTCCGCCATCCCCTGGCGCAAGAGCATCAGCCCGAGGCCAATGGCCTGGCTCGCTGAGGAGCAGGCGCTGGAGACCGCGAGCGACATGCCGCGCGCCCCAAAAGCCATCGACAGCTGTGAGGCTGCGGCATTGGGCATGACCTTCGGGATGGTCATCGGGTCCGTCCGTTCGCGCGACTGGTAGAACTTGAAGTGCTCGATATCAGACGTCGTCGCGCCGCCGATGCTGCTCCCCACCAGGACGGCTGCGCGGGGGCCCAGTTTCTCAGCCAAATTCCAGTCGGCATCCGTGAGGGCCTCCCGTGCGGCAATGATCGCCATCTGCGCGAAGCGATCCGTCGACCGCAGGACTTCGGGAGGCAAGTGGCTTGGTGCATCGAAGTCCGGCAAGTGCGCGGCCCTCTTCACGAGCTGGTTCGCGATCCGTGGAAGGGCAAGTTCCCGCACGCCCGTCCGGCCATCCCTCGCCGCACCCCAGAGGGCATCAACCCCAAGGCCCAGAGCAGTGACGGACCCGAGGCCGGTAATGAAGACGCGCGGGCGGGGGGCCATCACAACTGTGGCTTCACCAGGTGCGGGCGAAGCGCGGCCAGAAAGTCGCCCACGGTGCGGGCGTCGGAGAGCGAGCCGTCGATCGGGATGTAGGCTCCGAACTCCTCCTCGACTGCCATCAGGATGACGATCACGTCGGCCGAGGCAATCCCAAGGTTATCAAGGGTCGCCTCTGGCGAGAGCTTGGAGCGATCGATCAGCCCTTCCCGCGATACAATTGCGAGAAGGCGGTTCTCGATTTCGTCTGAAACGTCCATGCGTCGCCAAAAATCCCAAGAGTAGAATGAGTTGCAGGTTTACCAGTCTAGAAAGGCTGAGCACAACTGTCTATAGATGTTTGCTGAAAGAGGCCCCTGCCGCACGCTACATCGGCTCCTGAAGGAGCCGCGCCGTAGCCTCCTCAATCTCACGCGCCAGGCGAGCCCCAAAGGCAGCGCGCGGCAAGCCCGCCTCGATTACCGGCAGGAACTCGATCACGACCTCTCCCGAACCCGGTGTGAGAGATTTCGTGGGCCACACGCGCCCTGAGTTCACAGCGACGGGCACGCAGGGCGCCTTCAGAACGGCGTAGAGGAGATCCACGCCGGACTTGTAGTCAGGCGGCGCGTCAACCTCGCGCCGGGAGCCCTCGGGAAAGATCAGCACAGGCCGGCCATCCTGGTGCGCCTTCCGCGCCGCCGCCAGTAACTGGCGGGTCCCCTCGAGGTCTCCGGAGCGGTCGACGCCGATGTGTCCAAGCCGCCGCAGCGCCCAGCCAAATACTGGAATGGAAAGTAATTCCCGCTTTAGTATTATGGCAGGATCTCCGAGTTGGTACTGCAGTATGAGGGTCTCGAACGCGGACTGGTGCTTCGCGGCGACGAGCACGGGCCCTCGTGCCTCGCGCCGATCGCCCGCGATCTTCCAACTAAGGCCGAACAGGCCACGCAGGAGCCAGAGGACGGCAGCGAGGTAGGACCGGATGATTGACAGCACCCACCTTCGCGGGAGAAGCAGGGCTGGAAGCAGTAGAGCATACAACACAGTGAGAAGAATTACTGTGGACCAGAATACGAAAGAATACGCTGGATTCACAGCATGTGAGCGTGATTGCGGGACTGGGACGGATTTCATGCCAGTCCCGTCATGGTATTATATGAGTTAATTGCATATTCCGAGAGGCACCGCGCCCTGTGAACACTTTGTGAAACACTGACACCCATTAATCCGAAATTCATCTGATTGTTGCATGCCACAAGTCAACAATTGCAGCCGAATAAAAGCGGTAGTGGTGTCAATTGTCGAAGACGCCGCGAGAGATGAGTTTGTGGCCTTAAGCTTCGTCCTACGCTCTAGGTGCATTCATCCCCGATCAGGATCTGCTCTCCTCTACTGCAGATCAAGAAGTCTTCTAACGCAGTTTTGCAGATTTGTCGATTTTGTTACTTCCGGGCGCGATGGACCAATTGCAGCTAACCGCATACAGATGTCTATAATCCACTGCCGCTCAGTCTTCTTCTCAATCTCATAAAGCGGCACTGAAGCGAGGGAGAGTTTGTCGTTGGAGTTCATCCTTTTCTTCTTGAGCAGGTATCCCCGTCTACTGTGGGCTTGTTCCCGAATCACTCCGTAGGATGCAAGTATTCGTCTTTCCTCCTCATCGAGGTCGATGCCAATCGACCTCAGATACTTGTAGAAACCACCAGAGGCATGATCCACACGTTCTCGGTGCCGCATTTGAAATGCATCCACAACCCCAATTTGCTTGCTTTTGATCAGCGAGGGCCAAACGAGATCAAGCCCGTAAGTTGAGATCGATTGGCTAAATGTTGGCAGAACCTGAGCAAGAGCGGTGCGACTGATGTATGGGGCCATCACCTCAACAAATGAGGTCTCACGATAGACGTAAGACGGTTGATGATATGCCATCTTCCAGTAACAATAAGAGTCTCTAGTCACACTCGGCTGCGCTAGATCGAGCCTCGCACCATAACAAAAATCGAGAAAGTCAGATAATTGTTCAGCATCAAATTCAAGGTCTCCATCTAAAAACATGTAACCTTCGTAGTATGCTCTGAGGTCTGACAATTCTAAGAATTGAGAAGCAGCATGAAACTTGCTCAGACCCCCAGTCATGGTGAAGTCAGCCATCTCCAACAACCGTTCATTGGAGCCTGGTTCCTCGTAGAAGCGAGCAGCTATATCAAAATTTCTATCTTTGGTCCATCTACTTAGTAAGGGAGATTCCATTCCCTTCTGAGGAACTACAAACACCAGGAACTTTCTATGTTGAGGACGCGCACAACCAGGCACAGACAGCACCTTCAGTGATCTACTGTTACACCACTCATTATTCTTCAAATCAAATTAACCTCGCGGTATCACCCGCCAATAAGCCAGCAGGAACAGGGAATTTCAGACGAATTCATTCGTTACGCGAAATGTAGGAGGCGTAATTAGCAACATAAGCATCACGGGAATAGACAAGGTCGAAAGCCAAATGACAAATCTCACAACATACGCATCAACAAGCAATCGCGGTCTTGCGTAAAACTGCCGTAAACTCATTCCGTCCCCAAGGTGTGTCATACACCCTCTCTACACTTAAGCCTACCAGACCCATGTCGAAGAGTGCTCGCATAATGAAGCGAAACGTATCAGGCGTAAACTGCCAAGCGTGAACATCGATATATGAGCCTCCGCTATTAACAAACTCGCGAATGGCATCTGTTGATTTGGTTTCTACGCTACCACCCCAGCCCTCGTCATAGTGATCATTAGCCCAGTGTCTACTCGTCACATTGTGCGTGGTGAGAGCTCGATATTTTATCAGGCTTCCGAGACTGTGGTTCCTAAGTGATGAATGCCACGATTGCAAAACCTCACCTAAGTTGCTCTCTGGCAAAGAATAGTCGAAACAATACCGCTTATCTGGTACTATGAGAAAATGCCGACCGACCTCATTCAGAATACGCTCGACCTGCTTAAGGTGATATACAAGATCTGGCTGATGCTCAACACAGTGCGAACTTGCCACTGCGTCGAACTCCCTATCAACAATACTCAAATCACCATGATCTGAGACATAGTCGATTTCAGGCACTTGAACGATTGTTTGCTTCAAGTACTCAGCTCTCTGTCGGAGAGCTTCACCATTTAAAACATCAAAATATGAAACGTTTTCTCCAATGATCATTGGATTACAAAATGGCCCAATTTCCAAAAGTGGTAGGTCAATTGGCATAATAGGGACAAACTTTTCTCTGAGCGCCGCCGGGGAACTCACCCTACCTTCATCTCGGCCATGAAGCTGATAATGACTGTCAATTTCGTCGTCAGCCATGTTTTGCAGATCGGGGTAATATTCTTTATAGTATTCCCTGATGTATTCACTTGGCAACTCTATCATCTTCGATCCTATGGGAACCACTTAGCTTAAACTAAGATTTGGCTGACATGAGCATTCAGTTGAAATTATTCCATTGCTTGAGCAAGAGTTTCAATTCTCTCATCGACTGTTGCCTCTAAGGTTGCTCTACTCAAGAAATAGTCTCGCCCTCGCTCTGCCATATGTTGGCGCTTACTCTCACTCGAAACAAGTGATGCGATAGATTTATACCAATTCTCGGGCCGGTTCGCGACCCTCTCTACTGCGGTTGCGGGAAGGCTTCGGTAGGCTTCAACATCGGATACGATGGGAACAGCACCCATTGAGATGTAATCAAGAGCTTTGATGGGCGACTTTGCATCATTGAATTGTGTATCTTGCAGTGGTGAGATTCCAATTTGCCACTCCCGCCTAGCTGTAAGCCAACTCATAAATGCTGGGTAACTGGAGCCGACGACGTCTGGTGGGTAAATTCGCCTAATCCCTGACGGCAGCTTAGACCTGGGAGTTACTCCTAGAATTCCCACTTTCACTCGGTCACCGAAATCCTCAAGAACTTGATTGAGCACTTTCGAGACTAGGTCAAAGTCGTGGCTATGAGTGTAGGTTCCCATATAGATTATGCCCACACTTTGGTTAGTCCCAGCCAGTTCCTCTGTATCCAAAGTGGGAAAATCTGCAATCAAACGCTGATCTAGCGCGTTGTCCATCACAAATTGCCGCTTACTAGAATTAGCCAATTGCCTCTTAAGTTCTCTAGTTGAATAGAAGACTGCGTCGGCTTCCTGCAAAAACTTCTCTACAACAACTCGTATTCCCGAGAGTTGTTTACTTTCGGGGTGTGCCTCGTCAATCTTAAGAAGATTGTCATCTAAGTCGTAGAATAGCTTGGCCCCGCACTCCCTGGCGTGGCGGGCAAGTGCAACAGCGCTTCCCTCATTACAGGATGAAGTCCTATGACAATAGAAAATGTCTCCGCCAATCTTCAATGCTTCCTCGCCAGTAGCGATCTTGAAATCAATCAATTCAAGCTCTCTGAGATAGTCCAAAGGTTGAAGCAAACGAATGTAGGCGCACGGAGAATAATCACCATTATCCCCCATCTCGGGAACAGCAATTATTCGAATGCGCGCTATATCACGGGCGCGGCGGGACTTAAGACCCTTCCCATACTCAGTCGAATAGTAGGCATTTAGGTTAGTAAGACGCATCAATTATGTCCCTTGCCTCACAGTTTTGAGAGCCAACAAGCTTTCTCATGCTCTCAAATGCGGAAATCCAAACCTCAGGCTCCGCAAATGGCGATACAAGTTGCGAGTTTTCTACCCCCCTTAAACGCTCGGGAAAGGCACCGATCGAAGTTGCAATAATAGGCGCACCTAATGCGAGGGCAACACTGAGGGTGTAACTGTAGGTCTCAGGACAAACAGAAGGAAACCAGAAAACATCTGGCGCGATCTCAGATATCAAAGATCCCAATTGCTCTTCCTTGTATCGCCCAGTTTCCGTGAACTTTGATCCCATTGGCAACTTCATACGCGGGTCACTTGATCCTATGAGGATAAACTCGAAATTATCGTGTCTCGCGGCAATCACAGTGCTCTTTACCAACGCCAAGCCCTTGTGGACTGCGAGTCCACCCAATATTGCGATTCGCAAGTTCTTCTTCTTTTCAGATCCCATATACTGTCGAGAGTTATAAACGATCTCATCTTCATGAGGAACAACTGTCAAATCGCGGCTGTAACCATACCTTTGCAAGCGAGCTTTAGTATCTTCACTTGGACATATAACTTGCTCGGCATCTTCAATTAGCCATCGGTGACGCCAGCGGTATTCAAATATATTCCTAGCTGGCGAGATGGGTTCGGGACCTGATGATATGCAAGAATTGCAATCAGCTTCAGAGGCTTCTCCGCAGTATCCGTTCCAGGTTGGTGACACTAACGTTATTCGCGGACATATAGCCAAGTAATCATGAACCGTGAAGTCAAAGGGCGCTCTAGTTTCTTGGATAATAGATCTGATCTCATCAGTGAAACCAAACACATGATGAATGTGGACTCGGGAGACCTCAAAAAGCTTCAATATGCCAATAAGCTTTGACTTCTCAGCGACAGACAAGTGTAATTTTGCGTGTCCTCTAAGACTTGGCACCGACAGTTCGTAGCCACCATTTTTTGGAATTAGCAAAAGAAAGTCCATTTCAGAGGAGCACGAGTTGACGAGATCATCAATGTGTCTCTGCGTGCCGCCGCCAAGTGCGTGGGAAATTAGCAGGATTAGTTGTTTTTCGTTGCCGCCAAAGAGCTTTGCCGTAGTTGCAAACCGATAAGTAATGGCAGGATCAAGGGCCACATAGTCACTAACCTGCTCTAAATAGTTGGGGAACTTTCCGAGCAAGCTGCTGAGTGCTTTTTGACGGGAAGGCGAATTCTTACCGAAACTTACTTCACCTTTGTGGTAGACGAGAGTATCTAGTGCCAATAGGTGTTTCCAGCCTTTTTCCGTCGCGCGAAGACTAAAGTCATTCTCTTCGCCATATCCAAGACCAAAAGTCTCTTCATCGAACATGCCGACGTCGTCCAAACAACGACGCTTGATGTACATTGCAAAGCCAACAGCTGTCGGAATTTCGACACTCAAACCGGAATTTGCAAGCCGTGCTGCGGTGTCTAAGTCCTGGAAAGTGTAACCTACAGGAATATCATCGCCTCCCAGATCTGGGTAATTGCATATTGTGGCGTTGTTAGAGAGAGGCGTCACCGTACCCACCGAGTCGTAGCTATACGCTTGCCTCTCTAGCCTCTGCAACCACCCCTGGGGAACTTCGGTATCGCTGTTGAGTAATACAACATCATTGGAGCCTGCAGCATTCATTCCGACATTAACGCTAGCAACAAATCCCTTATTCTGTGTATTGCGGATTAGGTCGATAACTCCATCTTGGGCCAATCGGACGAGGTAGTCAGATAGTTCTTTTTCAGGGGAGAAGTCGTCGACTACAATTATTTGGTCAGCAGGTCGGACAACATCGGCCATTACGCTCTCGATACACCTTCGGGTTTCTTCAACACCACGATACGCGGGAACTATAACTGTGATGGTCGCCGTGCCAGAAGCAAAATCCGGACGAGCAAACGCTATGTTTCTGGAGTCTCTTGGAGACTGAACAGCAGCATCTGTCGCTCCAGAACTTCGGGAAAGAAAATGCGAGAGAGGATTGAGTTTAGCTTCTCGGTGTTTGCGGACGTATTGCTCTGCGTCGAAATTTGGTCCGGGATTTCGGAGCTCTTTTGCGCCATATCTCACATAATGAATGATTGCCGGAATGCCAAAGTTCCTTACATCCGGGTAGTTCTTTAAATACCAAGAGCTATCAAAAATTTTGTTTGGATTTCGACTTTCAATTAAACCAAATTCTTGGAAGTGCTGCCAAGCATCTATTCCATCTTGTCTCACATCAGGATAGAGAGAAAGGTACGACTCTTCATCAAAGATCTGACGGAGTAAAGCCAGTGTAGATGGGTCATCGTAAACCAGCGGAGAAGCCAGCACGCTCGCAACATTTCTATACAAGCTTCCAATTAGTTTAGCGAGTAATCCCAATATCTTTTGAGACCCTTCATTCTTGGGATTGGTGCGTGTGTAGTCAAATCTTCGTCTTACTCGAGATAAGCCATCATGGTAGATTTTCCGTTGTTGAGTTCTGCGCCGAACGTATGCCAGCTTCAGGGCCGATATGCTTCGACCCGTTGCAGCAAATTTTGAACCTGGTCTTAGCTGTTCATTCACTTATCAGCTCGCTCGCTTAGGTGGACGCGGATGGCATTTTTTGATATTCTCGTTGCGCTATAGCCGAAATACAGCGTTTCGCGTGGCAGCGTAACGCTCCTTGAATGGTCTAAGGTTACGGAGCAACTCAAATCGGAGTTCTTTTATGTCAGAAGAGAGGATATTTGTAAAATATTTCATCTGAATGCTTTTCGAGTGATGATTGTGGTTCACCCCTCGCTATTTTATAGGTATCCCCAATTGAAATTCTTAACGGAGACTTCGAATGTTTGCATGCCCTGCTCATTTTTGACCGCAAAGCCGTTTGCCTGATATCGATTAGCGCTGACGCAGGAGGCAGAATTCACAAGAGGAAGTTGGAAGTACGATGAAGATCACGGTCATCGGCGCAGGCTATGTGGGGCTGGTATCGGCTGCCTGCTTCTCGGACTTCGGTTATGAAGTGACCTGCGTGGACCGCGATCCGCGCAAGCTGGCCCTTCTCGAGGGCGGCAGGATCCCGATTTACGAGCAGGGGCTGCAGCCCATCGTGGCGGCCAACCGCGCGGCGGGCCGGCTCATCTTCACCGACAACATGAAGGACGCCGTTGCCAAGGCGGATGTGGTGCTGATCGCGGTGGGCACGCCCACGCGTGAAGGCGAGGATGCGGCGGATCTGTCCTTCGTCTATGCGGC
>CAMDBX010000060.1 GCA_945889445.1 Rhizobium sp. Q54
GCCAAGAACAAGGGCCGTCAGTGCGCTGACCATCGCCATCGAGTTCGACACCACGTTGCGACTGTCATTCGTGCGATGCTCCTCCGGTAGTCGTGAGCCGATCCATATTCCGACCAACGCCGCGACAAACACCAGAAACCATGTGACCAGGGCAATGACCAATGGCTGTGCGTTCATCATGCGAGTTCCCGTTTCCAAGTGTGACGAGGCCTGGCAGTGCGGCTAAGCGCTGCGCCGGCGACTTCGCCGACTTCAACCCTGCGGCAGAGCCGCAGACAAGCATTTTCAGCGGCGCGATGCAGGGTTGCCGCGATTTGGATGCGAGCATAAAGGGCGCTTCGTTAGTAAAACCTGCAGAATCACCACTGGCAGGAGAACCGCGGCAAGGCCCCTCACCCTGCCCTCTCCCCCCGGAGGGGGAGAGGAACGGTTGTGAACGAAAAAGGCCGCCATCTCTGGCGGCCTTTCCGTGAGATGCGCCGGAGGCGGTCTCGATATCGTTGCGTCAGCCCCGCGTTCCCGCGGAGGCAACGATCCGGCTCGCCGGCACAGTGAACTCACTCGACATCGGATCACCTCCTTTCGCTGTTGATACTGCCATGCAGGGTGGGGGCTTGCCGCGGTTTCGTCAAGCGGGCATTTTCACTGCTCATTCGAAAGGACCTCCTGCCATGACAGCCGCCGACATTCTGATCACCAACGCCCGCGTGCTGACGATGGACCCTGCCCGCCCCCGGGCCGAGGCCGTGGCGATTGCCGGGAACCGCATCATCCGCGTCGGCTCGCTGGACGACGTGGCAGGGCTGAAGGCCAGGCACACGCGGGTGATAGATGCGGCGCAGAAGACGGTGATGCCCGGCATCATCGAGGGCCATGTGCACCTGTTCGGCGGCGCCGTGGAACTCGAGACCCTGATGCTGAACGGCATGGCGGGCTTCGAGGCCGTGGCGGAGGCCGTTGCCCTGTTCCGCAAGCAGCGGCCGGGCGAACCCGTGCTGCTGGCGACGGGCATTGCGCATGAGGCCTTCGGTGAGCCCATTACCCGGCAGATGCTCGACCGCATGGTTTCCGACATCCCCTTCATCATGGGCTGCTTCGACCATCACACCATGTGGGCCAATACCAGGGCGCTGGAAGCGGCAGGCATCATGAAGGGCCGCGAGCTTCCCGTCGGCAACGAGATCGTGCTCGACCACAACGGCATTGCCACCGGCGAACTGCGCGAACCCGCCGCCTACATGCTGGTGCAGGCGTTGACGCCGACCGGCGGGCGCGAGTGGCTGGGCATGACGACGGGCGAGAATCCCAATCCGCCCGCCACCGCAGCACAGCGCGAGCTCGACATCGGCTTCTTCAAGAAGGGCATCGCGCATGCCGCGTCGCTCGGCATCACCTCGATGCACAACATGGATGGCAACTGGTATCAGCTGGAGCTGCTGCAGACACTTCTGGACCGTGGCGAGATGCATGCGCGCGTGGAAGTGCCCTTCCACCAGAAGAACACCTTCGAGATCGCCCGCGTCGAAGAGGCCGCCGAGATGCGCGCGAAGTATGGCCGCACGCGCAGCGGCGGCGACATGCTGCATTGCGACCGCGTGAAGGTGTTCGTGGATGGCGTGCTCGAAACCTATACCGCGCTGATGCTGGAGGGCTACCCGGACCAACCGCAGAACATGGGTGCGCCGCTGTTCACGGCAGACGAGATGAACGAGATCGTGCGCCGCGCCGACAGGCATGGCCTGCAGGTTTCGACCCATGCCATCGGCGACGGCGGCGTACGCCGCACGCTCGATGCCTATGAGAACGCAATCAAGGCCAATGGCCGGCGCGATTCGCGCCACCGCATCGAGCACATCGAGATGATCGACCCCGCCGACATCAACCGGTTGAAGCAACTGGGTGTCGTCGCCTCGCTGCAGCCCATCGCGGGCGTAGGTGTGCCGGGCTCACCGCCCGAACCCATCCTGTCACGCGTCGGCAGCAAGCTGCCGTGGTCCTATGCCTGGCAGACGCTGCGCGATGCGGGCGCCGTCATCGCCTTCTCCTCCGACTGGCCGGTTGCTCCCCTAAGCCCCTTCCTCGGCATGCAGGCGGCGATGACCGCAGTGCCGCTCAGGCCTGACTGCCCGCCCCAGGCACAAAGCCTGATGGACACGCTCAACGGCTTCACTGCCGCCGGCGCCTACACGGAATTCATGGAACAGTCCAAGGGCACGCTGAAGGAGGGCTACCTGGCCGACGTGGTGGTGCTCGACGCCGACATGGAGACGACGCCCAAGAACCAGGTGGCCAATGTGCGGCCGGTGACGACGATCTGCGACGGGCGCATCAGCTTCGAAGCTTGAGGGCAAGTAGTGAGCGGAGCGGAGGCCGTCCCGGGCTCCGCTCCGCCCTTCGCCGTCCGGGTCTGCAAGGGCGGCGATATTCCGATGATCTGCACTGCAGGATGCGCGGGGCTTTCCCCATGACGCAAGACAAATCCTGCGCCTATAAGCGGCAAAAATCCTTCCGCCCGCAACAGTAGAAACGACGAGCCCCGTGAAGCAGCGCTACCTTGTAACCTATGCCGTGCTGGCGCTCGTGTGGGGGTTGTCCTTCATGGTGCTGGTGCGGGTCGTGGCGGCCTTCGGCTGGGCCGGCACGGTGAGCTTCCGGGCGTTGACGGCCGGGGGCGCGCTGCTGCTGGTGGCCCTTCTCATGCGGCGGCGGCTGGACTTTGGCTGCGGGTGGAAGCCGCTGGCGATTTCAGGCTTCCTCACCGTGGTGATGCAACTGGCGGGCATCGCCTTCGCGGCGCCACGGATCGGCACGGCCATGACGGCGATCATCGTCTCGGCCATCCCGCTGTTCTCCATGGTGGTGGGGCGCATCGCCGGGCTCGAACGGCTGAACGAGCGGAGCATCATCGGGCTTGTCATGGGCTTCGCGGGGATCGTGCTGCTGGTGGGCTTTCCCCATGCGCCGCTCACGCCGGAATTCCTGTTCGCCTGCGCGATCTCGATCATCGGCTCATTCTCGGCGGCCTGCGGCAGCCTCTATGTCAGCACCAGGTTGCGCAACACCGATCCCTGGGTGGTCACCATCGGGTCGTTCCTGTGGGGCGGAGTGATGACGCTGCCGCTGATCCTGTTCGTGCCGCTGCCCACCGTGCCGGGGATGACGGACTTCCTGTGGCTCCTGGTGCTGGGCTTCGTGACCAGCGCGCTGATGTACGTGCTGTTCTTCGGGCTGCTTGCCGCCATCGGGCCGACGCGGGCGATCAGCGTGGAATTCGTGGTCACGGTGGTGGCAGTGGCGGCAGGAACACTGATCCTCGGCGAACGACTGTCCATGCTACAGATCATCGGCGGTGCGGTGATCATCGCCGGCTGCGCGCTGGTGCTGGGCATCTGGCCCGGCGCGAGGCGGCAAGCCACCGGACTCTGACGTAAACGTCAAATTGACAGATTTCGGTTGATTAAACAATCATAAGGCGTGTAATAAGAAAATCTATCATCGACCTCCTCGTGACGCGACAGCTGGAGGCGGTGAGCAAGGTCCGCCTGCCCCGGCACCTTGCAGGACGTGCCTGCCTTGGGAAGCTCAGAGACAGTTCGGCCAGCTCTCGCTGTCCGTTGTTCGAGCGCGTTTCCCGGCGGTCCCGGAGGAGCCCCACCCCTCCGGGACCGACACGCCGCCGGAGTCATTGATGAGCATTCCAAAATCGCGAGTTATGTACATTGAGCGAAAGGCCGATGGTCTGAATGGAACGGCACGCATTGGGCGCGTTAAATTCTCCAAAACAGGCCGGACAATGGAATATCGAGGACAGCGCTTCCTCAAGGTAAAAGGGTTCAAATACAACTGCATCGACATCGAGACAGGAGATGAATACTGGATTTCTGGGCCGCGCAAGGACGGGCGTGACCGGCTGTACCCCTTGAGCTCCCGGCTAGTCGAGATCGATGAGGATGCAAGGTTTGAATACATGACCGAGATCCGTGGCATGGTGTGCTGAACGGAAACTTGCCCCTTTCCGTTCCGTGAATGTTCCGGTACAGAGGGGCATGGCCAAACTCTCCCAATTCGTCTGCCAGAGCTGCGGCTCGGCTTCCTCCAAATGGTCTGGCCGCTGCGACAATTGCGGGGCGTGGAACTCCATCGTGGAGGAACAGCCGGCGGCCCCGCTGTCGGGCTCCAAGGGCGCCGGCCTGCCCAAGGGCCGGGCGACACGGCTCGTCGGCCTGCGCGGCGAGACACCCGCACCGCCACGCATCGTAACGGGAATTGCTGAGCTCGACCGAGTGGCGGGTGGCGGCTTCGTACCGGGCTCAGGCGTGCTGATCGGCGGCGACCCCGGCATCGGCAAGTCCACCCTGCTGCTCCAGGCGCTGGCGGCGCTGGCGCGCAAGGGCGAGCGCGTTGTCTATATCTCCGGCGAAGAGGCCATTGCCCAGGTGCGGCTGCGCGCCCAGCGGCTGGGCCTGGATGATGCCCCCGTGCTGCTGGCGACGGAGACCAACGTCTCCGACATCCTGGCCACGCTGTCGGAGGAAAAGCCCCCGGCCATTGCCGTCATTGATTCGATCCAGACGCTATGGGCGCCCTCGATCGAGGCGGCACCGGGCACCGTCTCGCAGTTGAAGGCAGGCTCCGAGGCCCTGATCCGCTTTGCCAAGCAGAAGGGCACTGCCGTGCTGCTGGTGGGCCACGTGACCAAGGACGGGCAGATCGCCGGGCCGAAGGTGGTCGAGCACATGGTGGATGCCGTGCTCTATTTCGAGGGCGACCGCGGGCACCAGTACCGCATCCTGCGGGCCGTCAAGAACCGCTTCGGGCCCACCGACGAGATCGGCGTGTTCGAGATGTCGGACGGGGGGCTGGCAGAGGTCACCAACCCGTCGCGCCTGTTCATGGGCTCGGACGAGCGGCCGACCCCCGGCACCGCCGTCTTCGCCGGCATGGAAGGCACGAGGCCGCTGCTGATCGAGGTGCAGGCGCTGGTTTCGCCCTCGCCGCTGGGCACGCCCCGGCGCACCACGGTTGGCTGGGATTCGAATCGGCTGGCCATGATCCTCGCCGTGCTGGAGGCGCGCGCCGGCGTGCAGATCGGACAGAACGACGTTTACCTGAACGTTGCCGGCGGCCTGAAGGTGCGCGAACCCGCCGCCGACTTGGCCGTTGCGGCGGCACTTCTCTCGTCGCTGACGGGCACCGTGATCCCGCCCGGCACGGCAGTGTTCGGCGAAATCGCCCTGTCGGGTGCCATCCGCCCGGTGGGCCAGACGGAAGCCCGCCTCAAGGAAGCCCAGAAGCTGGGCTTGAAGGAAGCCGTGGTGGCCGCCACCGCCGAGCAACCCAGCGTCAAGGGCCTGAAGGTGAAGGGCCTGGAAACGATCATGGACTTGGTGGCGTGGTCTGCCGCGCAGGACCGTGGACAACGGAGAATCGCCTAGTCTGGCCTGCAAAAGCTTTCTATAAGGTGCCTTCAACCGGGTGGCGCACCCTCTAGGACTGACGATGCCTCTGACGCTCCTCGATTTCATCCTTTTTGCCATCATGCTTGTATCCGGCCTTCTGGCGCTGATGCGCGGCTTCACCCGTGAGGTGTTGTCGCTCGTCGCCTGGGGTGCTGCGGCGGTGGCGGCCTATTTCGCCATCAAGCAGCCGGGCCTCGTCGAGTGGGCCAAGACCACCGTGCCCTATCTCGAAAAAGATATCCTGGCGCAGATCGCCGTGGGAGCCACCGCCTTCCTGATCGTGCTGATCATCGTGTCGATCGTCAGCGTCAAGATCTCGGACTGGGTGGTCGATTCCGCCGCCGGTTCCTTCGACCGCACGCTCGGCTTCATTTTCGGCGTGGTCAGGGGTTTTGTGTTCGTGGCGATCGCCTATCTGTTCTACGGCTGGCTCCTGCCCTTCGACAAGCAGGAGTCATGGGTGAGGAGCGCCTATTCGCTGCCCATGATCAAGTCGGCGGGCGAAGGCCTGCTCTCCTTCATGCCGCCCGACATCGCCGACACGCTGAACAACACCGCCCTCGCCAAAGATGGCGAGAAGACATCAGCCGAGCCCGAGGCCGGGCAGACCGACCCCGGATACAAGACCAATGACAGCCAGCAACTGGACAATCTGATGGAAAGCACCGGCGGCACCGAGCAGACGCCGCCGGCCGCAGAGGACAACGGCAACACCACCCAGCAACCAGCCGCCGGACAGGACAACAGCCAATGAGCATGGATCTCGATTTCGAGCTCAACGCCGACCGGCTGCGTGAGGAATGCGGCGTGTTCGGCATCTACGGCCATCCGGACGCCGCGGCTCTCACCGCACTCGGCCTGCACGCGCTGCAGCACCGCGGCCAGGAGGCCGCTGGCATCGTCTCCTTCGACGGAGAGCGCTTCCAGACGGAACGCCGCCTGGGCCTGGTGGGCGACCACTTCTCCTCCGAGAAGGTGATCAACCGCCTGCAGGGCTCATCCGCACTTGGCCACGTGCGCTATTCGACCACCGGCGAAACCATCCTGCGCAACGTACAGCCGCTGTTCGCGGAACTCGCCGCCGGTGGCTTCGCCGTCGCCCACAATGGCAACCTGACCAACGGCCTGACGCTGCGCCGCGAACTGATCGCCCAGGGCGCCATCTGCCAGTCGACGTCGGATACGGAAGTGATCCTGCATCTCGTGGCGCGCTCGCAGAAGACGCGCATGGTCGAACGCTACATCGACGCGTTGCGCTCGCTCGAAGGCGCCTATGCGCTGGTGGCGCTGACCAACAAGAAGCTGATCGGCGCGCGCGATCCCAACGGCATCCGCCCGCTGATCCTCGGCGAGTTGAACGGCGCCCATATCCTGTGTTCGGAAACCTGCGCGCTCGACATCATCGGTGCCAAGTACATCCGCGAGGTCGAGAACGGCGAAGTTGTGGTGATCTCGGACGACGGGATCGAAAGCCTTAGGCCCTTCCCCAAGCAGCCTGCCCGCCCCTGCATCTTCGAATACATTTACTTCTCCCGGCCCGACTCTATGCTGGGCGGCCGCTCCATCTATGAAGTCCGCAAGGCGATGGGCCGCGAGCTTGCCCGCGAGTCCGCCATCGACGCCGACGTGATCGTGCCGATACCGGACTCTGGTGTTCCCGCAGCACTAGGTTATGCACAGGAGACCGGCATTCCCTTCGAGCTCGGCATCATCCGCAACCACTATGTTGGCCGCACCTTCATCGAACCCACCCAGACCATCCGCTCGCTCGGCGTGAAGCTGAAGCACAACGCCAACCGCGCCGTGGTGCAAGGCAAGCGCGTTGTGCTGGTGGATGATTCGATCGTGCGAGGAACAACGTCGGTGAAGATCGTGCGCATGATGTATGAGGCCGGTGCGAAGGAGGTGCACATGCGCATCTCAAGCCCGCCCATCAAGCACCCGGACTTTTATGGCATCGACACGCCGGAGCAGAAGTCGCTGCTGGCCGCCACCCACACGCTGGAAGAGATGCGCCAGTATATTGGCGTCGACTCGCTGGCCTTCGTCTCCGTCGATGGCGTCTACCGCGCGGTAGGCTATCCGGGCCGCGACAATGCGCGCCCGCAGTTCACCGACCACTGCTTCACCGGCGACTATCCCACCCACCTCACCGACCTGGTCGGCGAAACCAAGAAGCAGCAGCTGTCGCTGCTGGCGGAAGCGGGCTGAACTCACATGACAAGACGGCTTGAGGGGCGCGTTGCCCTGGTGACCGGAGCTTCGCGCGGGCTTGGGCGTTCGGCAGCGATTGCGCTGGCGAAGGAAGGCGCACACATCATCGCCATGGCGCGCACCGAGGGTGGACTGACCGAACTCGACGACGAGATCAAGGCGGTGGGTGGCTCGGCCACGCTGGTGCCCGTCGACATCAAGGACTTTCCCGCCATCGACCGGCTGGGCGCGGCGATTTTCGAGCGTTGGAAGAAGCTCGACATCCTGATCGGCAATGCCGGGGTGCTGGGCAAGCTCACCCCCGTTTCGCATGTTGACCAAAAGGTCTGGGACGAGGTGATGGCGGTGAACGTGACCGCGAACTACCGCCTCATCCGCTCAATGGACCCGCTGCTGCGCCAGTCGGACGCCGGCCGCGCCGTGTTCGTGACATCGGGCCTTGCGCACAAGTGCTGGGCCTATTGGGGGCCTTATTCGATTTCCAAGGCCGCGCTCGAAGCGATGGTGAAGACCTATGCCGCGGAGATCGGCACCACCCATGTCCGCGCCAACTGCTTCAGCCCCGGCGCCACGCGCACCGACATGCGCGCCAAGGCCATGCCCGGCGAGGACCCGATGAGCCTGCCGCACCCCGACGAGGTGGCTTCACAAATGATCGCGATGTGCGAGCCCACCTTCAACGACAATGGCGGGGTGTGGAAATACGACTCCAAGGGCCTGTTCAAACAGTTCTGAGAAGGTGAGCCCATGAGCGACTCTCAAGTGATCGCGGCCTTCGCCGCCGCCCGCAAGTCCCAGTCGCCGTTGAGCCACCTGCCTGAAGCAACGGCCCCCGACCCCGACCGTGCCTTCCGCCTGCAATGCGCAGTGACGAAGGAGCTGGGCTGGGAACAGGCCGGATGGAAAATCGGCTGCACCTCGGAGCGCGCTCAGAAGGCGCTGAACGCCAAGGGCCCCTTCCCCGGCACCATGTTCACCAATCGCGTCTATCGCTCCGGCGAGGCTTTCCCGACCATTGCGGAGAACAAGCGCGTGGTGGAACCGGAAGTCTGCTTCACCATGGAGAGGTCCTTGCCGCCGCGCGGGCGCGACTACTCGCTCGACGAAGTGATGGACGCCGTGGCCCATGTCTGCGTGGCGATCGAAGTCGTCAACCCGCGGACACCCAGGGGCTTCGGCGAGGACGTGCCGTGGTTCATCGTCGATGGTGGCCTCAACGAGGGCATCGTGCTGGGCGAGGCGAAGACTCCGCTGTCGCGCGCCCAGTATTCTTCGCTGCGTGGCCAGGTTTGGTGGAACGGGCGCGAAATGCAGGCAGGTGTCGGGTCCAATGCCCTGGGCGGCGGCGACCTGGCCCTGACGTGGCTCGCCAATCACCTGAACGGCCACGGGCTGGGCTTGCAGGAAGGCGAGATCATCACCACAGGCGTGATCACCGAGTTCTTCTCGGCAGCCCTTGGAGACGACATCGAGGTGACGTTCGAGCACCTTGGGCGTGTCACCGTGAAGTTCTGAGAGCAGATCCGCTGACGCGCAGTCGCGGGAAGCACGTTCAGCAGAGATTGCATATTGACGAGCAGCTTTGCGCCGCACTCGGCCAGCTGACCAGTTCCGCAGGAACATCAACTGTCGGGATTGATGCCGAGCTGATAATGAGCTGACAGAAACTTATACAGATAAGCAAAGCGCCATTCACGCGTCAAGATCGGACAGTCAATCACGCTATCAACTATGCTATAGCGGCGCTGTATTCTTATCTGCTTCTGCTCGAATTACTCACTCAGCAAGTCGAGTTTTGACATAAGTCAACGACGATCCTCCTCAACACGATGATTGCTGGCAACAGATGCGGTGAGTGCGCCAAGACGGCACGCACGATCAACTGATGGGAGGGAAGAACCAAAATGCGCGGATACAAACTCCTGCTGTGCGGACTCTCGGCCCTGGGAGTGCTGATCGGTTCCGAAGCTCAGGCCTATGACCTGAACAACGGCCGCTTGCTCGCCTCCAACTGCACGCAATGCCATTCAACCAATGTGCTGCCGAAGTCGGGCGGATACGACAGCCTGGTGGGCGAGTCCTACAACGAAATCTACGGTGAACTGCGCGAGTTCAAGCAGAAGTTCAACACCGTCACCAAGACCTGCACTGAGAACGATCCGAAGGAATGCCTGATGGGTGTTCATGCCATGCCCTACACGGACCAGGAGATGCGTGACATCGCCTGGTACCTGTCTCAGCGCTAACACCCCTCACCGGATCAAGGAGCCTCACATGCTTAGGCGCGAATTCGTCAAGTATCTCACCGCCGGTGCTGCCGGCCAGTTCATCCTGCCGATGGCAGGCGCGAATGCAGCCTCCACCCTGAACGTCTTCATCATAGGCGGCGGCATGGCCGGCGCCACGGCGGCCAAGTACCTTCGCGTCTGGGCGAAGCGTCTGGCCATCGACTCGCTGGTGAGCGTTACGATCATCGACAAGAGCGACAACTACGTTTCCAACATCATGAGCAACATGGTGCTGACCGGCGAGAAAACACTGACGTCGCTGACCTACAGCTACGCCAATCTGAAGACGAAGTATGGCGTCAACTTCATCAAAGGAACCGTGAACCGGGTCGATCTCGAGAACGGCTGGATCTATGGGCAGATCAACAATACCGGCCCGACCGACATCGTGATGAACGCCACGCCGTTCAACAGGCTGGTCCTCGCCGCGGGCATCAGCCTCGACTATTCGACCTTCACGCTCAATGTGCCGGCACAGGTCTATGCCAACCCCTATGACGCCGTGCCGCACGCCTGGCAGGCTGGAGCCCAGACGACACTGCTGCGCAATCAGCTCGTCAACCTGAAGGCCGGCAATCACGTGGCGATCACCATCCCGGCAGGACCCTACCGCTGCCCGCCCGGTCCTTATGAACGGGCCTGCGTCATCGCCGACTGGCTGCGCGTAAAGAAGCCGGGCTCAAAGCTTTACCTCATCGATCCGAGCCAAACGGCAGACGGACGCCCGCCAGTGGAGCCCAACAATTTCGGTCATGCCTTCACCAACATTCACAGGAACCTCGTCTACGTCCAGAATGCCAAGCTGACGGACCTGACCGCTTCCCTTTCGGGCGCCACGAAACTCAAGACGCTTTCGATTGCCCCGGTGAATGGAACCCCGGGGAATGCGATCAACGCGCTTTCAGCAGCCACGGCGCTGACGGTGGAGGTTGCCAACGTCATCCCCAAGATGCAGGCCGCCGACCTGACACGCAGCATCCTTGCCACAGGCGGGCTGGATGCCGACAGCCGCTGGGCGGTGGTCGACGAGAAGAGCTACAAGTCGCCGGTCAGCGGCGTCTATGTCATCGGCGACTCCATCAAATCGGCAAACCAGCCGAAGGCCGGCCACATCGGAAACCAGCAGGCCAAGGTCTGTGCCGACGCCATTCTGCGGGAGTTCAGCAACGTTGCGCTCTATGATGCGCCCGTCACCAACTCGGCGTGCTTCACGCCGGTGACGACCGCGCTGAACCGCCAGTACGGCGCGCGCGCGTCATGGCTGACCGCAACCTTCCGCTACGGGCTGGACACGGACAACAGCTACAGGATGCTGAAGGTGAGCACCAACATCGAGTCACCCGGCGCACCCTCGAAGGACAATTTCGAGTCCATGAAGAAGTGGTTCACCTCGCTGATGCAGGATGTCTATTCCTGACGGAGCGCACCAAACAGGTCTTCAGCTTCGGGAAGAATTGCAAACCCCGGCGAAAGCCGGGGTTCTGCTCTGTATCTGCACCCGTTGGAAGAGACATGGTCCCTGCCCTTCACGACAATGGCAGTGATCCTCACCGATCCTTGTCGAAGGGGTTCTTGCCGCCGCGCAGGCTGAAGCGGATGGGCACGCCCTTGAGGTCAAAACTCTCGCGCAGGCCGTTCATCAGATAGCGGATGTAGCTCTGTGGCAGTTTCGAGAGCTGGTTGCCGAAAATCGCGAAAGTGGGCGGCCGGGCGCTGGCCTGGGTGGCATAGCGGATCTTGATGCGGCGGCCGGATGGTGCCGGCGGCGGATTTCGCTCGAGGGCGCCTTCCAGCCAGCGGTTGACCTGGCCGGTGGTGATGCGGCTGTTCCACCGCTCCATGGCCTTGAGCACGTTCTCGAGTAACCTGTCGATGCCCTTCTCCTGCTTGGAGGAGATGGTCACCACGGGCACGCCGCGGATTTCCGGCAGCACGTCCTCGAGGTCGCTCTGTACTTCCTTGAGCTTCTTCTGCTTCTCTTCGACCAGGTCCCACTTGGAAAGGGCCAGCACGATGGCGCGGCCTTCGCCCGCCACCAGATCGCAG
The DNA here is from genome assembly GCA_945889445.1 of Rhizobium sp. Q54. GTDB lineage: Bacteria > Pseudomonadota > Alphaproteobacteria > Rhizobiales > Aestuariivirgaceae > Aestuariivirga. The sequence goes on from CAMDBX010000060.1 coordinate 12,008, forward strand.
AGCGAAAGGTCCTGCCGCTCGATGGGCAGCGAGGCATCGATCAGCACCACCACGCATTCGGCGAAGCGGATGGCACGCAGCGCGTCCGATACGGCAAGCTTCTCGATCTTGCCGACGACGCGTGACTTGCGGCGAATGCCGGCGGTGTCCCACAGCTTGATCTTCTGGCCGCGCCACTCGAACTCGGAGGAGATCGCATCACGCGTGATGCCGGCCTCGGGGCCGGTGAGCATGCGGTCTTCGCCGAGGATGGTGTTGACGAGCGTGGACTTGCCGGCGTTGGGCTGTCCAATGATGGCGAGGCGCAAGGGTCCGTCGCCACGGTCGTCGCCCTCCTGCTCCAGCTTGGCTGCTTCCTCCGTGTAGGGAAGAAGTGCATCATAGAGTTGGTCGAGGCCTTCACCGTGTTCGGCGGAAATGGCAAACGCCTCGCCGAAACCCAGTTCATAGGCTTCGTGCAGCGCGGCTTCATGCCCCCGGCCTTCGGCCTTGTTGGCAACGAGGATGACCGGCTTGCCACGGCGGCGCACGCGCCCCGCGAACTCACGGTCCGTCGGCGTCACGCCGGCGCGCGCGTCAAACACGAAGAGCACGACATCCGAGTCATCGACCGCCATTTCGGCCTGCGCACTCATGCGCGCTTCGAGGCTGTCGCCCTTGATGTCGTCGAGGCCGGCCGTGTCGAAGATGCGGAACCGCAGGTCACCGAGGCGTGCTTCACCCTCGCGGCGGTCACGGGTGACGCCGGGCTGGTCATCGACGAGGGCGATCTTGCGGCCGACCAGCCTGTTGAAGAGGGTCGACTTGCCAACATTGGGCCGCCCCATGATGGCGACTGTTGCTGTCATTGCGGGTCTTGGAACGTGTCGGTCGTGGTGGTGGGCGGCGCACAGCCCTGCTCGTTCTCAGCGCAGCCTGCTGGCGCGACGGCGTCAGCGGCCTTGGAAGTGGATCCGACCTGCATGTTCTGTTTCTCCGGGAAGGTGGGGCGGCCGGGAATGGCCTCCTCGCGCTGGCCAGGCAGGACGGTGTTGTTGGTCTGACCAGTAAAAGTATCGAGATAGGTGCAGCCGGACAGCAGCGTCATGACGCCTGCCGCCAGCAGCAACCTTGCGGAACGCCTCATTGCGAGGTCACCATGGGCTGTAGGAGCTGCGACATGATCAGCGCACGCTGGCGCAGCGGGGCCGGCGTGGCCGGATCGGCAAGAATGGCCTGCACCTGCTTGTCGGCACCGGCATAATCCTTCAGGCGATACTGCACGGAGGCCAGTATCTCCCGGGCGACGTGCCGCCAAGGGCTGACCGGGCCGACAAAATCCTTCAGGCGCGTTTCAATGTCGGCAAAGCTGGCCGAATTCGCCAGGGCGGCGGCAGCGCGGACGCGGGCGAGGTCGCGCATCGTCGCATCGACGGTGGCATCGGCGGCGACCGCGTCATAGAGCTTCACGGCCTCATCAATCTTGCCTTCGGCGGCCACCGCCGCGGCAGCGCGCATGCGACCGAGGTCAGCAAAGCCGGTCTTGTCGATCGACTCGAACTGCTGGACGGCCTCTGCGGCCTTGCCTGAGGCTGCAAGCTTGCTGGCAGAGAAGAACGCGTCTCCCGCCGTTTCGGACTGCTTGTTCTGCCAATAGCGCCAGCCTTCCACACCGGCAACGACGAGGATGACGAGAATAGCCAAGCCGATGACAAACTTGCCATAGCGGGCCCACAGTTTCTTGAACTGTTCCTGGCGGACCTCTTCGTCCACCTCGCGAAACAGGGAATCGTCGCTCAAAGCGTGGCTCCTCATATCAGCCAAGGGATTGAGAAGCGGCGTAGATCAGCGCCGGGGCCAAATCAAGGCAATTCAGGCGCGCTGGCGCCCGCGCCTCACGCCATAGACGCCCTCGACGACCCTGCTGCTGTCGCGCTGGTACAGCAGCCAGAAGGCGGCGCCGATGGCGGCGGTGCCGGACAGAAACCCCAGAAGCCCAAAAAGCATCGTCCCACCCAGACTCAATTTGCACGGTACAATGCTGCGATCAGGCGCTTAATGATCCGTTAAGGCCTGCTCATTCGGTGACCGTGAAGGTGCCGATGAGCCCGCCATCCGCACGTTCCGCTACCAGGGAGTGCAAAGCCCACAGACCGGCATTGTCCGCAGTGAAGGCGAGGCTGACGGTTTCACCCGCAGGCACCACCACCGTGTCCTGAAACGGTGCCGGCGGGTCCTGCCCGATCACCTGCCAGGCATGACCGTGAATATGGAGTGGCTGGGCGAAGGCGGTGGCGTTGCGGATGTCGAGCCGGATGGTCTCGCCCTTCTTGACCGCGAACAGGGGCTCGGCGGCGGGTCCGGCAACGCCGTTCATGGCCCAGCCCTTGCCGTTCTCCAGCAAGGTGCGGAGGTCGCGCTGCTGGCCGTTGAGCATCGCGGCCGTGAGGCCGCCCTTGATGCCACCTTCCAGGGTGAGGGTAACGCTGCGCATCGCCCCGGACGCGGCCAGCGCGCTCACCGGGTTGGGCGGCAGCGCGAAATTCTCCGGCATGGCGGGTGGGCGGGTGCTGCCCTTCGGCGCGGTGAGATAGCCGATTTCGGTTACGTCCTCGAACAGGTCAAGCGCCAGGGTGATGTCGCCCTCGCTGGCGATCACCAGGATGTCTGCGCGCTCGCCTGGCGCCAGCGACAAGGCCTTGCCATGCAGCGTGCCCGGCTTCACCGGCTGGCCGTCTCGGGCGATCAACAACGGGTCCTGCCCCTTGAAGAGGAGGAACATGGTGCGGACATTGGCGGCATTGAGGATGCGCAGCCGGGTGTAGCTGTCCTTGGCGAGTTCCAGTTTCGGGCGGAAGCGATTGTTGACGGTGAACCAATTGCCCAACCTGCCCTCGCCCACCATGGCTTCGACATCGCCGAAATTGCCCTCGACGGCCCCGTCTTCGGCGAGCTTCCAGTCATCCAACACGAGCACGAGGTCGGAAACGCCCTGGAGCGGCACCGCCTCCTCAACCACCAGAACGGCATTGAGGCCCATGTCCCTCAGCCGCGACTGGTCCGACATCGGGGCGATCCAGAAGGTGCCCGCATCGGGTGGGGTGAACACGCAGTCCACCGCATGATCGGCACCCGGCGGCACGTTGATGGTCATCAGCTCCGTAGGCCCGCGCACCCCGAAGAAGTGAAGCCAGATGTCGCGGTCGAGATCATTGATGAAGCGGAGCTTGAGCGGCTGGCCCTGCCGGGCGCGGATCACCGCCGGGCCGGGCCCGCGGCCCAGCAGCCAGGCCTGCGTGCTGCCGGCGCCGCCTTCGAGGAGATCCAGTATCACCCGCTGGGCGCGGAGTTCGATGAAGCCATCGGCGGTGAGTTCCTGGGCCTGCGCAGATGCACCAAGGACCGCGAGGGCGAGGGCCGATCCCAAAAAACTGCGCCGCGTGACGGTCATGTCATTCCTGCCTTCAGGCCGTGCTATAGGGCAGCTCTGTGGCGGCAAGATGATGGCGCTACGGAGGGTCCCGCTCGTCCTTCATCTCATAGGTGTTCTCGGGCGCGGGGAAGTTCCGCGCGCGCACCTCTTCGGCATACATGCGGATGGCGCCCTCGATGGCGGCCCCCACCTTGCCGAATTCCTTGACGAACTTCGGCACGCGCGGGCTCAGGCCCAGCATGTCTTCCATCACCAGGATCTGGCCGTCACAGGCGGGTGACGCGCCAATGCCGATGGTCGGGATGGGAATGGACGCGGTGATCTTCGCCGCGAGCGGCTCGGCAATGGCCTCCAGCACCACGGCGAAGGCGCCGGCCTCGGTGACGGCCTGCGCGTCCTGCTCGATGATGGCCCACTGCTCCTTGGTGCGCCCTTGCGTCTTGAAGCCGCCCAGTATGTTGATCGACTGCGGCGTGAGGCCGATGTGCGCCATGACGGGAATGCCGCGCTCGGTGAGGAAGCGGATGGTCTCCGCCATGCGCTTGCCACCCTCGAGCTTGATGGCGCCGCACTGGGTTTCCTTCATCACCATGGCGGCGTTGCGGAAGGCCTGCGCCGGGCTCTCCTCATAGGAGCCGAAGGGCATGTCGACGACGACCAGCGCATGCTTGGCACCGCGCATGACGGCGCGCCCGTGCAGGATCATCAGGTCGAGCGGCACGGGAAGCGTCGACTCGAAGCCGTGCATGACCATGCCCAGCGAGTCACCCACCAGCAGGAAATCCACGTACTTGTCGGCAATCGCCGCCGTGTGGGCATGGTACGCGGTGAGCGAGACGATGGGATCCTTGCCCTTGCGGGCGGTGATCTCCGGCGCCGTCAGGCGGCGGGTGGCAACATGCTGCGACATGGCATGAGCCTAATCCCCCACGGCCGGCCCGGCAAGGAAATCAGTTCAGCTGGAAGACCGGCACGCCGATCAGGGCATGGTGGGCCTGAATCATGACGCCGTAGAGCGCCACGCCGGCAAAGACGGACAGCAGGTTGTGGCCTTCGCGCGCCTCGGGCGACGGGCGCACGCCATTGCCGACGCCAATGAAGATGTGAAGCACCGCATAGGCCAGAAAACCGCCGAACAGGATGATGCTGGCAAGATCGCCATTGGCCAGCAGATGCCCGATGGACCAGAAGATCGCCGCGAAGGCCATGGGGAAGCGAAGCGTCTGCCGCCAGCTGCCGCGGAACAGGAAGATGCCGAGGCAGATGAAGGCGATCAGCGTCAGCACGAAGTTGGCGTGGCGGCCCCATGCAGGAGGGTCATACACGGGCACGAAACCGGACGCGCGCCAGCCGATGACGATGACGGCGATGCCGACGATGGAGGCCAGGCCGAAGAGCGGGCCATAGGCCCTGTCGCTTACTCTCGCCTTGATGCGGGCCTTGAGGGAGGGCACGGCCGCCACCAGATGCAGCGCCGCTGTGAGGACAACGCCAAGGGCAAGAAGCAGCATCACACCACCGGCACGTTGAGCACATAGGGGTGGAAGCCGAAGAGGAACACGGCATAGAGCACGAGCCCCACCACCACGGCGATGATGTCGGAGCGGACTCGCGGAATATAGTCAGGACGCTTGCCGCGGATTTCCGACATCACGATGTCGGCGAGGGCCACCACGAAGAAGGTGCCGAACAACCACACGTCGCTGCGCTGGCCGTTGACGATCAGATGCCCGCCGGACCACAGCACGATGCCGATCGACATCGGGTTGTGCAGCCACTTCTTGATATAGCCCTTGCCATGCGAGGCCCCGATCAGGATGAAGGCCACCAGCACCATGAGCATGGTAAGGTGCTTCATGCCATACCACCCCTCATAGAGAAGGTCCGCCGTGGCCGGGCCGGCGCGCGAGCCGCCGTAGCCCACAACCATGAGCACCACGCCGAGGAGCGACACGGCTCCGTAGAGAGCTTTCCAGGCCTTGTCGCCCAGTTGCGCCTTGAAGCTGTCGCGCAGGCCCGGAAACAAGATCGAGAACAAGTGGCTGCCGCCGAACAGCAGGCTGCCGATGTAGAGCAGTGTCATGTCGCGTTATCCTTCTCCCACACCTGCTTGTGCCAGATAACTCAGGCCGTTCCAACCCCGCGCAGGGCGTCGGGCAGGCTTTCGAGGCTTTGCGCGATGACCTGATCGGTAGCGAGGTCCGGCGGCAGCCTGCCGTCGATGATCAGACTGGCGAAACCATGGACGAGCGCGAAGGCATGGGCAGCACGTGCCTCAACGTCCGGGCGGTCCAAGCCGATGACAGCTGCAACCGCTTCCTCCAGTTGATCCCAGGCGGCTTCCGCTGCCTCGAGAAAGCGCGGCGTGCACGCGAAGCCCTGCTGGTCGCGGAACATCATCTGATAGGCGGCCGGGTTGGCGGTGGCGAAGCGAACATAGGCAATGCCCATGGCAATGAAGCGTGAGTCGGCGGATTGGCCGGCTGCCGCATCCGCGGCCACCGCGAGTTCGCGCACCATCTGCTCGAAGCCGCGCGCGCCGATCTCGGATTTGAGGTGATCGACTGTGGGGAAGTGGTTCTTTGGCGCGGCATGCGAGACGCCCACACGCCTGGCGCATTCGCGAAGCGTAAACTGCCCGATGCCGCCCTCAGTGAGGATGTCGATCCCGGCCTGAACCAATGCCTCAGAGAGGCCGCCATGATGGTAGCGCCGCTTGTTCGGTGAAGAGCTTCCCATGGATCATGGCTTTCCACAAAATATTTACAGCGTCAATATTTATGTTGACGGTGACAATTTACCGGCATTACACAACCTCCACAACACATAGCGAGGAACTCCCCGTGCCGGAAACTCTGTTCTCAGTCAGCAGCACATTTGCGATGGCGGGTTGGATTCTTCTGGTCATCGGAATCGTGCTGGACAAGCCACTGCTGCGCGACACCATCGCGGGGCTATGGATCCCGCTCATCCTGGCTGCCGCCTACACGGTGTTCATCGCCGTTTTCTGGTGGGACGCTCAAGGCAGCTTCGACAGCCTCGCCGAAGTGCAGAAGCTCTTCACCTGGCCATGGGTCGCGCTCGCCGGATGGGTTCACTACCTCGCCTATGACCTCTTCATCCGCGCGCTGATGGCGCGACGCCTGATGGAAGCCAAGCGCTCCCGTCTGCTGCTTATCCCGATCCTGCCCTTAGCCTTCATGTTCGGCCCTATCGGCTTCGTGATGGCTCAGTCCCTGCTCATTGCCCGAAAGGAATCCACCGCGTGACCTACCTTGCCTCCGCCCTCTACCCTGCCCTGCCATCGCTGAGAGCGCTGCACCGGGCCAATCCACCAATGTGGAACACCGGTATCGCATTCCTCGTGCTCTGCGCCGTGTGCATCGGTCTCACGCAGGTCGACGACAGGTTGTTCAACGGCATTGATGTCTGGATCAAGCCCGCCAAGTTCTTTGGCTCTATCGGGCTTCAGCTGCTGACGGTTGCTGCTGCGCTGCTGCTGCTGCCGGAGAAGACCCGCAACAGCACCAGGGTGAGGACACTCGCGTTCATCATGGTGGCGATGATGATCTACGAGACCGTCTACATCACGTTCCGCGCCACGCGCCTCGAGCCCTCGCACTACAATGAAACGCCATGGGGTGCTGTGGGCTATGCGATGATGGGCGTGGGCGCCATCTCGGTGGTGCTCTTTACCGCGTGGGTGGGTACTCTCATCCTCCGCGAGGGGCCGGGCACTCTGCTCGCCAAGACCGTCGGCTGGTCCTTCATCATTGCCGCTCCCATTACCATCATCACCGCGGCGACGCTGAGCGCCATGGGTTCGCATTGGATCGGCGGCGACCAGACGGATGCAACGGGCCTTCCCTTCTTCCATTGGTCGACAACCGGCGGCGACCTGCGCCCTGCGCACTTCTTCTCGCTGCACCTCACGCAGATCGTCCCGGCCGCCGCACTGAGCGGCAACAGGGGCTTCACCCTCGCCATCGGGGGTTTCACCGTGGCGGCAGCGATCGGTAGTTTTGTTCTGGCACTTGCCGGCATCCCGCTCATTCCGCTGAACTGAGACCACTGTGTCTCCGCCAGTCCCGCTGGCGGAGATATTTACCGGACGTATACGGAGAAACGGCATGCTATTTGTTCGCCATCCGTCGCGGGGACGAATCAGCCTACCTGCCAACGGGCACATTGACTGAAGCCGATCCAATGCCAGCACCGCCCACCATCTACATCGTCTGCTCGGACCGGGGCCGCAATGGCAAGACGCTGCTCGCCCGTGTGCTGACCGACCACCTGCTGATCGATGAGCGTGACCCCTTCTGCTTCGACCTGAGCGCGCCCGAAGGCGCGCTCCGCGCCTATTTCCCGGGGCGTACGGCGCTCATCGACATCAATGACGAGAACACCCGCGCCAAGCTCTTCGACATCATTCTCTCCCGCACAGGGCGCGACTATGTGATCGACGTGCCCGGCGCCCAGTTCGCCCGCTTCTGCGAAGCGGCAGCAGACAACACCTTGCCGGCCGCGGCGCGCGCCAAGGGTTATCGCATCTGCGTGCTGTTCGTGGTCGACCGGGACCCCGCTTCGCTGAAGACCGCAGTGGCGCTGGAGGAGATGCTGGAACCGGACCTGCTGGTCCCTGTCGTCAACCGTTTCGTGGGGAGTTCGCTGCCCGAGGGTGTGCCCGGCCCCGTGGTGACGCTGGAGAAGCTCGAGGGCGAAGTGCGCGTGCTGGTTTCGAACCGTCGCTTCTCGTTCCGGAGCTACCTGCTGGGTGACGATGCCGGCGTGCCGGCAAGGTTGCGGGCGCAACTCAAGAACTTCCTGCACGGCGTGCTCGGCGGACTGAGGAACCTCGAGCCTGCAATGAGCCTGCAGTCGCTGCACGAAGCTGATCTCTGAGCCCACGGAAAAAGCCATTTGAACCCCACTGCCCGGGGGACTAGATTGCAGATTGACCTGATCGGAGTGACCATGAAGACCCTCAAGGCCCTGCCCCTCGCCCTTGCAATCCTCGCCGCCGCAGCGCTGACCCCGGTGACTGCACCCGGCGCCCTGGCGCAGGTGTCGAACATCGATGCGCAGTGGGCCAGCTCTTCGATCCTGATGGCCGGCAAACGCGCCAACCAGGTGCCCGGCATCAAGAAGGTGCCGAGCGTCGGCGTCATCCGCCTCGACATTCCCACGGTTCCGATGTTCAGGGGCGACATTCCCGATTGGCAAGAATACAAGATCATGACGCGGAGGAACGCCGCCGGTGTTGCCAAGCTGCAGAAGGCTCTGGCCTCCAACCCGGTCACCGCCGCCGCCCTCGCCAAGGTGCGGGTAAAGCCTTCGCAGGTGGCCGGTGTGCAGATCGGCAGCAACGGGGCGCTGCGGCTCTATATCTTCTCGTCCCGCAACTGGTAGTCAATCCGCCGCGGATTGCGCTGCGGCGGACAGTTGCTCGCCCATTTTTCCGGTAGATGCCCGTGATCACAAACCGGAACGGATGAAGGGATTGAAGCGATGATCACCGATTTCGCCATGCGGCGTCAGAACCTCTGGGTTCAGGTGCTCGTGTTGATGTTCGCGATCTTCTCGGCAGGCTATGCCCATGCGGCAGACCCTCTGCCCTCCTGGAACGATGGCAAGGCGAAGAGCGCCATCGTCGATTTCATGACAAAGGTGACGTCCGAGGGATCGCCCGACTTCGTGCCCGTGGCGGAGCGCATTGCCGTTTTCGACAATGACGGCACGCTGTGGCCCGAGAACCCGCTCCCTTTCCAGATGGCCTTCGCGGTCGACGAAGCGAAGCGGCATGCCGCCGAGGACCCGCAGATCGCCGCCGACCCGATGGTGAAGGCGCTGCTGGCCGGCAACTACGACGCCTTGATGGCCGGTCCGCACCATGAGGGCCTGCTGCAGATCATGAACATCACCCATGCGGGCATGACGACGGATGCTTTTGCGAAGGCCGTCGCCGACTGGATTTCCACGGCAAAGCACCCGCGCTTTGACCTACGCTATGTCGAACTCACCTACCAGCCGATGCAGGAAGTGCTGGCCTACCTGCGCGCCAACGGCTTCACGACCTATATCGTGTCCGGCGGCGGGGCCGACTTCATGCGGGTGTGGAGTGACCGCGTCTATGGCATCCCGCCGGGCCAGGTCGTCGGCTCGACCGCACGGGTGAAGTATGAGCTTCGCGACACCGGCCCGGTGCTGATCAAGACAATGGACAGTCTCTTCGTGGACGACAAGGCGGGCAAGCCCGCGGGCATCCACCAGTTCATCGGCAAGCGCCCGATCGCGGTGTTCGGCAACAGCGACGGCGACAAGGAAATGCTGGAGTACGGCACCATCGCCAATCCGCGCCCAAGCCTTGGCGTGATCGTACGCCACACCGATGCGGAGCGCGAATACCAGTATGACGTGAACCCCAAGAGCAGCGGCACGCTGGTCGAGGCCCTGAAGGAGGCACCGGCGCGCGGCTGGACCGTCGTCAGCATGAAGGACGACTGGAAGACGATCTTCGCGCCGAAGTGATCTAGCCGGCGGGCTTGTCGGGTGCCGTGGTCTTGCGCACCTCTGACCTGTCGATTTCCATCTGCAGGAAGAAGTTCAGCGCGGTCCGGATGGTGGCGATGGCGGCAAGCTGGCCGATCTCGGACCAGCTGGGCGCCACAGCGGTGCGCAGAATGTCCGCCGCCAGCAGGAACTCCAGTGCCAGCGCCAGCCAGCGGCCAAGCCGCAGGCGCACGTCTTCCTTGGCCTCATGTGACGATGCATCGGACGGCGAAAAGCTCTGCAGGATCACCAGCAGCGTGCGGAACACGCCCTCGAGCACGGCGATGGCGATGATCAGTGCGGCCACTCCCTCGGTGATGGTGGAGACCTGAAGCGTCAGCTCCTTGATGATTTCGGATGACACAGTGCAGCCTCCCTCAGCCGATCTGCGCGAAGTTGGCGTGGGCCACCATCAGCCAGCCTGCGCCCTCGCGGCGCAGAACGGAAAGCCGCGGCGCCAGCGCTTGTACAGGCTTGTCGCCGATCTTCTGCTCAAGGCGCAGATTGTAGCGCGTCACCAGCAGGCCATCGCTGGCGCTGAAGGCAAGGTCCTGGATTGCCGGCTTGCCGGTGAAATTCGGAAGATTGCCGAGATAGTTCGACCGGTCATAGCCGCTGCCGTCGGAGCGCAGGATCTGGAACTCCGGTGCCAGCACCTTTTCAACGGTTGCCGGGTCCCGGCTGGCGAGCGCCCCGAGCCAGGCCATGATTGCCGCCGTCGCCTCTGCCTCGTTCACCGCAGATGCGGATGCAGAGACGGAGACGATCGAGGCTCCAGCCAGACCGGCAAACAGACCCAACGCAATGTGCCGCTTGTTCATGTCTTCCTCCTCGTGCCGGGCCATAGCAGCCCCTGTTGCCTCGCCCTCTAGATGATCGCTGCACGGCCCGCCAGACCCGAAAATCATCCACCGCGAGATGCGGCAACCCGATGTTGACCCGGAGCGAAACCCGATACGCCATTTTGACCATTCGATGCCATCTGGTCCCCACGATGAAACGTGAGTGCCTTATACAATTGAAATGGGGAGAGGTCACCAAACTGCTGCCGGTCGCCATGTCGCGATCAATCAAATACAGCGTTCAATAATGAGGCGGAGGCGGCTCTTGGCCATCGGGGCGGGCCAGCGCGGCAGCTTCGAATTCATCGCGGAGTTCGCCGACGCGGCGATCCAGGCTATCGATCTTGCGCCACTGCGCCACGACCATCTCGTTCAGATCTGCAATCACCCGCTCCTGCTCGGCAACTCGTGCTTCAAGATCTGCAATGCGGCTGTCTGGTTTCTCGCCGGGCATGCTGCCCTCCTCTGTTCATTCAGCCCCAAGGGCTTTCGCTCCGGAAGGCACCACAAGGCAGTGGCCCGCCGACGCCTTTCAGTAGCTTGCCGGCATGGGTCAGACCAGTGCCATGGAATGGCTTGCCACGATGGAAGCGCTGAACCGGTTGCTGCAAGAGGCCTGGCACATGGGCCTCGTCAGGTCGGGGTCGCCTGCACGCAACCGCCGCTGACGGTCCGGCACGTGCCCGGCCGGGTCAGGGCCATTTTCCGGCTGCGGGGCGGGCGGTCCGTCAGCCCCTCAATGCCGACCAGCGACTTGGGGCGGATGTCGAGCATCAGCCGCTACCGGTTTCGTGCAATTGGCAATAAGCCGGGTGGAGCCCCCGCAGCCCTGCGCGGGGCGCCGACAATGCATGCCTCGTCCCTTTGGTCATGGGTTATTTCAATCTGTCCCTGACGGCCAGCCGCGCTCCGGTGGAGCAGATCGAGCGGGAGAACAACCTGAAGTACGCACGCTATCGCAGTGCGTTGGGGGCGCGATGACAACCGCCGTTTTTTGAGCCTCAAGCTGGATGTTCAGCAATCCATTGCTTGTTCGGTTGCGCGGCTTCGGTATTGCTATTTTACGGGTGAATACAGAACCAAGCTCTTCCAGGGGACATCGCATGAATTTTCATCGCCTTTCGCTCTTTGCCGCCGGCCTCCTCCTTTCGGCATCCACCGGTGCGATAACCGCAAAGGCCGCTGACGTCGAGGTCGCGGCAACTGATCTCTGGTCAGGCTTCTATCTCGGCGCCCAGGCGGGTTACATGCAGGGTTCGGGCAGCAACTCCGATCTGTGCGTTTCCGCAAGCGACTTCGGCTCTGCATGCTTCAGCGAAGAGGGATTCGGCTTTGACATTGCCGACAGCAACGCGGCCGGCGTAACGGTCGGCGGCTATGTCGGCTACAACTATCGCATCGACTCCTTCGTCATCGGCCTCGAGGGCGACGTCAACTGGAACAACGCCGAGGACAGCAACAGTTTGCTGGGTGAGTTGAACTACACCACATCGCATAACTGGGACGCCGCAATCCGCGCCCGTCTCGGCGTGATCGTTGATGAGCGGGCCCTGCTCTATGTGACGGGCGGCCCAAGCTGGCTCAACGCGGAACTCGACACCAGCTTTCCGTTTGACCCTGAAGTTACCGGCAACGTTAGCACCGGAGATTCCAACACCGAGTTCGGTTGGCAGTTGGGTGCCGGTGCAGAGTTCTTTGTTTCCGAGCACCTCTCCGTCAAGGCCGAATACCTGCACGGATGGTATGGCGACGCCGACCTGGACATCGCCAGTGGAACGACTGATGGCGTCCGGGAGAAGTTCACCCTCAAGCAGGACCTGCAGACCAATGTGGTCCGCGTGGGCGTCGCCTGGCATTTCGGCAACTTCTGAGAGACAGGCCACCACGTCGCACGGCACTCCGCCGCGACGCCAAGCTATCGCGCAGCAATGGAACTTCCGCTTCGAGACAGGCCCGAGGCAGTTTACGATATGGCCCATTCTGCGGGAGGGCAGGAAACATGACGCAAGCGAAGTGGACGGACATTGGCGCGCTGGAGGGCTTGAGCGCCCAGCCGGTGTCGCGCGTGCGCATTGACGGCACGGCGCTGGCCGTCACCTTCAAGGACGGCGTGTTTGGCGTCGTGTCGAATGCCTGCAACCACGTGGGCGGGCCGCTGGGCGAAGGCCGGCTGGATGGGGATTATGTCGTCTGCCCATGGCATGGCTGGAAGTATCACCGCTGCTCAGGGCAAGGCGAACCCGGCAGCGAAACAGACTTCGTACCGTCTTACCCCGTGAAGGTGGAAAACGGTCGGGTGATGGTCGACCTGGCCAACGCCACGCCGCGCGTGAAGACGCCGCATGCCCCGCATCCGCTGGCCCGGCCCGTCACCCGTGCGCCGGGTCCGTTGCGCCTGTTGGGCCTGTCCACCACCGCGATGGATGCGCAGAACCCGCGCTTCTCGGGCTCCGACCACGTGCTGAAGGCGGCGGTAGATGCCGCCGCAGCAAATGGCGCGGAGACAAAGACCATCAAGCTCAACGACCTGAACTTCCGCACCTGCGAGGGCTATTACTCCAAGGCAGCACACGCCTGCACCTGGCCCTGCTCCATCACCCAGATGGATTCGAAGGACCAGATGGACCAGGTCTACGAGGCGCTGGTGCACTGGGCCGATGCGATCATCGTGGCAACGCCGATCCGCTGGGGGGCTGCCTCCTCGCTCTACTTCAAGATGGCCGAGCGGCTGAACTGCGTGCAGAACGCCATCACCATCCAGAACCGCGTGCTGATCCGCAACAAGGTAGCAGGCTTCATCATCATCGGCGGACAGGACAATATCCAGTCAGTGGCTGGCCAGATGCTCGGCTTCTTCGGCGAGCTGGGTTACGTGTTTCCGCAGTTCCCCTACATCGCCCACTCACGCGGCTGGACGCATGAGGACATGGAAAACAATGTCCGCATCGTCGCCCACTCGGAAGAACTCAGGAAGGGCGCTGAAGAACTGGCAGAGCGTTGCCTTGGCATGGCCCGAACCCTCATCGACAAGGATGAAGCACCTGCCTCCATCGAGCGCGGCGGCCGCAAGGCACACCGGTTGATCGGCGGCGATTAAGCGCTGTCGTCGGCGCTTATTCCCACTCGATCGTGCCGGGCGGTTTGCTCGTCACGTCATAGACGACGCGTGACACGCCACGCACTTCGTTGATGATGCGCGTGCAGGCGCGGGCGAGGAAGGCATGGTCGAAGGGATAGCTCTCAGCCGTCATGCCGTCGGTGGAGGTGACGGCGCGCAGGCCGAGCACCCGGTCATAGGTGCGGCCATCGCCCATCACGCCCACGGTGCGCACGGGGAGAAGCACGGCGAAGGCCTGCCAGATCGCGTCATAGAGGCCTGCCTTGCGGATCTCGTCGAGATAGATCGCATCCGCCTTGCGCAGGATGTCGAGTTTTTCCGGCGTGACGTCGTCATGCGGGATGCGGATAGCAAGGCCGGGGCCGGGGAA
>CAMDBX010000061.1 GCA_945889445.1 Rhizobium sp. Q54
TCCATCGCACCGTCTGAATCGTTCCTGGCGGATCACCTCGTGCGCGGATCGGCGATCCTTCCTGGCGCCTGCATCGCCGCACTTGCACTCGCCGCAGGCAAGCTCGCTTCCACCAGCATCCACGGGATCTCCGAGCTGCATTTCCTGTCGCCAGTCGGGGCTGCCGAAGCCGCGGACCTGCGGCTCGAGCTGAAGACCACCGGTTTCGCGCTCGGCACCTCGGCAAAGCCGGACAGGCTCCTCGCCAGGGGCAACTTTCACACGGAGCCACCTAAGTCGCCGATGCACGCGGACCTGCCTGCTCTCCGGGCGTCACTGCCGCGCGCGGTCGAAGGCGACGCCCTCGCCGAAAAGTTCGCCGAAGCCGGCGTCGCGCTTGGACCCCTGTTCCGCGGTGTACGCAAGCTTTGGCTTTCCGCTGACGGCGAGGGGCGCGAGGCGCTGGCCGAACTGGGCCTTCCAGGAGAGGAACTGGCCGGGCTAGCGGCCTATGATCTTCACCCTACGCTCCTCGACGGGCTGTTCCAGACTGCGATGGCCAGCTGGGCGAGCACACGCAAAGGCGCCAGCCAAATCCTGGTGCCGGCAAGCTTACGCGGGCTGGTGATCCATGAACGGCCCGAAGCAAGTTCGATCGGACATGTTTCGCTGCTACCCGACAAAGAGGGCTCGCAGGGTGCCAGCTTCAAAGCTCGCATTCTTGACCATGAAGGTCGCCTGCTCGTTGAGATCGCCGAGTTTGTGGCACTTCCACTCACGAAGGCCGCCGCTCCACAGGCATCTCCGCCACAGGCTGCGGCTCCAATTGGCTATACTGATAGTCCCCGTCCGTCTCCCGTGCCCTTCTTCGAGCCGCGCTGGCAGCGTGCCGCGGTGACCCATGACCCCGCGCAATCTGCCGAGGGCGTGACTATTGTCCTGCGCCATGCGGAGGACGGCGGGCTGGGCGATGCCATGGCGAAGATCTTGGGCGACCGCAAAATCCTGCAATGCGTGATCGGCAACGAGACCCGGCCCCTTTGCGTCGGCACTTACGAGATCAATGGCCACGACCGCGAAGACTTCGAACGCTTTCTGTCGCAACTGAAGCCTTTGCGGGCCGCTTATCTTCTCGCGCCCGTAGGCAAAGTCGCCAACTTGCAGGACCTGCCGGGCAAAGCGACGGCGACCTTGCTGGGAAGCCTCAACCTTCTTCAGCCACTGTTGAAGCGCAGCGGCACCTTCCCGATCACCGTGCTGACGTTCAACGCCCATGCCCTTCCTGACGAGGCCTCGCCTGATCCGCGTTCGGCCATGCTCGGCGGCCTTGCCCTCTCCGCGGCCCGGGAACTGCCCCAAGCGCGGATATCGATCCTGGATCTTTCGCAGGCGGAACTCGCTGCCGATCTCGCAGCACTTGCACGACAGGTTCTCAGCTTTAGCCAGACAGAGCCAGCCCGCACGCTGGCGCTCCGGCAAGAGCAGCTATGGGAGCGCAGCCTCGATCCCGCCAGTCCCGCTCCGGCCGACGTCGCAGTAACATTCAGGATCGGCGGCGCCTACGCGATCGTCGGCGGGGCCGGTGGCCTGGGCCTGGCCCTCGCCACCTATCTTGCGGGCACCTACAAGGCTCGATTACTGCTGATTGGGCGCAGTCCGCTTTCAGCTTCGCAGTCACGTGCCATTGCCGCCATCAACGGATCCGGCGGGACAGCCATGTACGTGACAGCGGATGCAGCTGACCGACAGCAGCTGGAAAATGCCCTAGCCGAGGGCCGCGCCCGCTTCGGTCGCTTCGATGGGGCTATTCAGGCCGCGATGGTGCTGAACGACATGAGCTTCTCAAAGCTCGACGAGGGCGCCCTCACCTCGGTGCTGCGACCCAAGATCGACGCAACCTACCACCTCGTCAGCGCCCTTCAACCTGACAAACCGGATATGGTGCTTCTCTTCAGCTCCGCCAATGCCTTCATCGGCAATCCGGGACAGGCCAACTATGCCGCGGCAGCGGCCGGTCAGGACGCGCTTGGCCTTGCTATGCGCCAGTCTGGGATGCCGGTGTCAGTGATCAACTGGGGCTTCTGGGGCGAAGTGGGAGCAGTCACGGCGCCTGTCTTCCAGGAGCGAGCGCAGAGCCTTGGCATCGGTGCATTGACGGTATCGGAAGGTATGGCGGCGCTCGAGGGTTTTCTGCGGGAGGGACGCATGCAGTCCATGGTCATGAAAGTCTCCCACGAGACACTATGCCGCCTCGGAATATCGCTCAGCTCGCCGCAAAAACCCGACGTTAAGGCGGCGACGCTTGCGCTGGCAGAGGAGTTTGGACGCCTGGAGCGTGCAGCGCACGACCGACTGGTGGCAATTTTCCAGTCAGTGGGATTTATGCTCGCGTCAGGGCAGAGGGCGAGTGCCGCGGAACTGCGCAGCAAGCTCGGCGTCGACGACATCCACGTCCGGCTGTTCGATGCGGTCCTCGACATTCTGGTGCGCGCTGGTCTGCTTGACGAAAGAAACGGTCAATTCGAGGTCTCGGACCGACTGCTGGATGATGGTCGTGCCGAGCGACTACAGGACCTCGCAGGCGCCGAGGACAGCCTGGTGGCAGCCGCGCCTTGGCTCACGCCCTTCATGGCGATCACCCGCCGCTGCCTCGAATCCTACGGCAGGGTGCTTTCCGGCAAGGTATCGGCGCTGGAGCTTCTGTTCCCTGGCGGATCGAGCGAGCTTGTGGCGCCGCTCTACAAGGGCAACCCAATTGCCGATCACTGCAACGGCCTTGTAGTCTCCGCCATCATCGAGATGGCGCGGCACAAGCAGCCGCTGTCGATCGCCGAGGTTGGGGCGGGTACCGGCGGCACCGCCGTTGCCATTATGCAAGCCCTCACCGACGCGGGCCTTGAGTTCCGCTATCTCTTTACAGACGTGTCCGCAACACTGGTGCGCCAAGCTAAGGCGCAACTTCGACAGCGCTTCCCGCAGGCCGAATTCGCCATACTCGATCTCGAAAAGCCCGTCGACCCTGCGCGAAGTCAGGCCTTCGACATTGTCGTCGCCGCTAATGTACTGCATGCCACGCAGGACATCTCGAACACGGTCGCTCATTGCCACGGCTTGCTCCGCGACGGCGGGTCACTAGTGCTAAACGAGGCGGTTCTGCGACGCGACTTCTCGACCCTCGTCTTCGGTCTGACTGATGGGTGGTGGCGTTTCCAAGACGCTGAAAAGCGATTGCCTCACAGCCCACTACTGGACGAGACTCGCTGGCGGGTGCTTCTGGCTGGTGGATTCGGCGAGATCACCAATTTGTCGGACACCGGCGATGGCGCGGAGGTGGCGCAGGCCGTGTTCGTGGCGAAACGGCGCAGCGAGGCAAGGGAGCCTACTTCCGCGCCCACTAGCGGCATCGAAAACACCATCCGCCGTTGCCTCGCCGAGGCGTTGCGCGAGCCAGTGGACCGCATCGGGCTGCGCGATAGCTTCGCCAGCTTGGGCGTGGACTCGATCATCGGCATAGATCTCGTCGAGCGCCTAACGCAACGCCTCGGCTACTCGGTACCAGTCACGGCCCTGTTCGATCATCCCTCCCCGGCTCAGCTCGGCGCTTTCCTCCGCACCGAGCACGGCGAAACTGCCCTTGTTACTGGGCCCAAACAGGCCCCAGAACCTGTCGCACCCGTGGTGCAGCCGGCGCCAAGAAAGGTGTCCGGTCTTGACATCGCCGTGGTAGGCATGGCCGGGCAATGGCCGGGCGCTGCCGATCTTGCGGCATTCTGGAGCAATCTGGCGGCCGGTCGCACCAGCATCACCTTCCCGCCTGAAGACCGCTGGCCGGGTTTCGAAAGGCATGACGAAGCCTGGAGCCGTGGGGGTTACCTCGAACACGTCGACGCATTCGACCCTCTTTTCTTCGAGATGTCAGGTATCGAAGCCGACCATACCGATCCGCAGGCAAGGCTGTTCCTGATGACCGCATGGAAGGCGCTTGAGAATGCCAGCTATAGCCCGGCCTTCCTTGACGCACGGCGTTGCGGCGTGTTCGTAGGCGTCGCGGCAGGAGACTATCCTTCGGGTGCCGCAGCTGGTGAGTTGCCGCCGCCCCATGCCTTCATGGGAAATGCCCAGTCTGTACTCGCCGGGCGCCTTGCCTATCTGCTCAATTTGAAGGGGCCAGCACTCGCCATCGACACGGCATGCTCATCCTCGCTCGTTGCTCTGCATTTGGCATGCAACAGCCTTGCCTCGGGCGAAAGCGAGATCGCGCTCGCCGGCGGCGTGTTCATAACCTCAACACCGGCATTCCACAGGCTCACGGGCGAACTCGGCATGACATCGCCCACGGGCGCCACCCGCGCCTTCGACGATGGAGCAGATGGATTCGTTCCGGCCGAGGGTGTCGGCGTGTTGGTGTTGCGACCGCTACAGGCCGCCCTCGCTGACGGCGACACCATTCTCGGTGTCCTGCGTGCCACGGGCAGCAACCAAGATGGGCGCACGCATGGCATGACGGCGCCTTCTGCCCGCGCACAGGCGGATCTTCTCGGCGAGGTCTGGGCAAAGGCCGGGATCAGGCCGGCCGACCTCGACTATGTCGAAGCTCACGGCACAGGAACGAAGCTCGGAGACCCCATAGAGGCGGAAGCCATCGCCCGGGTCTTGGCGAGTGACTCCGATCAACCGCACTGCCTCATTGGTTCGGTCAAGAGCAACATTGGCCATGCCGGCCCGGCTGCAGGCGCTGCCGGCGTCCAGAAGGTGCTGCTGGCCCTCGCAGCGGAGCAACTTCCAGCCTCACTCAACTTCGAGACCCCGAACCGACACATCGACTTTGTGAGCCTTCCAATGTCGGTCTGCCGTACTTTGTCGCCGTGGCCGCGCCGCAGCGATCGCGCGAGGATAGCCGGTGTCTCGGCCTTCGGACTGTCGGGTACGAACGCCCATGTGGTGATCGAGGAAGCGCCGCAACATCCCGAACGTGGGGCGTTGCCGCCAGGTCCCTATCTCTTCCCGCTTTCCGGCCGGACCGCAGATGCGCTCGAAAAGCGTGTAGACGACCTCGCCTCGTGGCTGGAGGGTGAAGGCCGGCATCAAGCGCTTGCAGACATTGCCTACAGCCTCGGAGCGGGCCGGCGCCACTGGCCTGTGCGCCACATGATTGTGGCCTCGACCCATACCGAACTGCTTGCGGGTCTGCGCAGCTTCTTGCGCAACGAGGGGCAATCTGCCGTCACCTCGCAAGCGATGGCTCTGACCTACCTCCAGGGAGATGACGTAGACTGGCTGGCACACTATCGCGGTTCGGGCTTGCGCCGCGTGCCGCTTCCGGCATACCCATTCGCGGCGGAGCGGCACTGGGTGAAGATGCTCCCTCCCGTTCAGATGATGGCACAGACCTCCAGGCCAGAAACATCCGCACCACTCCTGTACGTGCCTCAATGGCGAGCAGAGGCCATCCCGTCGCACGACGGCTCACCAACTGCACTGACGTTGTTCGAGGATGGCGACAGTATCGCGACTTTGCTGTCCGCGTACTGCAAAGTACGCCAGTTCAGTTCTGCTGTCACCGTCGGCCGGGATACCGGAGAGGAACCGGTTATTCTAGCGCCAGACCCGGCGCTCGCACCGCTGGCGCAGGCACAGGGCCTGCTGGAAGCAGCACAGAACCTGACGGCGCGGCGCGTGCTCGTGCTGGCACGCGGGAACGGAGCCTCCTGCGAGGCGATCGCGGCTGCCGCGGCACTGGCACCGGCGCTCGGCCGCAGGGGCTGGAGCGTCCTCCGACTTGGCGAGAGCACCCCGGACGCTTCCATGGCACGCGCCATCCTCGCGGAAGCAGCAGACGACACAGAGGTAACCGAAGCGGCGTGGCAGGATGGGCAGCGCAACGTGCGACGCATGCAGCTGTTGGATACCACGCCCGCTGCATGGACCCTTCCGCAGGGTGCCGTGTGCTGGATCGTGGGTGGGACGGGAGCCATCGGCAAGTCTCTGGCAGCGCATCTGCAGGCCCAACATGGTGCCAAAGTCATCACTTCAGCGCGTCACGCTGGGCCCGCCGTGATGGCGCTGGACGTGACGGACGCTGCCGCCGTCACGCGGGCCGCCGCCGACATCCGGCTTCTGTACGGCCGCATCGACGCAGTGTTCCACCTCGCGGGCCATATGCGGTCGCAACCACTCTCCGCCGCATCTGGGGTGGACATCAACGGAGTGCTTGCGCCCAAGATTGTCGGAGCAGTCAATCTCGACCAGGCAACCCAGCAGGACCGGCTGTCGGCCTTCGTGTTGTTTTCGTCACTCGCTGGTGAACTCGGGGACTTTGGCCAGGGCGATTATGCCGTGGCGAACCGCTTCCTCTCTGGGTTCGCGGCCTGGCGTGAAGGCAAGGTAAAAGCGGGCGCGCGTTATGGCCGGAGCCTCAGTATCGGCTGGCCCCTGTGGAGTGCCGGAAGCATGGTCGCGGCAGGGCCCGAACGTGACGAGGCGCTGAGCGTGAGCGGGCTTGCGGCAATCACCGACGATACCGCCCTACGCTGCCTAGACCAGATCCTCGCCAGCCGGAGCGCCGTGGTGAACCTGATTCCCGCCGGCGGCCGCGATCCCTTTGCAGCAGCACCGGCGAGGCATCAGCAGACAACATCACCGGCAGGTAACATACTGCCAGCCGTCATCGACCTTCTGGCACGACAGCTGCAGGTGAAGGCAACCGAGATTGCAGCGGATACGCCGTTCGGCGTTCTGGGTCTGGACTCGCTGCACATGCGCAACTTCGCCGAAGTAGTTTCGAAACAGTTCACCGTTGACGTTGCCGCACCAGACCTGTTTCGCCACAACACCGCAAGGCTGCTCGCCGCGCAACTGAAGAAACTGGGTGCGAGCTCCAGCGTGTCCGCTCCAGCCGCTGGCGCACCCGCCGAGCCCGTCGCTTCCGCACAGCACTCGCAATCCGAGCCGATTGCAGTGATCGGCATGGCCGCTCGACTGCCGGGTGCTGCCGACGTCGACTCTTTCTGGAAGCTTCTGCTCGAGGGGCGCGACGCCATCCGGGAGGTGCCCTCGGACCGCTGGGACTGGCGCGCGCAAATACTCGCGGCCCCGCGCGACGGAGAGACGCTTGCGCCGCGCTGGGGCGGCTTCATCGACGGCGTGGACAGGTTTGACCCGGCCTTCTTCGGCCTCTCGCCACGCGAGGCCGCGTTCCTCGATCCTCAGGCCCGGCTGCTGCTGGAGGCCGTTTGGCATGGTCTCGAGGATGCGGGTATCATTCCATCCTCACTCGCGGGAGGATCTGTTGGGGTCTTCGTCGGCAGCCAGCTGAATGACTACGCGGAGATCATGGGTGACACTGGAGAAGCCGTCGCCCAGGCGGTGCTCGGCAACACCAAGACGCTGCTGGCCAACCGCGTGTCCTTCCTGCTCGACCTGCGCGGCCCGTCGGAAACGATCGATACGGCGTGCTCCTCCTCGCTGATCGGCGTCCACCGCGCGGTTCAGGCAATCCGCAACGGCGGGTGCGAACTGGCAGTGGTGGGCGGCGTCCATCTCATGTTGTCGCCGCAGCCGCAGGTGATGGGTGCCGAACTCGGCATGCTGTCACCGCACGGCAGATGCATGACCTTCGACGCAGGTGCCAATGGCTATGTCCGCGGTGAGGGCGTCGGCATCGTGATCCTGAAGCCTCTCACAAAGGCAATCGCCGATGGCGACACGATCCGCGCCGTAATCCGCGAGAGCGGCGAGAACCACGGCGGGCGCGCAAGCAACCTCACAGCCCCCAATCCGGCAGCGCAATCCGCACTCATCGCCGACGTTCTGCGACGGTCCGGGGTTCCCATCTCATCGGTCGGCCACGTCGAAGCCCATGGTACCGGCACCTCGCTGGGCGATCCCATCGAGGTCGATGCTCTGTCCAGCGCCTTTGCCGCTGTCGCGGCGGAGCGCGGCGAAAGCCTGCCCACCGACAAGTTCTGCGCCTTGTCGGCCGTCAAGTCCAACATCGGCCATCTCGAGCCTGCTTCCGGAATTGCGGGATTGATCAAGTCGGTGCTCTGCCTCGAGCACGGCCAGTTGGTGCCGAGCCTGCATATCTCCTCACCCAACCCTATGCTGCGGCTTGAGGCGACACCCTTCCGTCTGCAACGCAGCGCAGCCCCATTCCCGAAGCCCGCAGACGGTCCACGCCGGGCCGCCGTCAGCTCCTTCGGGCTCGGTGGAAGCAATGCCCATGCGCTTCTTGAGGAATGGCAACGGCAGGAGCGTTCGCCGCCGGCCACCACGGGCACACTAGCCGTGCCGCTCTCGGCACGGGATCCGGAGGCACTGCGTCGCCTGGTGGATGCGCTCACGGCTTGGATGGGACAGCATCTCGATGACATCTGGATGTGGCCCGACCTCGTCCTTACACTGCAGCAAGGGCGCGAGGCGATGGCCTGTCGCATGGTCGTTCTCGCCGACTCCGGCCCAGAATGTCTGGCAAGGCTCAAGGGATGGCTTGCGGGCGACCGTACACAGGTCGTGGAGGGCGGCGCCGCCAGCGGACTGGCCACGCTGTTCGACACAGACGAAGCCGCCGCCCTGCTAGGCGCGGCCCTTGCACAAGGCCGGACGGAGCGCGTGGCGAAGCTGTGGGTGGCCGGACTTGCCGTCGATTGGCGCAAGCTTCCCGCTCCGCCCCAGGCGCGGCGCCGGAGTTTGCCCGGTTATGTATTCGCACCCGAGCGACACTGGTTCGACCAGCGGCGCACCAAGTCGGCAGCGACCGCGCCCGACAAAGTCCCGCCAACGCCACCTACAGCAGCACCTTCACCGGCACCTGTCTCCAACTCATCCATGCGCCAGCAGATCCAACAGATATTTGCGGACGCGCTCTACCTCGATGCGACGACACTCGACATCGATGCCAATCTGACCGAACTCGGCGTCGACTCCATTCTCGCTGTCGAGATCGCCCGCAAGCTGCAGCAGACCTTTGCCATAACCCTGCCTGCGACCCGCCTCTATGATGCCTCCACGATCCGCAGCCTCTGCACGCTCGTGGAACAGGCGAGTGACGGCGCCGCGCCAAGCGTTAAAGCCAGGGCTACAGTACCGGAGTTCTCGGGCGCGGTTCCGTCCTCCTCCGGGCCGGTACTCGATCGGCTGACTTTCCTGCTCGCTGACCTGCTCTATCTTCCGGCCGAGAAGATCGATCCCGACCAACCCTTCGTGGAAATGGGACTCGACTCCATCCTCGCGGTGGAACTTGCCCGAAAGACGCAGAGCGAGTTCGGCGTGAACCTCCGGGCAACGCGCCTCTATGAAAGGCCAACTCCACGCGGGCTTGCCGATCTCATCAATGAGGACATCGCCACGCAGCAAGTCGTTCCCCTCGCCCCAGCAGCTATGGTTCAGCCGGTGGCTACTGTCTCGCCGCCATCTTCATCCGAACCGCCTGCTGGAGAATCGGAGATTGCACGCGTGGTGCGTACCGCCATCGCCCGGGAACTTTCCCTGTCGCTGGGTGACGTTGATCTTTCCTTTGGGCCTCTCGACCTTGGACTCGATCATGTGGTGGCACGCCGATTGCTGGCTGAACTCACCGAACGGCTTGGCCGCCACATCGACGAGGCAAGCCTGTTCCGGGCGGAGAGCCTCGACAAATTTGTCGCCTCGCTAGAAGCCGCGCCGCACCCGCGCGACGGCGCCACTGCCACCCACCCGGCCGGTGCGGTGGCCGTCATCGGCATGTCGGGCCGGTTTCCAGGCGCCGACGATCTAGACGCCTTCTGGCATAATCTTGAACGCGGCATCGACAGCGTCGAACCGGTGCCGGCATCGCGCTTTGCCATCAATGCCTGGTATGATCCAGACCCTGCGGTCCCCAACCGCACCTATTGCCGCGACGGCGGGTTCCTAAAGGGTGTCGAGGATTTCGATCCGCGCTTCTTCGGCATCACGCCTGCGGAGGCGCGCATCATGGACCCGCAGCAGCGCCTCTTCCTAGAGACCGCATGGCTTGCGCTCGAAGATGCAGGCCTTCCCGATCATGACCTCGACGGCGCGTCCTGTGCCGTCTTCGTGGGATGTGGCCAAGGTGACTATGCCCAGCGCGCAGCCAAGCGGATGTCCGCGCAGTTCGGCATGGGAAACGTGGGCTCGGTGCTTGCCGCCCGCATCGCCTATCACCTGAACCTGCGCGGACCTGCGGTGGCTGTCGATACCGCATGTTCGTCCTCGCTCGTGGCAGTTCACCTTGCCTGCCAGTCGCTGCGGGCCGGAGAATGTGATACGGCCCTCGCGGGCGGAGTTGCCTTGATGACCACGCCCAGCATGCACCTGCTGACCAGCCACGCGCGCATGCTTTCTCCAGACGGTCGCTGCAAGACCTTCGATGCCTCCGCCAATGGCTTCGTGCCCGCGGAAGGGGTGGGCGCCGTGGTGTTGAAGTTGCTCGACAAGGCAGTTGCCGATGGCGACCGCATCATCGGCGTCATCGAGGCGAGTGGTATCAACCAAGACGGTAGGTCCAACGGCCTCACCGCACCCAGCCTGGCTGCCCAACGCGAGCTTGAGCTCGCCGTCTGGCAACGCTTCGATGTCGCGCCAGAAAGCATCGGGCACGTCGAGGCCCATGGTACGGGAACTTCGCTCGGCGATCCCATCGAGGTTCAGGCGCTCGCCGATGCCTTCGGCAAATCCACCCAGCGAACCGGCTTCTGCGCGCTCAGCAGCGTCAAGAGCAACATCGGCCATGCCGTACCGGCTGCCGGAATTGCCGGGCTGATCAAGACGCTGCTGCTTCTCCGTCACCGCCGGTTTGTGCCGAGCCTTCACCTTTCAACACCGAACCCGCAGATCGACTTTGCACGGTCGCCCTTCTTCGTACCGCAGTCCAGCCTGCCGTGGCCAATGCCCGAACGAGGGATACCGCGTCGCGGCGCTGTGAACTCCTTCGGCTTCTCGGGTACCAATGCGCATGTCGTGGTCGCAGAGGCACCGGACGTCGCCCGGCAGGCACCTTCCGGTGAGCGACCAGTCCTGCTCCTCCTGTCTGCCAGAACCCGGGCCTCGCTGACGCGGGCAATCACGAACCTGGCCGACTGGATAGAAACACACCCCGAGTGTGACATTGCCGACGTCTCCTATACGCTTGCAGTGTGCCGCAGCCAGTTCCGCCAGCGCCTGGCGATCATCGCCACGACTGCAAAGGAAACTATTTCTGCCCTGCGTGCCCTCAGTACCGATGGTGAAGCAGCGACGACCCGTACGATCGCCGACGCGAGCGCGCTGATCCGTGCGCTCAAATCCGCGCGAGGCGAAGCAGAACGCCGGTCCTGCCTCGAAGCACTGGCCAAGGCCTTCCAAGCGGGAGCCCGGATAACTGGGATTTATGCGCGTGGTGAGCGCAGCATGCTGCCGCTGCCACCCACCTCCTTCGAGCGCCAGCGCCTGTGGATAGATGAAGTTGACAATCAGGAGACGCCACCTGCGGAGTGGCATATTGCAGCCGACGATTTGCTTCTGAGAGGCCACATCGTCGCCGGGCGGACATTACTCCCCGGTGCAGCGAGCCTGCTGATGATGCTTGATGCAATCGGTACCGAGGAACTCTCAGATTTCCGCTGGCTACGGCCCGTCGAATCAGGAGAGCAAGGCGTTCACCTCGCCTTTGATGCAGAACGGATGCAGCTCCTACAGGGCACGCGACCGGTGGCCCAGGCACAAAGAGCTAAGGGGACAAAACCGCCTGCAGTTCCGCGTCTCGACGAGGCGCTGTCGCGTTGCGTACATGAATTTCCTGCGCCTGAGCTCTATCAGCGACTGGAGCGGCTGAATGTCCAATATGGCAAGGAATTCCGCTGCATTACGCGACTGCGGCGTTCCTCGGATGGCCACATCGGTTATGCTGAGTTGCGAGTTCCGGCGGTCGCCAGACCGGCAGCCTTCGTGCTCGACGCGGCATTTCATGCACTGGCTGGTCTCTCCGATGCAGCGGAGGGCCTGGATAGCCTTCCTCTACCCGCTCAGTTGAACCGTATCCGTCGGAGCGGAGATATCGCTACCGCGCGCCACGCCCTGCTGCAGCGCAACGGCGACGTATTTGACATCGTTATCTACGGTGCGAACAGCGAAGTATTGCTGGAGATCGAGGGATATGGTGCGAAGTCGGTCGCCCCTGCAGTGTCAGCGCTGTCATTCTATCAAACTCAATGGTTGCCCTCGCTTGGCGGATCGCGGACGCCCCGCAGACCGGATCTGATCATGGCGTGGCCCGGAGCGGAGACACTGGTCTCTGCACTGGCCGGCCTACCGGGCGAAAAGGTCGCTCTGATCGCCGATCTCGCGCGGCCGTTCACCCCTCCAATGCTCGCACCTCACAGCCAAGTTGTCCTCGTGTCCGGAGCGGTTACGACCAGCGAGGATATTCTTGCGGTCACTCCGCTTTTACAGGCGCTGTGCCGCAGCGAGATGCCGCTCAGCCTTACGA
Source organism: Rhizobium sp. Q54 (assembly GCA_945889445.1). Lineage (GTDB taxonomy): Bacteria > Pseudomonadota > Alphaproteobacteria > Rhizobiales > Aestuariivirgaceae > Aestuariivirga. The sequence goes on from CAMDBX010000061.1 coordinate 12,443, forward strand.
TCGTCACGCTCGATTCCTGCGATCGAGGCGGGGCGCTAAACTGGCGGGCGGCAGCGCTGCGTGGCCTCGGCAAGGTTATGATGCGAGAAGCTGGCCATCTCGAAATCGCCCTCGTCGATGTCACTTCGACTGAATTTGCAAAGGATGCAGCTGAGCTCGCACGTCGCATCATGGCGGAGGAACCGCAGCACCCGGCGCGTGAGGAAGTACCTGTAGACATCTGCCTCTCAGTCAACCAGCGCCTTGTGAGGACTTACGCTCCCGTGACCATGTCGGCCCCGCGGCGATCGCCCTATCGGCACGGAGGCGTCTACGTGATCTTCGGCGGCATGGGAGGGCTTGGCGCCGCCCTGGCGCGCCGACTTGCTTCAGAGCAAAAGGTGAAGATCGTGCTGTCGGGACGCAGCGCGAGAGGTCCAGCTCAGACCGAGTTCTGCGCCGAACTGGAAAGGCTGGGAGGCGAAGCTGTCTATATCGCCGCCGACTGCGCCAACAAGACGGAGGTCGAACGGGTGCGCGTGGCAGCACTGGCTCTTGAGGGAAAAGTCGACGGTGTCTTCCACGCGGCTTTTGTCATGGACGATACCGCCTTCACCCGCATGGCTGATGCTCAGCTCCGCGCGGCGCTCAGCCCAAAACTGGACGGCACGGAAGCGGTGATCGAGGCATTCACCACGCTCCAGCCAGACTTTATTGCACTGTTTTCCAGTACAAATTCGACGACCGCTAATGCCGGCCAGGCAAACTACGTAGCGGCGTCGATGGCTCAGGACGCTGCTGCACATCACTTTTCTGGTAACATCCGTCTCATAAACTGGGGCTTTTGGCACCAGACCGGACGTGTCTCCGGTGAGCAGTACTTGAAAACCCTGAAGCGCCACGGCATCGCTGGGATTTCCAATGACGAAGGCCTCGATGCGCTGGCTGCGATCCTGGCACAGGGGCTCGCTCAGGTTTCAGTCTTCAAGCACGCTGCCCGGCAACCCGCCACACAAGTTGCGGCACCCGTCGAGGAGAGGGCCGCGCCCGCGACCGCCAACCTGAAGGCTATTGCCCAGACAGTGCGTTCGATTCTCGAGATAGAATTGATGCTTGAGGCATCGGACCTCATGGACGAGGCAAGCTTCGCAACGATCGGCATCGATTCCATCGCCATGGTCGATATCCACGCTCGGCTCGAAGCCGCGCTTGGGCCGGTACCGCGCTCCATTTTCATGGATGCAACAACCGTCGGCGAGTTGATTGCGCGCCTTGCCGCAGTCCAGACAGACCCTACCGGCTCTCCCAGTGCGGCGCTGGTGAGGGCAGTAAAATCCGAGGGCAGTGGCACGCCTAGTTTCTGGGTGCCGAGCTTCATGGGTGAAAGCGGATGGGTCTCGGAACTGGCGGAGGTCTGCGCCGGCGATATGCCGGTCTACTGCCTGTCGCCCACACACGATATCGCACAGGGATTGTCGATCAACGACATCAGCGAAAGGACTGCATCAGAAATCCGATCTGCAGTGGGCGACCGTCCGGTGATCATCGGTGGTTACTCATATGGCGGAATCCTCGCGCTCGAAATTGGCGCGCACTTGGTGAAAACGGGGACAAGCGTTGAACAGGTCGTGCTTCTCGACAGTTTTGCGCCGCAGTCCGAGGCACTGGAGAGCTTGTTGTCCTCCGAAAACTCCCAGGAGCTCGCGACATCTATCGCTTCCGTTCTGCTCAGGGGGTGGAAGCCGACCAGCAACCTCCCGAGGTCCACTCTGCCCCGTAGCCTCCGGGAGATCGCCAGCGAGGTAAAGGCGATCTGCGGGGATGCGCCGCCGGTGGACGAGATCGAAACCCTGCTGTCGGTCAACCTCGCAGCCATCCAGTCAATGCGGCAGGCACTGCGGGCGCATGTGCCAGCTGCTGGAACTCGGGGCCTGAAGGTCTGCCTCATCCGCGCGACACGCAAACCGACGAACTCCGCGGCACTCGCGGTGAGCGACGAGGCGCTGGCTAACTTCAGGGCGGAGGGCGCGATGGACCATGGCTGGAGCCGCTGGCTTGACAGCCCTCCGGCCATCGTTCCCGTCGACAAGGACCACTTCAGCATGGGTGAGCGCGACGTGATGGAAATCGTGGCACGCCGCCTTGCCAGCGGATCTGGGTCGGTCCATAGTGACCGTGCATTGGAAGTTCTGCGGCGGCACACCTGCGACATCCTCGATGGTATCGCTCCGGAGACAGTAACGCCAATTGTCTCCCTCCGCGATCTAGGGGCGAATTCCATCGATCGGGTGGAGATCGCAACGCTCGCCATGCGGGAGATGAAGGCAGATATCCCAAGGCCGCGTCTGGCGACGGTCGGAAACATCGGTGAACTTGCGGCGCTTCTTGCTGAATTTGCGGAACGCCCTGCATGACCCAAGCCGTGATGACCGGACTGGGTGTCGCAGCCGGCGGCGTGGTCGGCTGCAAGGCATTTGCACGCGTCCTCAGTGACGGCATGCCGACTTTCTCACAGCAGGCGCAGCACCCATTTTATGCCTCGATTCTGCCGGAGGCGGCATTCGAGCCCCACAACCGGAAAATGGCGAGAAACGCCAGCAGACCGGCGCGCAGTGCACTCCTGGTTGCCGAGGAGGCTATGACCCAGGCGGCACTGCGGGGCTCGGAGCGGGTCGGACTCGTGCTGGGCGGGCACAATCTCACGCTGGCCCAGATTGGTCGTGCGAATCATGAAAACGCTTCAAGTCCCGGCTTCGTTTCACCCCGGCACGGGCTCCAGGTCTGGGACAGCCATGTGCTCGGGGTCGTGAGCGAGGCCTTGACCCTCACTGGCCCCGGACTGAGCGTCGGCAGCCATTTCAGTTCCGGACTGGCAGCGCTGTCGCAGGCCCTTTTGCTTCTCGAAGGTGGTGACGCCGACGCAGTTCTATGTGTCACACCCGTCACGCTGCTCTCAGAGCTCGAATGGAATGCGTTCATCAATCTCGGGGCACTGCGCGAGCAGCAAGGCTATCAGCCGTTCGGAGAGAAACAAGCGGGCTTCGTCTATGGCGAGGCAGCTTGCGCAATCGTCCTTGAGCGGCCAGATGCGCGACATGCCACTGCGCTCGCAAGACTTGGGTCAGCGGTAACCCTCATGGCTGCACATGCCGGACCAGAGCCAGACGCAGCAGCAGAAGCCCGAGTGATGAAACGTGCCCTTGAGAAGTCAGGAGTTGAATGCAGTGAAGTCAGCTACGTAAACGCCCATGCGACGGGGACGCCGCAGGGCGATGCCGCCGAGGCCAGCGCCATCGCGTCCGTCTTCTCCGACTGCCTCGTCCCTCCGTGGGTGAATGCCACGAAGGCGATCACCGGACACGGACTGTTTGCTGCAGGGCTTCTCGGCGTCATCGCCACGGTCCTTCAGATGCGCAGCGGATTCTTGCATGCCAATCCGTTGCCGACGCGCAGTCTGCCGGGCATGAGACTTGTGGGGACGGCCCGCGAGACCAATGAAACACGTGCTGCGATGTGCAACGCTTTTGGCTTTGATGGCCTATATGCTAGTGCTGTCGTCACGACAGATGGAATGGGTGGCGCATGACGCAGATCGGTATTGAGAAGGTTGGGGTCTATGCGGGCTCAGCAGTTCTCGACGTCAACGTACTCGCGCAGGCCCGTGGCCTCGAGATGGCGCGCTTCCAGAATTTGCTGATGCAGCGGAAGTCAGTTGCCCTTCCCGTGGAGGATCCTGTGTCCTTTGCGGTCAATGCCGGAAAATCCATAATCGACCGGCTGTCCACGGGAGAGTGCGATAGCATCCGCCATCTTATCATTGCCACTGAGTCCGGAATCGACTTCGGCAAGGCCATGTCGAGTTACGTCCAGCACTATCTCGGTCTCGGCCGTCACTGTCGGACCTTCGAGGTGAAGCACGCTTGTTTCGGTGGTACGGCCGCGCTGCAGACGGCCAGCGCAATGCTACGCAGCCCTGCGCGGCCCGGCGAGCGGGCGCTCGTCATCACCACCGATGTCGCGCGTCCAATTCCGCACACCTACGCCGAACCGTCTCAGGGGGCGGCGGCCGTAGCGATCCTGCTCGGCCCAAACCCAGGACTGCTCCTGCTCGAGAACAAGACAGGATCCTACAGCTACGAGGTCATGGATAGCTGCCGGCCGACCGCCGACATCGAGACCGGTGACCCCGACCTGTCGCTTCTCAGCTATCTCGACTGCATCCGCGGCGCCTTCGAGGACTACAAGGCACTGACCGGTGCTGATATTGCCGACTATTTCGATGGCCTTGCATTCCACACACCCTTCGGCGGAATGGTAAAGGGCGCTCACCGCGCCATGATGCGCGACCAAAAACACATGCCGCCGCCCGCAATCGCGGCAGATTTCGATCAGCGACTGCGTCCGTCGCTCAACTATTGCGCGGAAGTCGGCAACATCTATTCGGGCTCCGTGTTCCTGGCCATGTGCGGGGCCATCGAGGCGCTTGCGGGGCGGACTCCCACGAGCAGCGAGCGGACACTGCCAAGACTCGGGATATTCTCCTATGGATCAGGCTGCTGTTCGGAGTTCTACTCGGGCATCGTGCAACCCGGTGCTGCGACCGAACTTGCCGGCGCCCGTATCGGCGAGCACCTTTCCCAGCGGCATCCGTTGGGCATGGCAGAGTATGAACGCCTGCTGGAACTGAATCGCAAATCGATGTTCGGGGTGGAGAACATGGATTTCGACCCCTCGGATATCAGCGACCTTTACCGGCAGACCCTCAAGGGGTCAGGCCGGCTCGTACTGCGACGCATCGAGTCCTTCCAACGCCAGTACATCTGGGCCTGACGATATGGCAGCGGTAACACACATCACCAGAAGAGGGCGACTTCTGGGCATCCGCATGGACCGGCCCGTTAGGCACAACGCCATAAACAGTCAGATGCTGCGCGAGTTCAACCATGCCCTCGACATGGCTGAAGCCGATCCATCGATCCGCAGTGTTCTCGTCGAAGGTGACGCAGACGTCTTCTGCACGGGTCTCGACCTCGAGGGGATGCTAGAGTGCGATACGGAGGATCGCGCTTCGGGAGATATGGAGAGTGGTGTACGCGACTATCTCGCCCTTCTGAAGAGGTTCTCCACCACGTCCAAATTCATCATCTGCCAGGTAGAGGGACGTTGCGAGGCGGGTGGCGTGGGTTTCGTGGCAGCGGCCGATTTCACGATCAGTGGGCCGCGCGCCAGTTTCAGGCTGTCAGAAGCCCTGCTCGGTCTGCTGCCGGCAACGCTGATGCCTTTCCTGATCCGTCGGGTTGGCTTCCGCCAAGCCTACAGGATGACATTGTGCGCTCCCACGCTCGGGTCGCGCGAAGCACTCGCAGTCGGACTTGTGGATGCAGCGGATGAAGAAGCAGGTGCCAGCCTACGCAGCGTTCTCCTGTCCTGCGAGCGAGTGTCCGAACGGACGGTGGGTGCAGCCAAGGCTTATTTCAACGCCCTTGCTCCAATCACGGCAGAAATGGAGGCTCTCGCAGTGGGCCGCATCACCAGCCTTCTCGCCGAACCTGACGTGGCAACCCGGATCGGTGATCTGATGGCGCAAGGCATGTGGCAGAGGCGGACGGGAGAGTAGTGACATGACCGATGTGGTGCACTTGCAACGTCCTTCCGACGGCATTGTCGTGGTCATCCTCGAGGATAGAACGCATTCGAACACGTTCAGCAAGGAGATGGTTGAAGGGCTGCTGCAGGTCTTTCGTACAATCAGCGAGGATGATAGCCTCAGGGCAGTCGTTGTCCATGGCTATGGCAGCGTGTTCTGTCCTGGCGGCACGCGAGATGAACTCCTCGGGATATTTGATGGTCGTATAAGCTTCGACGACCTGCCGCTCTACAGGCTGTTTCTAGACTGCCCGGTCCCGGTGATTGCCGCAATGCAGGGACATGCGCTCGGTGGCGGTCTGGCGATGGGACTGTTCGCCGATATCGTAATTCTGTCGGAAGAGTCTCTCTACAGCGCAAATTTCATGAAGTACGGCTTTACCCCTGGAATGGGAGCAACCCTTGTCATCCCCCACCGGTTCGGCCCCCTGCTGGCTTCCGAAATGATGCTCACGGCCGCGAGCTACCACGGTGGGGAGTTGGCGCGCCGCGGCGTGGGTTGCGCCGTGATGAAACGTGCCGACGTAATTCCGGCGGCCCTCAAGCTCGCCCGTGACATCGCCGACAAGCCGGCGGTGTCGGTGCGCATGCTGAAGGCACATCTTTCCGCTGGCCTGCGCGAGGCCCTGCCCCGCAGCGTGGCGCAGGAGCTGGAGATGCATCGTACCACCTTCAAGCAGCCGGTGGTGCGCGAGCGCATCGAAACACTGTTCGGGAGTTGAGCCCATGTTTGTGGAATCGAGCGGAACAAAGCGGCAAGACGTAGCCTACATATTTCCCGGCCAGGGCGCTCAGGTGGCACCAATGGGAACGGTGGGGTTCGACCGTTATCCAAACGAGGTGGAGGAAGCCTCTGATCTCCTTGGCTACAGGATCGACCGGCTCTGCCTTCAAGACCCCGAAAAGCAGCTGGGCCAGACGCAGTTCACGCAGCCCGCGCTGTATTTCACCTGCGCTCTCGAGTTCCGCTCCCGCTCCGAGGACAAGCTCCTGCAGCCCCTGGTGATGGCAGGCCATTCGCTTGGTGAGTATGCAGCGCTCTATGCCGCTGGTGCCTTCAGCCTCATGGACGGACTACGCCTAGTGGCCGAGCGAGGGAGACAAATGGCGACGGCGCGGGACGGTGGCATGACCGCCGTCATCGGGCTGCCGCCAAGAAAGCTCGCAGAGGTCGTCGCGGACTTCCCCGAAATCGACATCGCCAACTATAACTCATATGATCAGACGGTGCTTGCAGGCCCGCTTTCGGCCCTCGATCGCGCGGAGGTCGCGTTGAACGCGGCGGGGGCGCGGACCGTGGTTCGCCTGAATGTGAGCGCCGCGTTCCACTCACGCGCCATGCGTTCGGCTGCCGAGGCTTTCGGCTCTACTTTATCGACTTTCAGTTTCCGGCCGCTTCGGCTTCCCGTGATTTCAAATCGGAAAGCCTTCGCCTATCGCGACGATGAACTCGCCACAGAGCTCGAGGCACAGATCATTAACCCGGTCCGTTGGGTCGAATCCATCGAGTATATGCTCAGAATGGGCGTGAGGGAGTTCGTTGAGATAGGCCCCGGAAGGTCGATGTCGCGTCTCATCGCCGACATTCGGGCCGCAACACCCTTCGCCAACTGACGATATGACGAAGGGACCTGCATCGCTAGGCTCAGCGGCCTTCCGCCGATATCACGGCGTGCGCTTTGCCTACGCGGCCGGTGCAATGGCAAAGGGGATCGCCTCCCCGGAACTTGTCACCCGCATGTCACGAGCCGGATTTCTTGCTTGGTATGGTGCCGGTGGACAACGACATGAGGTGATACGAGCGGCCATCAGGCGCATTGCCGAGTCCGTCGGACCACAGGCACCTTGGGGTGTCAACCTTCTCCAACCCATTGGCATTCCTCACCTTGAGGACACAATTGTCGACTTGCTGCTTGCAGAAGGCGTTCGGTCGGTGGAGGCCGCAGCCTATACCGAGATGACGTCATCAATCGTCCGCTACAAGGTAACCGGTTTGAGTTGCGGTCCCGATGGATCGCCCGTTATTGGGAACCGGATCGTCGCTAAGGTATCACGGCTTGAGGTTGCCGAGGCGTTCATGAGACCCCCAAGGATGGAAATTCTCCGCGAACTCGTGAATGCCGGGCGTATTACGCCAGAGGTCGCTGCTATCGCATCGCGACTTCCGATTGCGGATGACATCTGCGCAGAGGCTGACAGCGGCGGTCACACAGACCGCCGCGTAGCCCTTGTGCTCCTGCCGTCCGTAAAACTGCTCGCGAAGAGGATTGCAACAGAACACAATTGGCCTCTGCCGCCGCGCGTGGGACTTGCCGGTGGACTTGGAACGCCCTCCGCCATTGCCGCCGCCTTTGCCATGGGTGCGGATTTTGTCGTCACTGGATCAATCAATCAATGCACCCCGGAGGCAGGAACATCAGACGGTGTGAAAGAGCTTCTTGCCACTGTCGGCCCCCAGGACATCGACTTTGCTCCAGCCGGAGACATGTTCGAGATAGGAGCGCGCGTGCAGTGCGTTAGGCGTGGACAGCTTTTCACCAGTCGGGCCAACCGGCTTTATGAGATCTGGCGGCAGTACGACAGCCTCGATTCCTTGCCCACCAACCTCGTTACCCAGATTGAGCAGCAATACTTGCGGAAAACCATTCCAGAAGTCTGGGCAGAAACAGAAGCCTATTATCGCAAGGCTGCGCCGGAGGTTCTCGCCAGCGCTGAACGCGTGCAAAAGCAGAAGTTAGCCATGGTGTTTCGATGGTATTGGATCAATGCCAATAGGCTGGCTATGGTCGGCGACGAGACCCGGAAGGCCGACTGGCAGGTCCACAGCGGGCCTGCAATGGGCGCCTTCAATGAGTGGGCGAGAGGCGGCCGCTTTGAAGACTGGCGCTCACGGCATGTCGACACCATAGCCTTAGCCCTTATGGAAGAGGCCGCGGTGATTCTCACAGAACTGCAGCAAATGGGAAATACACCGTGAGTGAGACGTTGGAGCAGATCGAGTTCACCGAAGCATCAGTCGCGGAAGTGGTGCTGAACAATCCAGGGCGTTTGAACGCCATGGATTCCCAATTCTTTGATAGATTGGGAAGCATTTTCGAGACCATCAGCGAAAGTCGTACCGTGCGGGTCGTGCTAATACGAGCCAATGGTCGCGCTTTCAGCATCGGGCTGGACAAGGAGCAATCGCTCAATCTCATTCCTCCGGCGCAGCCAGGCGATGCCCCCGCCAAGCGTGTACGCTTGTTGCATGAGACCATTCTCCGTTTTCAGACTGCCATGCTGGCAGTACGCAATTGCCCGAAGCCGGTTGTCGCCGCGGTAAATGGCTTCTGCCTTGGCGGAGGGCTCGATCTCGCCTGCGCCGCCGACATCCGACTGTGCTCGGCCGATGTACAATTCGCCGTTCATGAGACCCGACTTGCCATGGTGGCTGACTTAGGTACGCTAACGTGGCTTCCGCGCATCATTGGACGCGGGCCGGCTCGCGAGATGGCGTTTACCGGAGAACCTGTTGGCGCCGAATTTGCCCGTTCCCATGGACTGGTCAACAACGTATTTCACGATCGCAATATGCTAGTCGATGGGGCCCGAATTCTTTGCAACAATATCTCTCGCAACTCGACCGCAGTTGTAGCGGCGGTTAAGGACCTGATGGACGAAACCGAACGCGAACCGGAGGCACGCAACCTGAGGCAGGTCGCTTTGTGGAATTCAGGGCGCTTCTTCAGCGCCGATCTAGAAGAGGCCCATCGTGCCACGGCAGAAAGGCGACCACCAATTTGGTCCGATGACTGATTTCCGATCCCTACAGAAAACTCCTTCGGTACCTGTCAATAACGGCGTTGGCCAACTTTTTTCCATCGTCGGACCATACATTGATTGAGTCCGTATCGATTGCAATCGTCAGCCTAAGCATCAGTATGGCGTCCGCCCCGAACCATTGCGGCACAAGTCCCGCGACGAAGAAGCCAGACCGGCGCAACTGCTCGACTGCCCATGGTGACGTCGCTGTGCCAGCGTTGATGAATACCTCAACGAGAGTATATCCGCGACGAACAACTTCATCCATCCGTGACGCGATGTCGGCTCCAACGGAGGCTACATGGCAGCGCGCGACGCCAGCGGAACCGAAGTCCTGAACTTCCATGGCGCAGTGTACTACGTCCGGCTCTTCGCCATGCGAGAACGTCACCTCACGGTCAATGCCCACGCTTGACACGATCGATACAAATAGCGCTCTATCCCTAGTAGGCAAGTGCAAGGGTCGACGATTGTCGCGAAGCACTGCAGCGACGACCAGGCAACTGACACGTTCAACCCCCGCGCCTTCGGCGGCAAACTGACCGTCTGGCATCAGCCCGAGTTCCAACGCGCAAGGTCGCACGCCTAGCATAGTCACAAGTCTCTGAGTCGTGACATGATTGGTGACGCACTCCGCGAATACTGCGTGAACGGCATCGTTTTCATTCATGCACTCCACTGCTTTTTCGGTGAGGCGCATGGCAATGGTGCGCTTGCGATAGGCCGGCAGCACGATCATTTGCCCGAATTCATACAAATGGGGATTTTGCGCTGACGTTCGCCACAGAGACGCATGTCCGACGACGTCCCCCCGCTCCGTGACAGCAACGATAGTTATCATGTCGCCCTGCTCGTTCAGAGCAGAGAGCCGCTGCGGAGCGTAGAAGTCAGCAACAGGGTACTTGTCGCCATAGACGAGAAGAACAGTGCGGACGATGCCGTCGCCATCCCCCGGACGAAAGGCCCGTATGCTCCACGATTGATCGGGTGGGATCTCTTTCCCTTGAGCGTGCAATGGCACGACGGTCTCTGCCTTGCTCATGAAGGTTCTGAAACCCGACTGAGACGTGGCAGAATCTCGGAGAGTGCGCCGATGAAGCCACCCATGACAGACGGCGTCGACAGTGAAAGCCTGACCCATCCCGGAAACCTGAAGTCGGACATCGCCCGCACCATGTACCCCCGTCGCATCAACTGTCGGTGAGCTCCAGTGTCGCCCATCGGTAGTTTCAGCATCATGAAGTTCCCATTGTGGGATATCGTCGGCACGTTCAAATTCTGCATCGCTATCGAGACAAGGGACCGCGAACTATGCACCATTTCGCGGGTGGCGCGTAGGTGCACGCCATTGTCCTGCAGCGCCGCCATCGCCGCTTCCTGGGCGATGACATTGATCGAATAGGCGATCGCCGTGCGGCGGACTGCGTCAACAAGATCTCGGCCCCCTACGAGATATCCGATGCGGAGGCCGGCGAGCGCCCAAGCCTTGGAGAAGGTGCGGAACACGACGAGGTTAGGGTGACGCTCCAGCAGCACACGGCTGTCAGGGAAATCACTGACCTCCATGTACTCGGCATATGCCTCGTCCAGCACAACGATAGCCCGGCCATCGACGCGCTGCAGAAGGTCTTCGAGCTCGTCAGTGGTCAAGTGGGTTCCTGTCGGGTTGTTCGGATTGCAGATAAAAAGAACCTTGGTACGCAAGTCTATCGCCGTCACCATTCCTGTCACGTCGAAGCGATAGTCAAGCAGGGGTATCAGCCTCGGGGTAACGCCAGAGAACCTAGCGATCCATTCCGCAACGGCAAAGGTACGGTCCGCCGTCACAATGTTGTCACCCGCCCCGCAGAATGCCTTAATCACGAAGCCGATCACTTCGTTCGCACCGTTTCCGATGACGATTTGGTCACGCTCCACTTGCCAGAGTTCAGCCAGTTTCCCGCGTAGAGCCCAACTATCGCCACTCGGATAGGAGGAGACAATTTGCGGGTTCAACCCGCTCAAAACCTCCCTTGCCGGAAACGGGGGGCCTAGGGGATTTTCGTTGTTGTTGAGCCGGTGAAGGTGCGGAACCTGATACAGTCGGCAGAGTTCGGCGTCAGGCTTGCTCGGAACATAAGCCTCGAAGCCCAACACGTGCCCCGGCACAAGACGTTTGAGGTCTAGCGCAGCCATCATTGACCGTTGGGCGCTAACCAGCGCAGCATCAGCAAGTCACCACGCCCCCCGTTAGGGATGATATATGCAGGCTCGAAACCCGAACCTAGCAAACCGGGCACAAAACTGAGTTGCCAACCCACCCCAAGATCAACTTCGAACACCATCCAACGTAGTCCAGCCTTAGCCAGGTGGTCGCGATGGGACGTAACATTGTTGGTAACATCGGCACCAGGCAGGCATGGTCGTAGCACCGCGCCGCCCTGATCCCCCAGGGTCTCAACAGCGATCACCGAGTGGCTGGGAATTCGCTGCCCATTGTCCACGAACCGCGTCATCTGCCGGGCGTAACCGAGGCGGTGGTAAGTCTCGGCGAGAAACGGCTCAATCCCGGGATCGACCCAGATTAGCGCGCCCATGTCCTCCTGCAACTCTCGATAGAAGACCCGCTCGTTTTGATGGATTCCAAGAGGCTCGAACAAGTGTTCCGGAAAGTCCATGCCTGCATTCCGGCAAATCACACCGACTGTTGTACTTCGAGCCAGCGCCATGAGACACGCCTCAACGAGAGGTTCTGCGGCGGCATTGGCGCCGGGTTCGAGGTATGGACCATGGACTTCAATCACCCGGTCACCGCCGGCAGCCCACAGGATACCCCCGGCAATGCTGCCGTCGCTCCGCTCTGCTACGCAACCCGCTAACTCCCCAATCTCCACCATGTCGATAACGCGGCCGGGCTGCAACAGGAAGGATGGGGTTCCAGAAATGCAGGAAATGATCCGGCACAGTCGCGCAAGATGGTCCGTAGTGACAGGCTGCAGGCTCCATGCTCCAGTGCCGCTGGCCGCCAAGGGGCCTGACGGCAACGTCGTATATGGGCGTAGCTTATCGAGCACCATCCGCAACTCGCCTCCTTCGACAGAGAGGGAGAAGCTATCAACTGCGCGCGCCGTCAGCAGCAACCCAAGCTCCTTAACATCATCCTCATTGTCTATCGAAACCTGACGGGGAAGGTTGAAGAAGCGGGGCTCGAAATCTGCAGCAGCGATACTCAGCTCCACCACCATACGATAGCGGCCATCGCGGCAGACCAATGAAACAGGATGACGCTTGTTGCCGCACCTAGCGGCGAAAGCGATAATCTCCTCGCTAGCCAGTGCCAAGGCCAAACCAATCGGGCCAGGCATGCCGAAAGCCTCTCCGGCTCCTTGAACGGCCTGCGCCGCAACGCTGGCGAAGGCCTCTTCGGCAGGCACGGTCATCAGCACATCGGACACCAACTCGACCCTCATCGTTCTCATTGAAGCTTACAAGACGTAGCCTGAGATTCCACGCCACGCCTCAACAAACAACTAGTCCTACTTTACGAACCTGATGGATTTCTACAATAGTAGCGTGAAACGAAAAAGTTTCCACGATTACCGCTCTTAACTAGCCAACGCGTAGCGAGAAATACCTATGCAACAATTCTTCTGCAGGCAATAAGCAAATCTAAGTAAGAGATAAAGATGACACCGTCGAAGGACGAGAGCATCAATATTTATTGGTCCGTTACTCGGAACGTTTTTCATTTTCACGTGCCAAGATTAGACTCTCTAAGGATCAATGCAGCCTACGCTAACGCAGTGCAATAGACAGGTTCAATGCTGAAGTTGGGCATGTGAGCTACAAAAGCGTGGGATCAATTTACATTTCAATCAGATCTTTCTAAGCGAGTTCGACTGAAGAACACTGTTGTCGAGTGAACCCAGATGCCCGCAGCGTCCATTTCATCGATAGCCATTATCGGCGCTGGTATTGGAGGTCTGGTCATGGCCTTGGCGCTGCGGAAGCGCGGCATTGCCGGAATAGTCATTCGGCATTTTCCACCTTGTGGCCCGAGTTCAACGTTGGAAACTCCAACCTTGAAATCACGTCTCCTCTAGCCTGAGCGCTCATGCAGTCGGATCTCGTCCGACGCCGAGGCTTGCAGCTGCTCGCGGACATGTTCCGTCAAGAGCGCCTCCAGCCGATGGGGATCCACTCCAAGCTCCGCTGCCATGAGCGCCGAAACTCTGGCGGGCCAACCCAGCCACTGGTCCCGCAGGCGCCTCGCAAAGGAAAAGCCCTGCTCGATGGCATAATCCCGTTCCACCACCTCACCCTTCCCCCTGTGTCAGGAAAGTTGTCGCCCCGATAGGATTTGGCTTAACTGAATTCCAAGTCCTTCGTGATGGTGGTGGGTGGCTGTGGAATTGTGGGCGAAGGCC
>CAMDBX010000062.1 GCA_945889445.1 Rhizobium sp. Q54
TGGAGGGCTGGCACGTCATCGCCGAGGCCAATCGCATCTTCGGCTTCGACGGCTGGGATCGCGAGACCATCTCCAGCGAGTGCGTGTGGAAGACGCAGGCGAATGGCCGCTACTGCGCCGCATACGTCACCCGCATCCGCATTCGGGTAAACGCCCGTCCATGCCAACTGCTGTGGCTGCGATCCATGATGCTGCCGTAGCCAGCGCCCACGGTGAGGGTCCGCGTCCGAGAAACTTCCATAAGCTATTCGACTGGCTGTTCTGGAATGCGGGCGAAACTGAATTCGATCATCCATGCTTCAGCATTGGCAGCCTGAACCTCTCCGATGCTGATGTCCGGGACGACTTGGAGCTCGGAGAGGGTGAAGAGGTGACGGATGAGCAGAGGCTCCAGTTTGCCCGCCGCGAAATCGACCGCCTCTGGTCGGACGGCGAGGGCGTCGGCTACGCCCACGCCTTCAAGCTCGAACGCTCGGACGGAGGGCAAGTCTTCCTGTGTGGAACAAGCTGGATGGTGGGGCAGGGCGGCCACCAGACCAACTGCGACGGGCTCCACGCTAGCCAACGACATTATCTCCAGTGGCTGAGGCGGGCAGGCATGAGCAGCGATGACGGCGCCACCATTACGCTCGAGAAGGTTCTCGCTCACTGGCACGGGAACACGGACAGTGGGCCTTGAAGGCCTAGAATTTGTCCCGGTTTCCCAGCACCCAACATGGCAACGAGAAGGTTTCCACCCGTGAAATACATAACGCCCGACCTCGAGGGGAACAGGCTCGCCTATCGCGGCCGCCGGTACTGGCTCGTCGAACTTGCCGACGGAGCTTCATTTCAGTGTGTCGACAAGGAGGAGGCCGACTATGTCGTCTTCGAACGCCTTGACGACGCCCCGATCGCCCGCGTGACGCGGATACCTGACGGCACCTTCGAGATATCCACCATCATGGGATTTGCATCTGATTACTCCGTGACCCTCGAGGAAGCGGTGAAGGTAGCCGCCAGTCTCATCGACGAGGAACTGAAGGCTTGCATATGAATGCCAGCAGCGGGCTCACCTCATCAAGGATGTCTACCTGAACCTATTGAGCCGGCGTGTGGCAAGCCAGAGAGCTGGGCCGCGTGCAGGCGAGACCCAACTCGTTGAGTGTGCGGCTCAGCGAGACTTGCGGCGCGCGGCCTCGATCCGCGCGTAGTCAAGCTCCCTGATCGCCTTCGCCCTCCGGGAGAGGGCCCGGCGCTCGTACTCGTCGAGCCGCCCGAGTACGTTCCCCGTCTTCGTCAGGAACTCGAACATCGAGAGGTCATCAACCGAGCCCACCTTCTTGGCGCGTGCCTTGCTGGCGCCGCTTGCTTCCTTGAGCCTGGCATTGAAGTTCCGGAGAATATCCTCAAGGTTGAGCTTCTTCAGCCTGGGGTCGGCCTGGTTCAAGGCGTGGGTCTTCATCGACCGGACCCGCTGCAGGCACAGAATGGCGTCAGCAGCCGCTCTGGCTGCCTCCTCCACTCCGGGCTCTCCCGCCACGGATCCAGCGAGCCGCCTCGCGAGTTCGTCGACCTCGTCCCTTAGCGCCTCGAAGATCCAGCGTGACGTGAGGCCGTGCGTCACGGCACTGGGCTTCGCCCCACTGCTGCCAGCGGCCATCAGTTGCGCCGCTCGACTGCTGCCTCGACGACCTCGGCGGCGTCGCGCTCCATGAGGCCCTTCGCCATCGCCTTGAAGGCCTGACGCCGCTCACGGAGGTCCTTCAGCAGCTGGTCACGCCGGCGCTCGAGGCGGATGATCGAGGCCTCGATGGCGGTCATCACATTCAGGCCGGCTTTCAGGGCCTCATACTGCATCATCTGCGGCGTGACATGGGCCTCCCGCATCTGGGAAGCGAGGCCCTTGGACTGGACCTCCAGGCCTGCGACAGCGCCTCGGACAAGTGGCCTGATCTGGGAGGGGTACAAGGTCCGGAGTAGGGCCTGGCTGCGATCTTCCATCAGTTCCTCGGCCGCCCCAGGGAGCTCGGCGTGGAAGGCGGCCACCCGGAGGGACCGCATGCGCCTGATCTCCCAGATGTAGTCGACGATGTCCTTCGCGAGCAGCGTCTCGATGACGCCCTGTGGATCAAGTTCCGCGAAAATAGCACCCGTCAGTGCGTCGTACTCCTCCTCGCTCTCATTCCAAAGCAGGGGCTTGTCCTCGAAGAGGTACGACAGGTGTTCAGGGAGCAGTCGCTCGACAGCTTCATCGGAAACCTTGTTCTTCAATTTGTCTATCATGAGCACTAAGCCTCACGTTGCGCGGTCGGACCATTCCGCCGCGATGTATTACTCCTCCTCTCCATGGTGGTGCCCATCCGTGGGTCCGAAGACCAAGGTTGGGAATTGATCGGGTGAAGATCAACTTAGCCCTAATTATAGCATGATGGGTCCACTGAAACAAATCGGTGGATTATCCACAACATCAACGATGTGTTGAGCGCGTTGACTTGGCTTCGGCAGAGGGACTTTTGCCGCCCAGCGTGCACATAACGATTGATCCCAGACGCTGCCGTGATTACCCAATTAATGGTTGATGTGTATTGCAATAACAGCGCTGAGATGTCGGCAGCTCCCATGCGCTCCTTGACCCGCGTTCGCAACGCTGCCAAAAAAAGTCACGTTATTTTACTCAAGAGGGGCGCTAAAGTCACATGTCACGCAAGAATTACGTCTTCACCAGCGAGTCGGTCTCCGAAGGCCACCCGGACAAGGTGTGCGACCGGATTTCCGATGAGATCGTCGACCTGTTCTATCGCGAGGCGCTGGAGCAGGGCTTCGACCCGTGGGCGGTGCGCGTGGCCTGCGAGACGCTGGCAACAACCAATTACGTGGTGATCGCGGGCGAGACCCGCGGTCCCGCGTCGGTGACCCCGAAGAAGATCGAAGCCGCGGCCCGCAAGGCGATCAAGGATATCGGCTACGAGCAGGACGGCTTCCACTGGGACACCGCCAAGATCGTCATCCTCCTCCACAGCCAGTCGGCTGACATTGCCCAGGGCGTCGACGCCGCGGGCGAGAAGAAGGAAGAGGGCGCGGGCGACCAGGGCATCATGTTCGGCTATGCCTGCGACGAGACGCCGGAGCTGATGCCGGCGCCGCTCTATTACTCCCAGAAGATCCTCAAGCTCCTCGCCGAGGCGCGCCATTCCGGCAAGGAGAAGCACCTCGGGCCTGACGCCAAGAGCCAGGTCTCGGTGGTCTACAAGAACGGCAAGCCGGTCGCGGCCTCGCAGATCGTCGTGTCGCACCAGCACACCAAGGAGGACCTGACCTCCGCCGAGGTGCTCAAGATCGTGAAGCCCTATGTGCAGAAAGCGCTTCCCAAGGGCTGGATCACCAAGGACACCGTCTGGCACGTGAACCCCACCGGCAAGTTCTACATCGGCGGGCCCGATGGCGACTCAGGCCTGACCGGCCGCAAGATCATCGTCGACACTTACGGTGGTGCGGCCCCGCACGGTGGTGGTGCCTTCTCCGGCAAGGACCCGACCAAGGTCGACCGCTCGGCGGCCTATGCCGCGCGCTACCTCGCCAAGAATGTTGTTGCCGCCGGCCTCGCCAAGCGCTGCACCATCCAGCTGTCCTATGCGATTGGCGTGGCGCAGCCGCTGTCGATCTATGTCGACACGCATGGCACCGGCAAGGTGCCGGAAGCCAAGCTCGAGAAGGCGCTGGCCAAGGTCATGGACCTGTCGCCCCGCGGCATCCGCACGCACCTCAACCTCAACCGCCCGATCTATGCGCGAACGGCCGCCTATGGACACTTCGGCCGCGCGGCCGACAAGGACGGCGGCTTCTCCTGGGAGAAGACCGACCTCGCGAAGGCGTTCAAAGCCGCGGTGAAGTGATTACGGCCGACAAGCGGTTCCAGTTCTACGGACGGCGCAAGGGGAAATCCTTGCGCCGTCATCATTCGGCACTGATGGACGAATTGCTGCCGCAACTGCGCGTGGCGCCGGACAATCCTCTCGCCGGCGTGGGCGCGCGGCGCTGGCTGGAAATCGGCTTCGGCGGCGGGGAACACCTGGCGCATCAGGCGGCACTTCACCCCGAGGTGTCCTTCATCGGCGCGGAGCCCTTCGTCAACGGCGTCGCCAAGCTGCTGGCGCTGGTGGAGGAGGCCAACCTCGCCAATGTGAAGATCCACGATCATGATGCCCGGCCGCTGCTTGAAGCGCTGCCCGCGGCCTGCTTCGAGCGCATCTATCTTCTCTACCCGGACCCCTGGCCCAAGTCGCGCCACAACAAGCGCCGCTTCGTGAGCCCGGAGACCATCGCCCACATCCATCGGGTGCTGCAGTCCGATGGCCTGTTCCTGTTTGCCAGTGACATCGACGACTACGTGGCCTGGACACGGGCGCATGTCGCAGAACACGGTGGCTTCGCGGAGGAGGGCGAGCCTTCGGTGGCTTACGAGAACTGGATCGAGACCCGCTACGAGGCAAAGGCCCGGCGCGAGGGGCGGGGATCGTCCTATCTGAGGCTCCGGCGGATCTAGCCGCTGGGAGCCTCAGGGGCGGCCAGTGTGGCGGGCCGCTAGGGGGGTAGCTCGCGCCATCTGACTTTTGAAAAGCAATCGTTACGAACTCGATTTAGGTGCCGTGATACTGGCGCAGGCAGAAGCCCGCCTTCCCGGCGGCGCGATCCCTGGCATGAATTCGCCTCCCCCGGGTTTGTCCCGTGGGGGCTTTGGGGCGGTTGCCGGAGAGGATGCGCGGATCACGTCCGCGACAGGGGGAAACTGGAGTCCGGGGCGCCAGAGTGACGGCAGAGGGTGGAAACCACCACCACTTGCGGAAGGGGCCCGGAAGGCGTATATGCCGTCCAACTTAGGTTCACTCACATAGCCACGAAAGTGGAGATCGCGAGTGGGTCCCGGTCCCGGGGCCCGCTTTTTTTATTGCCTGAAAGGGCTCCGATGACGACCGAAACAGAAACCAGACTGGCCCGTGAGACGGGCCCCGCGCAGCGGGTGGCGGCCCTGGCCGAACCCGTTCTCGCCGACTTGGGATTCCGCCTCGTGCGCGTGAAGATGAGCGGCCCCACCCTGCAGATCATGGCGGAACGCCCCGACGGCACCTTCACCATCGAGGACTGCGAGGCGGTGAGCCGGGCGATGTCGCCGATCCTCGACGTCGAGGATCCGGTCTCCTCGCGCTACCACCTTGAGGTGTCCTCGCCCGGCATCGACAGGCCGCTGGTGCGTGCCTCCGATTTCGAGTCCTGGGCAGGCCATGAAGTGAAGATCGAGATGGCCGTGCCGGTGGCGGGCCGCAAGCGCTTCAAGGGTACGCTCGAGGGCTATCACGATGGCGAGGTCCGCCTGTTCATCGAGAACCCGGAAGGCGCCACCAAGGAGCCGGTGCTGATCGGCGTTCCCTTCGCCGACATTTCCGATGCCAAGCTTGTTTTGACTGATGCGTTGATCGAGGCCGCCAAGGCTCGCCTGCCCAAGGGCTATGGCGATGGCGCCGAGATCGACGAAGACCAGATTTCGCAAGAGAGGAGCGAAGAAGACAATGGCTGATTATGGCGTGAGTGCCAACAGGCTCGAACTGTTGCAGATCGCGGACGCCGTGGCGCGCGAGAAGTCGATCGACAAGTCGGTCGTTCTGCATGCGATGGAAGAGGCGATCCAGAAGGCCGCCAAGGCCCGCTATGGCGCCGAGAACGAGATCGTCGCCGAGATCGACCCGCGCAGTGGCGAGACCCGCCTGCAGCGCCTGCTTCTCGTGGTCGAGGAGGTCGAGAACGAGGCCACCCAGATCAGCCTCGTCGATGCGCAGCGCCGCAACCCGGCCGCCAACATCGGTGACCAGATCGCCGAATCGCTGCCGCCCATCGAGTTCGGCCGCATCGCCGCGCAGAACGCCAAGCAGGTGATCGTGCAGAAGGTGCGCGATGCCGAGCGCGACCGCATGTATGCCGAATACAAGGACCGCATCGGCGAGATCGTCAACGGCGCGGTGAAGCGCGTCGAATACGGCAATGTCATCGTCGACTTGGGTCGTGGCGAAGGCATCATCCGCCGCGACGAATCGCTGCCGCGCGAAACATTCCGCCCGGGCGACCGCGTGCGCGCCTACGTCTACGACGTGCGCCGCGAGCAGCGCGGACCCCAGATCTTCCTGTCGCGCACGCACCCTGAATTCATGGCCCGCCTGTTCGGTCAGGAAGTGCCGGAAATCTATGACGGCGTCGTCGAGGTCGTGTCGGTTGCGCGCGATCCCGGCAGCCGCGCCAAGATCGCCGTGCGCTCGAAGGATGGCTCGATCGATCCGGTCGGCGCCTGCGTCGGCATGCGCGGCAGCCGCGTCCAGGCTGTCGTCAATGAGCTGCAGGGTGAGAAGATCGACATCATCCAGTGGACGCAGGACGTCGCCTCC
The DNA here is from genome assembly GCA_945889445.1 of Rhizobium sp. Q54. Classification (GTDB taxonomy): domain Bacteria; phylum Pseudomonadota; class Alphaproteobacteria; order Rhizobiales; family Aestuariivirgaceae; genus Aestuariivirga. The sequence goes on from CAMDBX010000062.1 coordinate 6,414, forward strand.
TTCGTGGTGAACGCGCTGGCGCCCGCCGAAGTCTCCAAGGTCGTGCTCGACGAAGAGTCCGAGCGCATCGAGGTCGTGGTGCCGGACGAGCAGCTGTCGCTGGCCATCGGCCGCCGCGGCCAGAACGTGCGGCTTGCCTCCCAGCTCACCGGCTGGGACATCGACATCATGACCGAGGCCGAAGAGTCCGAGCGCCGCCAGAAGGAATTCGCGGCCCGCACCGAGCTCTTCGTCTCCGCGCTCGACGTTGACGAGACGCTGGCCCAGCTCCTGGCCTCCGAAGGCTTTGCCACGGTCGAGGAAGTGGCTTACGTCGATGCCCGCGAGGTCGCCTCCATCGAGGGCCTCGACGAGCAGACCGCCGAGGAACTGCAGAGCCGTGCCCGCGAATTCCTCGACCGGCAGTCCGCCGAACTCGACGCTCGCCGCGTCGAACTGGGCGTGCTCGACGAGTTGAAGGAAATCGACGGCCTCACGCCTTCCATGCTGGTGGCACTGGGCGACGCAGGCCTCAAGTCGATCGAAGACTTGGCCGGCTGCGACACCGACGAGCTGATCGGCTGGACCGAGCGCAAGGCCGGTGGTGCGGTCAAGCACAAGGGTGCCTTCTCCGATCTCGAGGTGAGCGCGGAAGAAGCCAATGACCTGATCATGAAGGCCCGCATCCACGCAGGCTGGATCGAAGCACCGGTCGAGCCCGAGATGGAAGAGCAGGGCGAGGTGGAAGCCTGAGCGCGGCCGACGTCAGCGACGAGGCGGACCAGCCCTTGGCGGACCGCATGTGCATCGTCACCCGCACGGTGAAGGACGAAGCGGATATGATCCGCTTCGTTCGTGGCCCGGATGGCGTGGTGGTGCCCGACCTTGCCCGCAAGCTGCCCGGACGCGGCGTGTGGGTCAGCCTCGATCGCAAGGTGCTGGACGAAGCCATCCGGAAGAAGCTGTTTGCGCGTGGTTTCCAGGCGGAGACCACAATCCCGCCCGATCTGCCCGATATCGTCTCCAGGCTTCTCCGTCAGCAGGCCCTGTCGCTGCTCTCTCTCGCCAAGAAGGCGGGTGAGGCCGTGTCGGGCTTCATGAAGGTGGAGGACATTTTGAGCCGGGGTCGGGCAAGGCTGCTGTTCCATGGAACCGATGCGCAACCGGACGGTTGCCGCAAGTTGGACAAGCATGCCCAACCCGGAGTCGTCGAAAAGATCGTTCTTTTCGAAATCCGCGAATTGGATTTGGCTTTTGGCCGCCCAAATGTGGTACATGCTGCCGTGGCTAAGGGGGGGCTTGCCGAAAAGCTCTCCGCCGCCGTGCGCCGGATCGAGAGTTTTGAGGGCCGTATGACCGGCTCGCCCGAGGACCTGATAGAGAAAAGATGACTGATAACAACGACAAAGACCGCAAGCCCGAGGGCAACCGCCCGGCGGGGGGAACCTTGACCCTCAAGCGGCCGTCGATCGAGCAGAGCAAGGTCAAGCAGAGCTTCGGCGCCGGACGCTCCAAGACCGTGGTGGTTGAAACCAAGCGCAAGCGCTTTGGCGACGACAAGCCCGCCGCGCCGCTTGAGCCCAAGGCTGCACCGCGCGTCACCCCGGTGACGCCGTCTCCCCCGTCCAACACCCAGACACCCGCCGCCCCCAAGGCGCAGCCGACGCAGCGTTCGGGCGTGGTGCTCCGTACTCTCACCGCCGAGGAAAAGGAGGCGCGTGACCGCGCCCTTGCCGGCGCCCGCGTGCGCGAGGCCGAAGACCGCAAGCGCCAGGAAGAAGATGCCAAGCGTCGCGCCGAGCAGGATGCGCGCGACCTCATCGACCGCGAGGCAGCCGCCAAGCGCAAGGCCGAGGACGACGCCCGCCACCGGATCGAGGAAGACGCCCGCCGCAAGGCCGACGAGGCGGCAAAGAAGCTCGCGCCGAAGTCTGCCCAGTCGAATGTCGTGACCCCCGCCACAGAACCCATGAAGGCTGCAACCGGCAGGGCCGCGGTTTCGCCCGTCAAGCGCACGCATGACGAGGAAGAAACGGCTCCGCGCCGTACATTTGCGGGTGCCATCAAGCGCGAAATCAAGGCCCCCGTGCCGGCGCGCCCGACCAAGACCGCCGAAGCGGACAAGCGCCGCGGTCGTCTCTCGGTCGGCAATGCGCTGAACGAGGATGATGAGCGCGCCCGTTCGGTCGCCGCCTTCCGCCGCCGCACCGAGCGCCTCAAGAAGCAGACCCACGGCTTCCAGATGCCCACCGAAAAGGTGAGCCGCGAAGTGACGATTCCCGAGGCGATCACCATCCAGGAACTCGCCAACCGCATGGCCGAGCGCGCCGTGGACATCATCAAGTTCCTGATGAAGCAGGGCGAGATGCACACGATCAACGACGTGATCGATGCCGATACCGCCCAGCTCGTGGCCGAGGAAATGGGCCACAAGGTGAAGCGCGTGTCCGAGTCCGACGTGGTCGAAGGCCTCGCCGGCGACACCGATGCGCCCGAACAGCTCAAGTCCCGTCCGCCGGTCGTCACCATCATGGGTCACGTCGACCACGGCAAGACCTCGCTGCTTGACGCGCTGCGCAAGACCAATGTCGTCTCCGGCGAAGCCGGCGGCATCACGCAGCACATCGGCGCCTACCAGGTCGAGACGCCGAGCGGTGTTGTCACCTTCATCGATACGCCCGGCCACGAGGCCTTCACCTCGATGCGTGCGCGTGGCGCCAAGGCGACGGACATCGTCGTTCTCGTCGTCGCCGCCGATGACGGCGTCATGCCGCAGACGGTGGAAGCCATCAACCACGCCCGCGCGGCTGGTGTGCCGATCATCGTGGCGATCAACAAGATCGACAAGCCCGCCGCCAATCCGATGCGCGTCCGCAACGAACTGCTGCGCTACGAGATCGTCGTCGAAAGCATGGGCGGTGATACGCTCGAAGTCGAAGTGTCAGCACTCAAGGGCACCAACCTTGACCGCCTGCTCGAAGTGATCCTGCTGCAGTCGGAAGTTCTCGATCTCAAGGCCAACCCCGACCGTGAGGCCGGCGGCATGGTGGTCGAAGCCCAGCTCGACAAGGGCCGTGGCCCGGTTGCCACCGTGCTCGTGCAGCGCGGCACGCTGAAGCTCGGCGACATCTTCGTTGCAGGCTCCGCCTGGGGCCGTGTGCGTGCGCTCGTCAACGACAAGGGCGTGCAGGTCAAGGAAGCCTTCCCCTCGACCCCGGTCGAAGTGTTGGGTCTCAACTCGGCGCCAGAAGCCGGCGACCAGTTCGACGTCGTGCCGAACGACGCCCGTGCGCGCGAAGTGACCGAGTATCGTGAGCGCAAGCGCCGCGAGACCCGCGGTGCGGCTTCGGCTCGCTCGTCGCTCGAGCAGATGATGTCCGCCATCAAGGAGGGCGCCAGCGAATTCCCGATCCTCGTCAAGGCAGACGTACAGGGTTCGGCGGAAGCGATCGTCCAGGCGCTGGAGAAGATCGGCAATACCGAGATCAAGGCGCGCGTCATCCATTATGCGGTGGGCGGCATCAACGAGTCCGATATTGGTCTCGCCGAAGCCTCCAAGGCGGTGGTGCTGGGCTTCAACGTCCGTGCCTCCGCGCAGGCGCGCGATGCGGCGGAGCGTGCCGGCATCGAGATCCGCTACTACAACATCATTTATGACTTGGTCGACGACATCAAGCTGGCCATGGCGGGCAAACTCGCTCCGGAACTGCGCGAAACCTTCCTCGGCAATGCGAAGATCCTCGAGGTCTTCAACATCACCAAGGTCGGCAAGGTTGCGGGCTGTCAGATCACCGAAGGCACCGTCCAGCGCGGCGCCAAGGTTCGCCTCATCCGCGACAACGTGGTCATCCACGAAGGCACGCTCTCGACGCTCAAGCGCTTCAAGGACGAGGTCAAGGAAGTCCCCGTCGGCCAGGAATGTGGCATGGCCTTCGAGAACTACCAGGACATGCGCGCCGGCGATGTGATCGAGTGCTTCCGCGTGGAGAAGGTCCAGCGTACGCTGGACTGATCTGAGAGATGAGCAAAGGCAGCGCCCCCTCCCAACGTCAGCTCCGCGCTGGCGAACTGATCCGCCACGCACTGGCGGAAATATTCTTGCGCGGGGAATCGGGCGATCCTGATCTCGAGCGGCTGAACCCGACGGTCGTCGAGGTTCAGATGTCGCCCGACCTCAAGATCGCCAACGCCTTCGTTCGCACGCTTCTGCCGAACAAGGAGAAGGCGCTGCTCGAGGCGCTCAACCGCAACCGGAGCTATATTCGTGGCCTTGTCTCCCCCAAGCTCGAGATGAAGTTCACGCCGGAGATCCGCTACCGGGTCGACACCGCGCTCGACTATGCCGGCAAGATCGACGAGTTGCTGCGCAGCCCGGAAGTGGCGCGGGATCTCGATAAGAAGTGAACGCCCCCAGAAAACGGCGTGAAGCTGTCCATGGCTGGCTGATCCTCGACAAGCCCTACGGCATGACCTCCACCCAGGCGGTGGGCAAGGTGCGCTTCCTGTTCAATGCCGAGAAAGCGGGCCATGGCGGGACCCTCGACCCGTTGGCGTCGGGCCTTCTGCCCATCGCCCTGGGAGAGGCGACCAAGACCGTTTCCTATGCCATGGACGGTCGCAAGGTGTACCGCTTTACCGCTTGCTGGGGGGAGGAGCGGACCACGGATGACCTCGAAGGCGAGGTTTCCGCAACGTCCGATAGGCGACCCTCTGGAAAAGAGATCGAGTTGATACTTCCCCGCTTTACCGGCGAAATCATGCAGGCCCCGCCGGCCTTTTCGGCCATCAAGGTCGACGGCGAACGGGCCTATGACCTGGCCCGCGCCGGGGAAGCGGTGGAACTGGCCGAGCGACCCATCCTGATCGAGGCCCTGAGGCTGGTGGACGTTCCCGACCGCGACCATGCCACCTTCGAGGTGACCTGCGGCAAGGGCACCTACATCCGCTCCCTGGCCCGCGACATGGGCCGGGCGCTGGGAACGGCCGCCCACGTCACGATGCTGCGCCGGGTGGCGGTGGGACCCTTCACCGAAGACCATATGATTTCACTGGAAAACCTAACGGAACTCGGCCATAAGGCCCCCGGCGGAGACGCTAAAACTGGGGCTTTGCTCCCCATCGAGACCGTGCTGGACGGCATCCCGGCACTGGCCATCGACGATGAGCAAGCCCGACGCCTGAAGCTCGGACAAGCCGTCCTGCTCAGAGGCGCGAATGCTCCCATCGCGGAAGATGCGGTTCTGGTGATGAGTGGCGGCAAGCCACTCGGGATTGGAACCATCGTCCAGGGATCACTCAAGCCGAAGCGTTTGTTCAACCTGTAACCATCCATTGATTGGAGATGACCGAATGACCATGACTGCTGAGCGCAAGGTTGCGCTCGTGAAGGAATATGCCACGAAGCCGGGTGACACCGGTTCGCCCGAAGTCCAGGTTGCGATCCTCACGGAACGCATCACCTACCTGACCGACCACTTCAAGACCCACAAGAAGGATAACCATTCCCGCCGTGGGCTGCTGACGATGGTGAGCAAGCGCCGTTCGCTTCTCGACTATCTGAAGCGCATTGACGATGCGCGTTATCAGACGCTCATCAAGCGCCTCGAGATCCGCCGCTAAGCGAAGATCGAGTCTACGTACGAGCGGGCGGATCACCGAGTAGCCGCCCGCGTCCCCATCCAGTGGGTCCGGCAATGGGGCCGGGCTCTCGGCCCAAAGGGGATGCCGTCCACAGTGGTGGTGCACGTCTTTCAAGCGGCGGCGAAGGGCACAAAGGAAAATCCATATGTTCAATATCGACGTCGAAGAAATTCAGTGGGCCGGGCAGACGCTCCGCCTCGAAACCGGCCGCGTGGCCCGTCAGGCCGATGGCGCCGTTGTCGCCTCGCTCGGTGAAACCACCGTTCTCGCCACCGCCGTTGCCGAACGTTCGGCGAAGCCCGGGATCGACTTCTTCCCGCTCACCGTCAACTACCAGGAAAAGACCTATGCCGCCGGCAAGATCCCGGGTGGCTATTTCAAGCGCGAAGGCCGCCCGACCGAGCGCGAAACGCTGATCTCGCGCCTGATCGACCGTCCGATCCGCCCGCTGTTCGTCGAAGGCTTCCGCAACGAGACGCAGGTCATTGCTACCGTTCTCTCCTATGACCTCGAGAACGACACCGACATCCTCGCCCTCGTGGCCTCCTCGGCCGCTCTCACCCTCTCCGGCATTCCCTTCATGGGCCCGGTCGGTGCGGCGCGCGTCGGCTACATCGATGGCGAATACGTGCTGAACCCCACCATCGAACAGCAGAAGCTGTCGTCGCTCGACCTCGTGGTCGCCGGCACGCAGGACGCCGTGCTGATGGTCGAGTCGGAAGCCAAGGAGCTTTCGGAAGAGATCATGCTCGGTGCCGTCATGTTCGGCCACCGCGGCTTCCAGCCGGTGATCGAGGCCATCATCCGCCTCGCAGAACGTTCCTCGCGCGAACCGCGTGACTTCTCGCCGCCGGATGCAGAGGCGCTCTACAACCAGGTCAAGGCGATTGCCGAGGCCGACGTGCGCGCTGCCTACGCGATCGCCAAGAAGGAAGATCGTCAGGAAGCCGTCGCCAAGGCGAAGGACAAGGTGATGGCCGCGCTGACCGGCGCTGACCTGCCCGACGCTCCGCCTGCCAACAAGATCGGCGAGGCCTTCAAGCACCTCGAGAAGGACGTTGTCCGCAACGCCATCCTCGACACCGGCCACCGCATCGACGGCCGTGACACCAAGACGGTTCGCCAGATCATCGCGGAAGCGAGCGTTCTGCCGCGCACCCACGGTTCGGCCCTGTTCACCCGCGGCGAGACGCAGGCCCTCGTGGTCACGACGCTCGGCACCGGCGAGGACGAGCAGTACATCGACTCGCTCGACGGCACCCACAAGGGTACCTTCATGCTGCACTATAATTTCCCGCCCTTCTCGGTCGGTGAAACCGGCCGCATGGGCGCCACGGGCCGTCGCGAAATCGGCCACGGCAAGCTCGCCTGGCGCGCCATCCACCCGCTGCTCCCGGCTACGGACCAGTTCCCCTACACCATTCGCGTCGTCTCGGAGATCACCGAGTCGAACGGCTCGTCCTCCATGGCTTCGGTCTGCGGCGCTTCACTGGCGCTGATGGACGCGGGCGTTCCGCTGAAGGCGCCTTGCGCCGGCATCGCCATGGGCCTCATCAAGGAAGGCGAGCGCTTCGCAGTGCTCTCCGACATCCTGGGTGACGAAGATCATCTTGGCGACATGGACTTCAAGGTCGCCGGCACGTCGGAAGGCATCACCTCGCTGCAGATGGACATCAAGATCACCGGTATCACCGAGGAGATCATGAAGGTCGCGCTGTGGCAGGCCAAGGACGGCCGCCTGCACATCCTCAGCAAGATGGCGGAGGCCCTCACCGGCGCCCGCGCCTCGCTTGGCGAGCATGCGCCGCGCATCGAGACGCTGAAGATCCCGACCGACAAGATCCGCGAAGTGATCGGCACCGGCGGCAAGGTCATCCGCGAGATCGTGGAAAAGACCGGCGCCAAGATCGACATCCAGGACGACGGCACCGTCAAGGTCGCCTCGTCTTCGGGCACCGCGATCGAAGCGGCCTTGAAGTGGATCAAGGGTATCGTCATGGAGCCGGAAGTTGGCCTGATCTATGACGGCAAGGTCGTCAAGGTCGTCGACTTCGGCGCCTTCGTGAACTTCTTCGGTTCGCGCGATGGCCTCGTGCACGTTTCGGAACTCGCATCGAAGCGCGTCAACAAGGTCTCGGACGTCGTCAACGAGGGCGACACCGTGAAGGTGAAACTCCTTGGCTTCGACAACCGCGGCAAGGTGCGCCTGTCGATGAAGCAGGTCGACCAGGTCACCGGCGAGGACATTTCCAGGAAGCAGGCCGCCGAGGGCGGCGAAGAGGGTGCGCCGCAGGGCGAATAACCCTTTACTGACCGACTGAGGTTTCAGGGGCGCGGATGGCAACATCCGCGCCCTTTCTCGTTCTCGCAAGAGTTGCGTCAGCGGCCCATTCGGCAGTTGCCAATTCTGCACGTTCAAGTGTCAAAATGGATGTTCCGCCCGACGCTGTGACTTTGGTCACAGCGTCGTGGACAAAAAGGCGGTGAAGCCGCCTCTCCGGAACAAAAGGGAGAACGACATGAAGATATGGATGTACGGTGCCATTGGCCTGGGCGCCCTTGCTGCCTCTGCCGCTTCGGCAATGGCTGGAGAGGTGTCCGTGGCGCGTGGTGCGCAGGTCGCCATCACCGCTGGCTGCCATGACTGCCACACCAATGGATATGCAGAGTCGGGCGGCAAGATTGAGCCGGCTGCGGCCCTGACAGGCACCACCCTCGGCTGGCAGGGGCCATGGGGCACCACCTATCCGGCGAACCTGCGGCTCATCGCCAAGGACAAGGGCAGCGAGGACGCCTTCGTGCAATATGCCAGGACATTCCAGGCCAAGCCGCCGATGCCGTTCTTCAACGTCCACGCCATGGACGAGAGCGACATTCGCTCCCTCTACCAGTACATCGTGTCGCTTGGTGACCCGGGCAGTGCCGTTCCCGACTACGTGCCGCCGGGGCAGGAGCCGAAGACCCCTACATCGTCATTGCGCCGCCACTCATGCCCAAGGGCTGATGGCGCTGAGGACGGTTGAACACCGCCATTCCTTCTGGCCGGAATGGCGGTGTTCGTTTGCTCACTTGCTGGGCAGCAGCACGGTGTCGATGACGTGGATGACGCCGTTGTCCGTCATGATGTCGGCCTTGATCACCTTTGCATTGTCCACCGTGACGCCGCTGGCGTTCTTGGTGATGGCGAGGGTGCGGTCGGGCGAGGCCTTCAGCGTACGAACATGGAAGGGGCCTGCCAGCATCTGCTTCGACTCGAGCTGGCGCGGCAGCACATGATAGGTGAGGATCGCGACCAGCTTGTCCTTGTTCTCGGGCTTCAGCAGCATCTCGACGGTGCCCGCCGGCAGCTTGGCGAAGGCTTCGTCGGTGGGCGCGAAGACGGTGATGTTCTTGGTGGTGGAAAGCGCGTCCGCAAGGCCTGCGGCCTGGGCCGCCGCGATCAGGGTCTTGAAGCTGCCCGCCTGCTGGGCGGTCTCGACGACATTGGCGGCAGAGGCCGAGCCAGAGCCAAGGCAAACGGCGGCGAGGGCCGCAAGAAACATCTTGTGCATGGGTATCTCCAGTAATGACAAAAAAATAAAGGCGCGTGTCGGGCTCTCGGCGGGTTGCGCCAATGTCCACACTGGGGCTGTAAACGGATGCGCTCCAGTGGTGGATTGCCCAGGGCAACGCCCTGACGCTCACATGTTTGTGACAGAAAAAATCGCCGGGCCTAAGCCCGGCGACATGTTTCGGAATGGTCGTGCAGATCAGTTGCCGAGGATGGCGCTCTCGAGAATGTCGAGGCCTTCCTTCAGCACCATTTCCGAGGCGGTGAGCGGCGTCAGCATGCGCACCGTATCGGCATAGACGCCGCAGGTGAGGATCAGCAGGCCGCGCTCGAGGCACTTGGCCGCAAGTGCCTTGGCGGCGCCTGCATCCGGGTCGTTTCCGCCGTGCTGGGTGACGAGCTCGAAGGCGCACATGGCGCCGAGGCCGCGCACGTCGCCGATTGGCATGCCCCTGCCCTGGGACTTGATGGACTTCATGCGCTCCATGATGATCTGACCCTGGCGCTCCGCCTTCTCGAGCAGCCCTTCCTGCTCGAAGGCATCGAACACGCCAAGCGCGGCTGCACAGGCAACAGGGTTGCCTGCATAGGTGCCGCCGATGCCGCCCGGCTCCGGCGCATCCATGATCTTGGCGCGGCCGACAACGGCGGCGAGCGGGAAGCCACCTGCCAGCGATTTTGCCGAGGTGATGAGATCGGGCTCAACGCCGTAATGCTCCATGGCGAAGAACTTGCCGGTGCGGCCGAAGCCGGACTGGATCTCGTCGGCGATCAGCAGGATGCCGTGGTCGTCGCACAGCTTGCGCAACTTCACCATCAGTTCCTTCGGCGCAATGTAGAAGCCGCCTTCGCCCTGCACGGGCTCGATGATGATGGCGGCCACGCGCTGCGGCTCGACGTCCGCCTTGAACAGCCACTCGATGGCATGCATCGTGTCATCTATGGTGACGCCCTTGTGGGCCACGGGGAAGGGCACGTGCCATACGCCCGGCGCCATGGGGCCGAACTTGGTCTTGTAGGGAACGACCTTGCCGGTGAGCGTCATGCCGAGCAGCGTGCGGCCATGGAAGCCGCCGTTGAAGGCGATGATGTCAGAGCGGCCGGTATAGGCGCGGGCAAACTTCACCGCGTTTTCGACGGCTTCCGCGCCGGTCGTCACAAGGGCCGACTTCTTCTCGCCGGAGATCGGCGCCACGGCGTTCAGCTTCTCGCACACCTCGATGAAGGGGGCATAGGGCATCACCATGGCGCAGGTATGGGTGAAGGCCTCGAGCTGCTCGTAGACGCGCTTCATCACGAGAGGGTGGCGATGGCCGGTGTTGACGACGGCGATGCCGCCGCCAAAGTCGATGTAGCGGTTGCCCTCTATGTCCCAGATCTCGGAGTTCTCGGCCTTTGCCGCGATGACCGGGGCACCCGCGCTGATGCCGCGGGACACGGCCTTGGCACGGCGTTCCACCCACTGCTTGTTCATGCCTGGGGCTGCGACCGGTGCGTTCATGATGTTCTCCTCGGGATAAGGTTTATGAATGGCTGGGCGGCTTTTACGCCCGTTGACGGGGTGGCGGCAAACGGATTTCATCCATGCCCGCAGAGGGGGAATTTCATGACTGACCTGATCCGGATGACCGCCACCGAGGTGGTCGATGGCCTGAACCGTGGGGATATCACCCCCATCGACTGCCTGGACGCGCTGGAGCGCCGGGTGGCAGCGGTGAACGGGCCGGTAAATGCCCTGCCCACGCTTTGCTTTGACCGCGCCCGCACCCATGCCCGGGCGCTGATGGAGCGGCCGGTCTCCGAGCGTGGCTTGCTTGCCGGCCTGCCGGTGCCGATCAAGGACCTGACAGACGTGGCCGGGGTGCGCTGCACCCAAGGGTCCCCCATTTACAGGAGCCGGATCGCCGAAACCTCCGACCTGCTGGTCACCCATCTCGAAGGCAAAGGTGGGGTCATCTATGCCATGTCCAACACCCCGGAATTCGGCGCTGGCGCCCATACCTTCAACGAGGTCTTCGGCGTCACCCGAAACCCCTGGAACACCGCCCTATCGGCCTCGGGTTCCTCAGGCGGGGCCGCCGTGGCGCTGGCGACCGGCATGGCCTGGGTGGCGCATGGCTCCGACCTCGGTGGTTCATTACGCAACCCGGCCAGCTTCTGTGGCGTGGTCGGCATGCGGCCCTCGCCGGGCCGCGTGGCGGCCAGCGTGTTCGCGAAGATCGACTCGACGCTGGGCGTTGAAGGCCCGATGGCGCGCAATGTCGAGGATCTGGCGCTGCTGTTCGATGCCATGGTGGGCGAGGAGCCGGCGGATCCGCTGTCGCTGCCTTCCGACGGAACGTCCTTCCTCAAGGCCGCGCGCTCAGGCTGGAGGCCGAAGCGCGTGGCGGTCTCCCGCGACCTTGGCCTTCCCCCGGTCGACCCGCGCGTGGCTGACCTCGTCATGGCCGCCGCCCGAAAGCTCGAGGCCCAAGGCGTCATCGTCGAGGAGGCCCACCCCGATCTCCGCGAAACGCGCGAATGCGCCCAGGCTCTGCGCGCCCTGTCCTATGCCAACATGAAGCCGTTGCTGCACACGCACCGCGATCTGCTGAAGCCCGAAGTGGTGTGGAACATCGAGAAGGGGCTGAAGATCACCGGCGCCGAAATCGCCCGCGCCGAAGCGCAGCGCGGCGAGATGTTCCGGCGCATGCGAAGCTTCTTTGACACCTACGACCTGCTGCTCTGTCCTACCACCATTGTCCCGCCCTTCCCGGTGGAGCAGCGCTACGTGGCTGAATGCGATGGCGTGAAGCTCGATACCTATGTCGACTGGCTGATGATCGTCCACGCGATCACGCTGGCGGCATGCCCCGCTATCTCCATCCCCTGTGGCTTCACGGCAGACCACCTGCCGGTGGGCCTGCAGATCGTTGCGCCCGGGCGTGGCGAGGCGAGGCTACTGGCTGGCGCCCGCTTCATCGAACAGGTATTGGGCCTCGGCGCCATCACGCCCATCGATCCAAGAACTTGACCTAAACGTCGTGGAGCGTCATCTGGCGGCTTGCGCATGATCCCGATAGAACACCATCAGGAGAACACGACGCCATGCGCGGCCTGATGCAGGATTTTCCATTGCTCGTTCACCGCGTGCTCGATCACGCGGCGCGCTGGCATGGCAGCAGGCCGATTCTGTCGCGGTCTGTTGAAGGCCCTTTACACCGTACTGATTATGCCACGGTCAGTCGTCGCGCCCGCGCGCTGGCTTCAGCCTGCGAAAACAGGCTGGGCCTCTCCATGGGCTCGGTCATTGCCACCATGGCGTGGAACACCTGGCGGCACCTCGAGATCTGGTATGGCGTGATGGGCATGGGCGGCGTCGTCCACACATTGAACCCGCGGCTCTTCACCGACCAGCTCGGCTACATCGTGAACCATGCCGAGGACCAGTGGATCTTCACCGATCTCACTTTCGTGCCGCTGCTGGAAAAGCTGCAGGAGCAGATCCCCAACGTGAAGGGTTTCGTCATTCTCACCGACGAAGCACACATGCCACAGACCACGCTGCGCAACCCCATTTGCTACGAAACGCTGGTCGCCAGTGGCGACGAAGCCTATTCCTGGCCGGAGTTCGACGAAAACACCGCCTGCGGCATGTGCTACACCAGCGGGACCACGGGCCATCCCAAGGGTGTTCTCTACTCGCATCGCTCGAACGTGCTGCACGGGCTGATGTGTGCGCTGGGCGACGCCATGGCGATCAAGAGCACCGACGTGGCCATGCCGGTCGTTCCGATGTTCCACGCCAATGCCTGGTCGCTGGCCTTCTCCGCGCCGATCGGCGGGGCGGCATTGGTGCTGCCGGGCCCGAAGCTCGACGGCGCCTCGATCTATGAAATGCTCACCGAGGGCCGCGTCACCATCACTGCGGCGGTGCCCACCGTGTGGCTGATGCTGCTGCAATATCTCGAGCAGAACCCGCAGTTGCGGCTGCCGAATCTCGACCGCGTGGTGATCGGCGGCTCGGCCTGCCCAGAATCGATCATGAAGGCCTTCGTTGAAACCTATGGCAGCGACGTGATCCATGCCTGGGGCATGACGGAGATGAGCCCCATTGGTTCGCTTGGTGTTGCAACGGGCGAGACGGCCCAACTCCCGTCCGATGACTGGTGGACGGTGAAGCTGAAGCAGGGCCGCCCGCCCTTCATGGTGGACATGAAGATTACCGACGATGAGGGCAGGGATCTGCCGCATGACGGAGCGACCTTCGGGCGGCTGAAGGTGAAGGGGCCTGCCATCGCGCGCAGCTACTACAAGGGCGAAGGCGTAACCGCCTTTGATGAGGCCGGCTGGTTCGACACGGGTGACGTCGCCACCATTGACCAATACGGCTTCATGCAGATCACCGACCGTGCCAAGGATGTGATCAAGTCTGGTGGCGAGTGGATCTCCTCGATCGAGCTTGAGAACATCGCGATGGGATGTCTGGGCGTGCACGAGGCTGCAGCCATCGGTCTGCCGCACCCACGCTGGGACGAGCGGCCGCTGCTGGTCATCGTTCGCCGCGGGGATGCCGCCGTGACCCGTGAGGAGGTGCTTCGCCACCTCGATGGCAAGGTGGCCAAGTGGTGGATGCCGGACGATGTGGTCTTCGTCGATGACATCCCGCACACCGCAACGGGCAAGATTTCCAAGATGGAACTGCGCGCGCGCTTCAAGGACTACACGTTCCCCGGCACCTAGAAGATCGCCGGCTCCCCAATTGGCCCGCCAAAGTCGCTCTGCAGGAAGTCGAAGTCGCAGCCTTCATCTGCCTGGCCGATATGCCGTGCAAACATGAAGCCGTAGCCGCGCTCGAAGCGCGGTGCGGGGGGCTTCAGGCGCGATCTGCGTCGCTGCAGTTCCGCTTCGTCCACCTCGAGAGAAATGGTGCGGGCGGCGACATCCACCGAGATGATGTCGCCGGTATGCACCAATGCCAGAGGTCCGCCGACATAGGCTTCGGGCGAGACGTGGAGAATGCAGGCACCATAGCTCGTGCCGCTCATGCGCGCGTCGGAAATCCGCAACATGTCGCGTACGCCCTGCTGCACCAGTTTCTTCGGGATCGGCAACATGCCCCACTCCGGCATGCCGGGGCCACCGATCGGACCCGCATTGCGCAGGATCAGGATGTGATCAGGCGTCACCTCAAGATCATCGCGGTCGATCACGGCCTTCATGGACGGGTAGTCGTCAAAGACGATGGCGGGGCCTGCATGCTTCCTGAGATGCGGCGCGCAGGCCGAAGGCTTGATGACGCAGCCGCGTGGTGCGAGGTTGCCCTTCAGAACGGCGAGCGCCCCTTCGGGGTAGATCGCAGTTTCCATGGTTCGGATGACATCGGCGTTATGCACTTTCGCACCGTCGAGTTCCTCCGTCCAGCGCCGGCCCGAAACCGTGAATTGCTCAAGGTCGAGCAGCGGGGCGATCTCCTTCATCAGGGCCTTGAGGCCGCCGGCGTAGTAGAAGTCTTCCATCAGATAGGTGTCGCCGCTCGGCCGCACATTGGCGATCACCGGCACGATGCGGCTTGCCGCGTCGAAGTCGTCGAGCGTGATGTGGTGCCCGGCGCGCCTGGCCATGGCGATCACATGGATCACCGCATTGGTTGAACAGCCCATGGCCATGGCAACACGCATTGCGTTCTCGAAGGACGCCCTGGTCATGATGTCGGAGGGCTTCAGATCCTCCCATACCATCTCCACGATGCGCCTGCCGGCCGAGGCGCACATGCGCATGTGGTTGACGTCGTCCGCCGGGATCGACGAGGTGCCCGGCAGCGTCATGCCGATCACGTCCGCGATGGCCGTCATGGTCGAGGCCGTGCCCATGGTCATGCAGTGGCCATGGCTGCGGGCGATGCCGCCCTCGATGGCGCTCCACTCGGCGTCCGAGATGTTGCCCGCGCGGCGCTCGTCCCAGAACTTCCAGGCATCGCTGCCGGAACCCAGCACCTTGCCGTTCCAGTTGCCGCGCAGCATTGGCCCGGCAGGAACATAGATGGCAGGAACGCCCGCGCTGGTGGCGCCCATCAGCAGCCCCGGCGTGGTCTTGTCGCATCCGCCCATCAGCACCACGCCGTCCACGGGGTGTGAGCGGATCAGCTCCTCCGTCTCCATGGCCAGCAGGTTGCGGTAAAGCATGGTGGTGGGCTTCACGAAGTTTTCGGCCAGCGACAGTGCGGGAAGCTCGATCGGGAAACCGCCCGCCTGGTAGACGCCGCGTTTTACGTCCTCTGCCCGTTCCCGAAAATGCGCGTGGCAGGGGTTGATGCCGGACCAGGTGTTGATGATGGCGATGCAGGGTTTTCCGGCCCAGTCCTCTTTCGCATAGCCCATCTGCATGAGGCGTGAGCGGTGGCCGAAGCCGCGCAGGTCGTCGGGCGCGAACCAGCGGGCGCTGCGAAGTTGGTCGGCTGTCTTGCGGGCCATCGTCAGGTTGCTTCGTAGATGCCGTCCACCTTGCGGAGCTTGCCCTGCTCCACGAGATGATCGAGATGTGCCGTGGTGGAGAGTGCCGCCGCGCCATGGAGCTTGGGGTCCACGTCGGCATAGATCGAGGCCACGATCTCGTCCACGCTGCGGGCCCCCTGCTGGACGCGCGCGCGGATCGCCTCCTCGCGCATGCGGCGGTGTGCGAGGTAGCCGCGCACCAGCGGCAGCGGGTCGCGCTTCGAGGGGCCGTGGCCCGGGTGATAGACTTGGTCGTCGCGGTCGAGCAGCTTTCTCAGCGACGCGAAATATTGCCCCATGTCACCATCAGGCGGGGCGATGACACTGGTCGCCCATGCCATCACATGGTCACCCGCGAACAGCGCCTGCTCCTCCTTCAGCGCAAAACACATGTGGTTCGACATGTGGCCGGGCGTGAACAGCGCTTCCAGCGTCCAATCGGGGCCGCCCACGGCATCGCCTTGGGCAAGGCGCTGGTCCGGCACGAAATCATGGTCGATCGAGGCATCGAGACGGAGGCCGGAGGCGGGCGGGGCGTCCACCGCGCCATATGCCAGCGTGGTGGCCCCGGTCGCCGCCTTCAGGCGCTTGGCCAGAGGCGAATGGTCGGCGTGGGAGTGGGTGACGAGGATATGGGTCACGGTCTCGCCCTTCACCGCCTCCAGCAAGGCTGCCAGATGCGCGTCATCATCCGGGCCGGGATCGATCACCGCCACCTGTCCGCTGCCGACGATGAAGGTGGATGTTCCCTTGAAGGTGTAGGGGCTCGGGTTGTTCACCAGTACGCGGCGGACCAGGGGGGAGACATGCACGGCCAGGCCGGGCGTCACCTCAAAGTTGCGGTCGAAGGTCAGGTCCGTCATGCGATCAGTTGCGGCGCTGGAGGGCCAACTCTATAAGCGTTGCCAGTGTTTTCCGTGAACAGGGTAGGGGTGATCCACCATGAATGCCAGCCTTCTTTCCGACCGCCTGTGGCCGCAGACGGGCCTTGCGCGCAATGTCGTGCTCGCCGTGCTGGGCTCGCTCATCGTCGCCGCGGCGGCGCAGGTGAATGTGCCAATGGTTCCCGTGCCGATGACGCTTCAGACGCTCGCCGTGCTGATGATCGGTGCTGCCTATGGTTCGCGTCTGGGTGCGGCCACGCTGGCGCTCTATGCGATTGAGGGTGCCATCGGTCTCCCGGTCTTTGCCGAGTTCAAGTCGGGCGTCATGCTGGCGAGCTTCGGCTATGTGCTGGGCTTTATCGTCGCCGCCTGGGTGGTGGGTTACCTCGCCGAGCGCGGCTGGGACCGTTCCGTCCCGAAGATGTTCGCCGCCATGCTGCTGGGCGCGGCTGTCCTGTATGTCCCGGGCCTGATCTGGCTGTCGGGCTTCATTGGCTTCGAGAAGGCCATCCAGTACGGCCTCATGCCGTTCCTTGTGGGGGATGTTGTGAAGGCTGCGGTGGCCGCCCTCGGCTTCCCTGCCGCATGGGCGCTGCTCGGTCGCCGCTGAGGCCACTTTTCGAAAAAACAACGGCGCGGAGCCCTGGGGTTCCGCGCCGTTTTCAATTGGTCGGAGTGAGAGGATTCGAACCTCCGACCCCCTGCTCCCGAAGCAGGTGCGCTACCAGACTGCGCTACACTCCGTCATAGGCTCGGCGCGGCTTATAGCCATGCTTTTCGGGCTAGGCAAGCACTGTTCGGCTGGCTATACGGACCCCCTCTGCTGGGGCGTCGCCAAGCGGTAAGGCAGCGGATTTTGATTTCGCAGCAAACTCAATAAAATCATAAACTTATTGCATAGTGTATTACCTTAGTGTAGTACTTATTTTTGAAAAATACGGAGTAAAAGCCTATGCAAAGAGAAATCCGCGCGGTCATATATTCCCGAGTTTCCACTGCAAAGCAGACCCCCGAAAATCAGGTTTTGGAACTGCGAGAAATATGCAGGCGGAACAACTGGAAGGTGGTCGCTGAACTCACTGACGACGGCATCTCTGGAAGCAAGGGCAAGGCTGATCGACCAGGTTTCGCGGCACTGCACCAAATGGTCGCTCGTAGGCAGGCGGACATTGTTGTTGTGTGGAGCATTGACCGCTTGGGAAGAAGTCTCAAAGATCTCGTGTCTTTCATGGGTGAATTAGAGGCCAAAAACATGGATTTCTATTCAAACATCCAAGCGATAGATAGCCGCACTCCTGCTGGGCGTCTCTCGTTCGCAATCTTTTCTGCTATCGCCGAGTTTGAGAGAGAGATTATCCGTTCAAGGGTTGTCGCAGGACTTGAACGAGCAAAAGCGAACGGTAAGCGGTTGGGTCGTCCTACCAACGTCAATTCAAATACCAAAGTCGCTGTCTCGTTGCTCCGTGAAAAGGGGCACTCTATTCATAACATTGCGAAGCAACTAAAAATTGGTGTTGGAACCACCCAGAGAATACTGGCAGAGGCAGCATAATGGAGAAGAAGTCTCGCTTCGCATTGGAAGAGCCAATAACGACAATACGAAGGGGACTGGCAATCTATAAAACTGGCGCAAGTCCATACTATTTCGCGCGAATCTGGGACAGAAAAAACAGTCGCAACATCGTCCGCTCAACCAAAGAGACTTCCAAAATCCAAGCGAGAGATGCAGCGGAACAACTCTACCACTCACTGTTTGTGGTAGGTGATCTCAATACTACCCCGAAGCAATACACATTTTGGCACTTCGCTAATCTTTTGATGCACCAAGCAGAGTACGACGTCAGCCAAGGCAATAGACGATCAACCCACATAAAAGATACACGGTTGATGCTGAAACAAGAGAACTGGGGTCTTCTGCCGTTCCTTGAAAGAAAAGACGTAAGAGAGATCCAAACAAAGGACTTCGTTGCTTTCGTGAGGAAGATACAGGAGAGCAGACCTGATCTTTCTCGTTCCACGTATGGGCAGATCAAATCAGTTTTCCGCCGTGTAATGAAAATCGCCCAGCACGATGGAATCATATATGCAATTCCAGATGCTCCACTTCCACCTCATAGGAAACACCAAGAGCCACGCACGTTTTTCCGTTTCTTTCCTCTGGTGGACAAGGAAAATGATGAATGGAAAAAACTGATTCGCGTTGCTCAGGAAATTGCCATTCAAAATCTCTCTGTTCGTGGTTGTCCGATCACCGAGGAGTTGAGAGATTTAGTGATGTTCCTCAATCACTCGTTCCTACGCCCAACCTACTCCGAACTCTACAACATCACCCATTCCGATATCGTTGTTCGAAGAGGCGAGAACAGGCTTGAAGAAGAACAATCCGATAAAGGTGTTCCGCAGAATAAAGAACCTTGGCTGTTGCTAACCGTGAGAAGGGGCAAGACTGGAAGGCGTATGGTGGATACCATGCCCGCTGCTTACTCTATCTATCAGCGTATCGTAGCAAGATATCCTCATCACAAACCAGATGACTATCTTTTCTTTCCACAATACGAAAACAGGCAGTATGCCAGCAGAATTGGAATGGCGCAGTTCAACGTTCTCTTGGACAAAGCAGAGTTGAAAAAAGACAGAGAAACAGGAAAGCGGCACTCCCTGTATTCCGTTAGACACACCTCCCTCTCTCAAAGAACGCTTCTATCTAAGGGTAAAGTGAACCTTCTAATTCTCGCACAGAACAGCGGAACAAGCCTTGAAATGCTACAAAAATTCTATCTTTCCAATCTGCCAAGAACAGAAGATGCAGTGCGGAATTTGCAGACATTTGGTGATTAAGCCAGTGTTTTCTGTGCAATAATTCTTGTAATTTACTGCTATTTACTGTATAATTATAATTACATTCCAATCACAAAACATTTCTTCAGGAAATATAATCGCTTCCGCCAGAATAATTGGTGGAGATGCGCTGCGTTATAAATACAAATATGAGAACAAACACACGATCATTAAACGAGCAGTATTCCCTTTGGCTTGAAGATCGATTTCAAGGAAAGAATGTCGCAAACATTCGCTTCCACTTGAACTATCATCATATTCAACCATGCCTGCGCGATGATTTTTACCAGAAGGTGGCTGATAGGTTCAGGCACAACTACTCACGCGCATTTACAAAAGGCGTGAGAAGAACTGGTATCCTTGCGGAAATGATAATTTGTCTCCACAAAAGGCAAGGAAGTCATCGTAGTGATGCTCCTCATCTTCATATCATCGCTGCCTATCCAGATGATAAGACGATTGATGATGTGAGTTCA
>CAMDBX010000063.1 GCA_945889445.1 Rhizobium sp. Q54
ATTCTGAAGAAGCCGGAGTGGATCAGGGTCAAGGCGCCGGGCTCGGCTGTCTATGGGGAAACCCAGAAGATCGTGCGCGACAACAAGCTGGTGACCGTGTGCGAGGAGGCTGGCTGCCCCAACATCGGCGAATGCTGGTCGAAGAAGCACGCCACCTTCATGATCATGGGCGACACCTGCACCAGGGCCTGCGCCTTCTGCAACGTGAAGACCGGCATGCCCGATGCGCTTGTGGCCGACGAGCCTGAAAAGGTTGCCGATGCCATCGCCCGCATGGGCCTCGCCCATGCGGTCATCACCTCGGTCGACCGTGACGACCTGGCCGATGGTGGTGCGAAGCATTTCGCCCGCACCATCACGGAGATCCGCAAGGCATCGCCCTTGACCACCATCGAGGTGCTGACGCCCGACTTCCTCAAGAAGGACGGTGCCCTCGAGATCGTCGTCGAAGCCAAGCCCGACGTGTTCAACCACAATCTCGAGACCGTGCCGGGCCTCTATCTCAAGATCAGGCCGGGCGCGCGCTACTTCCATTCGCTGCGCCTGCTGCAGCGGGTGAAGGAGCTTGATCCCGCCATGTTCACCAAGTCCGGCATCATGGTGGGCCTGGGCGAAACCCGCGAGCAGGTGATGCAGGTGATGGACGACATGCGCGCCGCCGATATCGACTTCATCACCATCGGCCAGTACCTACAGCCCACCCGCAAGCACGCCGCCATCGACCGCTTCGTGACGCCGGACGAGTTCAAGGGCTATGAAACGATTGCCTATGCCAAGGGCTTCCTCATGGTGGCGGCAACCCCGCTCACGCGGTCCTCGCACCACGCCGGCGATGATTTCGCCAAGCTGCGCGCCGCGAGGGCTGAGCGCCGCTGATGCCCAGGTTCAGCGTCTCCCGCAGTGTTCCCTATACGGCGCAACAGGTCTTCGCCATTGCGCGCGATGTGGCGCGCTACAAGGAATTCCTACCGCTGGTGAAGCGCTCCATCGTGCGCGGGGCGAAGACGGACGATCAGGGCAACGAGCATTTCGAGGGCGAGCTGACGGTTGCCTATGACAAACTCCGCATCGAGGAAGTGATGACCAGCCGCGTCATCGTCGACCCCGCTGCCCTCACCGTCACTGCCCGCTCGGATCAGGGCCCGGTCAAGCACCTCGTGTCCGAATGGAAAATCGTGCCGACGGGTGACAACCGCTGCGACATCAACTTCACCGTCGATTACACACTGAAAAGCAAGATGCTGCAGATGGTGCTGTCCGGCATGTTCGACATGGCGGTACGCAAGGTCATGTCCGCCTTCGAGGAGCGCGCCCGCGCGCTCTATGGGCCCGCGATCTCGTAGGCCATCTCCACCGCCACGCGCACGGTCTCGAGCCGCACCTCTTCACGCCCGATGTCGCCCAGCCGCAACTCGCGGTGCGCCGTCGGAAATCCATGCCGCGCTGCTGCGCAGTGCACGAGCCCCACAGGCTTTGTCGCGGTGCCTCCACCGGGGCCAGCAACACCCGTCACTGCCACTGCAATGTCGGCGGCACTGTTGGCAAGCGCCCCTTCGGCCATGGCGCGGGCTACCTGTTCGCTCACCGCGCCATGCTCCGCAATCAGCTCGGGCGGCAACCCGATCATCCGCGCCTTCGCCGCATTGGAGTAGGTGACGAAACCGCAGTCCAGCACATCCGATGATCCGCTCACGGAGGTGATGAGCCCGGCGATCAGCCCGCCGGTGCAGCTCTCGGCCGTCGCCAGCATCAAGCGTTCATTGCGGAGGAGGGCAATGAGTTCAACGGCGCGCGCCGTGAGGTCGTCAGGAAACATCCGCCACACCCCTCCCGTGGACAGCGCCCTCATCCGCCCTGTCGGCCACCTTTTCCCATCCTTCGGACGGCAGAAGGGATTCAATCGCCACCAGTCCCTTCTCCCGTTGCGCAGCAATGGGAGAAGGTGCCCGACAGGGCGGATGAGGGCTTCTCACAGCGAGTCCCATTCTCGCGCCCCTCACTGCTCCTGCGTGATCACCGCCGCCTGGTCGGGGATCACCTTCACCCGGTAACTCGCATTGGCGCATGTCAGCACATAGACGGGCAGGTCGGGTTTCGAGGCCGCCTCGTCGCGCGTGGCGCTCACCGGATCGGTGCAGGCATAGCCTTGGCCGCGCACCTGTGCGGCAACGTCCAGCGCCGCCTGTGTCATGTCGTCGGCAGCGGCACTGAGGCTGGACGCCCACAGGGCCACAACGGCAGCAATGATCGTCTTCATGGGCATTCCTTTCGCGTCATCTCTTTCATGGCAGCCGCACCGTCACCGTGGCATAGGCCATGATGCCCTCCTTGCGGCCGATGGCGCCGAGCTTCTCCATCGTCGTCGCCTTGATGGCGATGCGCGACGGGTCAACCCGGAGCAGTGGAGCGAGGAAGGCGCGCATCGCGGCCACATGCGGCGACACCTTCGGCGCCTCGGCGAGAATGGTGATGTCAGCGTTGGCGATGATGCCGCGCTTCGCTTCCAGCAGTTCCACTGCCCGGGCGAGGAAAATGCGCGAGGCGGCGCCCTTCCACTGCGGGTCGCTCGGCGGAAAATGCGTGCCGATGTCGCCCTCGCCGATGGTGCCGAGGATCGCGTCGGTCAGCGCATGCATGGCGACGTCGGCGTCGGAATGGCCCTTGAGGCGTTGTGAGTAGGGGATCGCGATGCCGCACAGGATCACCGCATCGCCGTCATCGAAGGGATGCACGTCGATGCCTTGCCCCACGCGCACGTCCGGGCGGTCCTGCAGCTGGCGCCCTGTCATGTCGCGGTCGGCCATCACGATGTCATCGGCAGTCGTCAGCTTGCGGTTCTCCAGCTCACCCATGAGCATGGATATGGCAATCCCGGCATGCTCGGCAACCGATGCGTCGTCGGTCAGGCCTTGCGTCTGCTCGGCCTCCGCCTTGCGGTAGGCGGCAAGGATGCCATCATAAGAGAAGCCCTGCGGCGTCTGCGCGGTCCAGATCGAGGCGCGGTCCACCGTGCGGCTCACCATGCCGCCGGGTGCGAATTTCAGCGTCTCCGCCACCGGCATGCCGGGAATGGCGGCGGGGAAGCGGTCGAGCCAGCCGATGACGTTGTCGATCAGGGCGTCGGAAACGAAGGGCCGTGCGGCGTCATGGATCAGCACCTTGGAGGGCTTGTGCCGTGCCACCGCCTCGATGCCGATGCGGCAGGAGTCCTGGCGGGTCGATCCGCCGATGACGGGAAGTGGCAGGCCAAGGCCATCGACGGCCTCGGCGAACATCTGCTCATGGCCCTCGCCAATGACGGGCTGCACGACGTTGACGCCAGGGTGCGCAAGAAAGGCCCGGCAGGTCCACCAGATCACCGGCCTGCCGCCAATTAGCTGGTACTGTTTCGGCCGTTCGCCCCCCGCGCGCAAGCCGGAGCCACCGGCCACGATCACTGCCGCAACTGTCATGGTTCTGCTGTAGCAAGCGCAGTCCAGCCTCGCAACAAAGGCCCTTGACGCAATGCAACATCGGGCTATTCTGCCTTTAAATTAAACAGCGAAAGCTTTTGATTAAATAATGGGCATACGCATCGGCCCCATCGAAACCCGCAACCGTGTTTTCCTGGCCCCCATGTCGGGTGTGACGGACGAACCCTTCCGGGCACTTGCGCATCAGCACGGCGCGGGTCTCGTGGTCAGCGAAATGGTTGCCAGCGAGGAGCTGGTCAATGCCAGGCCGGACATGCTCCGCCGCGCGCTTGGCGCCGAGTCCCTGTCACCCTTCGTGATCCAGCTCGCCGGCCGCGAGCCGCACTGGATGGCCGAGGGTGCGAGTGTGGCGCAGGACATGGGCGCCGAGATCATCGACATCAACATGGGCTGCCCGGCGCGTGAGGTGACCGGCGGCCTCTCCGGCTCCGCCCTCATGCGCAACCTCGATCATGCCGAGAAGCTGATCGAGGCGACCGTGCAGGCGTCGTCCGTTCCGGTGACGCTGAAGATGCGGCTCGGCTGGGACCAGAACTCCCTCAACGCGCCTGAACTCGCGCGTCGTGCAGAGGGGCAGGGCGTGGCATTGGTCACCGTTCACGGTCGAACCCGCTGCCAGTTCTATGGTGGCAAGGCGGACTGGCAGGCAATCGCAAAAGTGCGCGGAGCCATTTCAATACCGCTCATTGCCAATGGCGACGGCGCGTCGGTCGAAGACGCCCGCGAGATGCTGGCTAAATCCGGCGCCGACGGCGTGATGATCGGCCGTGGCGCCTATGGCCGCCCGTGGTGGCCGGGTGTCATCGCCGAAGGCCTCGACCCCGGCTCGGGCGCACGTGAGCCAACACTGGCCGAGGAGGCCCGCATCGTGGCGGAGCATCACGAGCGCATCCTCATCGCCCATGGCGCACACCACGGCAACCGGGTCGCGCGCAAGCACATCGGCTGGACGATCACAAGGCTCGCCGAGCGCAACCTCATCACCCCTGAAAAGGCATCCGCGTGGCGCGCAGCACTGCTCAGGACCAACGACAACGGCGCGGTGCGCGACGGGCTCCGCCAGCTCTTCGACATCGCGCAGGGAAGGGCCGCGGCATGAATGCACCCCTGAAGGACCGTCCGCCCGCACCCGAAGGCCCGCTCGCCAAGGCGGTTGTGGATGCGCTCCCCAACCCGCTCATCGTGCTCGACGAGGAAGAGCGCATCTGCCTCGCCAATGTCGCGGCTGAGGATTATTTCCAGGCCTCCAGCAACGTGCTTACGCGCCACAGGTTGGGTGACCTCGTGCCGTTCTCGAGCCCGGTCTTCGGCTCCGTCGCGCAGGCGCGTGCCAGTGCCGGCGTGGTGAATGAATATTCCTTCGCCGTGGGAACGCCGCGGCTGGGCGGCGAGCGCCTCGTCGACATCCAGGCAACGCTGATGCATGACGAGCCGCGCTTCGTCATCGTCATGCTGCTCGAACGCTCCATGGCCCACAAGATCGACCGGCAACTGACCTCGCGTGGCGCCGCGCGCTCGGTTTCCGGCATGGCGACCATGCTTGCGCATGAAATCAAGAACCCGCTTGCCGGCATCCGCGGCGCGGCGCAATTGCTCGAGCCAGCACTCAACTCGGACGACCGCGCGCTGGCCCGCCTGATCTGCGAGGAGACCGACCGCATCCGCGACCTCGTGGACCAGATGGAAGTGTTCTCCGACGAGCGCCCGCTGGAGAAGAGTCCGGTCAACATCCACGCCGTGCTGGAGCGCGTGAAGCGCCTTGTCAATGCCGGCATCGGACAGGGCGTCACGGTCCGCGAGGACTACGATCCCTCGTTGCCGCCTGTGCTGGGCAACAAGGACCAGCTCGTGCAGGTCTTCCTCAACCTGGCCAAGAACGCGGCGGAAGCGATCCAGAACAATGGCGAAGCGGGCGAAATCCTGCTCACCACGGCCTTCCGTCCGGGCATTCGCCTCATGGTGCCCGGCACCACCGAGCGCATCACGCTGCCCTTCGAGGTCTGCGTGCATGACACGGGGCCCGGCGTTCCTGAAGAACTCCGCCCCAACATCTTCGATCCTTTCGTGACCACCAAGCCCGGCGGCAAGGGCCTGGGCCTCGCACTCGTCGCCAAGATCGTGCGCGACCACGGCGGCATCATCGAATGCGTCGGCCGTGAGCGCGGCACCACCTTCCGCGTCCTGTTGCCCATGATGCGCGGCACCGCCGCACCCCGTGATTTTGATGGAGACGACACCCCATGAGCGGCAAGACGGTCCTGATCGCCGACGATGACAGCGCCATCCGCACGGTACTCAGCCAGGCGCTGAGCCGCGCCGGCTATGCGGTCCGCTCCACCGCCACGGCGGGCGCGCTCTGGCGCTGGGTCAGCGAGGGGCAGGGCGATGCCGTGGTCACCGACGTGGTGCTCCCCGACGAGAACGCCTTCGACGTCATCCCGCGCATCAAGAAGCTGCGCCCCACGCTGCCGATCATCGTGATGAGTGCGAAGAACACCATCATGACGGCGATCACCGCCGCCGAGCGCGGCGCCTATGACTATCTGCCGAAGCCCTTCGATCTCAATGCGCTGGTCCAGACGGTCGGCCGCGCGCTGGAACAGTCGCAGAAGCCCGCGCCGTCCACTGGCGTGAGCCAGTCGGAATCGCTCCCCATCGTCGGTCGCTCGCCCGCGATGCAGGAAATCTACCGCATCATCGCCAGGCTCACCCAGACCGACCTCACGGTGATGATCGTGGGCGAGTCCGGCACCGGCAAGGAACTAGTCGCCCGCGCGCTCCATGACTATGGCCGCCGCCGCAAGGGACCCTTCGTTGCCGTCAACATGGCGGCAATCCCGCGCGAACTGATCGAGTCCGAACTCTTCGGTCATGAGAAGGGCGCCTTCACCGGCGCCACCTCGCGCATGGCTGGCCGCTTCGAGCAGGCCGAGGGCGGCACGCTGTTCCTGGATGAGATCGGCGACATGCCGCT
Organism: Rhizobium sp. Q54; assembly: GCA_945889445.1. Lineage (GTDB taxonomy): Bacteria > Pseudomonadota > Alphaproteobacteria > Rhizobiales > Aestuariivirgaceae > Aestuariivirga. Next base: position 6,448 of record CAMDBX010000063.1, read on the forward strand.
CGAAGCCCAGACGCGGCTTCTGCGCGTGCTGCAGCAGGGTGAATACACCACGGTGGGCGGCAACGCGCCGATCAAGACCAATGTCCGCATCATCACCGCCACGCACCGTGACCTGCGCCAGCTCATCAACCAGGGCTCCTTCCGCGAGGACCTGTTCTACCGCCTCAATGTCGTGCCGCTGCGCCTGCCGCCACTGCGGGAACGCAGCGAGGACATTCCGGACCTCGTGCGCCACTTCCTGGCGCAAGCCATGAAGGAGGGCCTGCCCCGCAAGGAACTCTCGCGTGAGGCAATCGAGCGCATGCAGTCCCACCGCTGGCCGGGCAACGTGCGTGAGCTCGAGAACCTGCTGCGTCGGCTCGTGGCGATCGAGATCGAGGACACCATCTCGTCATCGGCAATCGAACGTGAGCTGGCGGCGGTGCCCGTCCAGCAGGCCGCCGAAGCGGTGGATTTCTCCGGCGCCAGCCTGCCGGAGTTCATGGAAAACTACCTGTCGCGATATTTTGCCAGTTTTGGCAACGGCCTGCCACCTGCAGGTCTCTATGAGCGCATCCTCGCCGAGGTCGAGCCCGCCTTGCTGCGCGCCGTTCTCGCCGCCACCGCCGGAAACCAGCTCCGCGCCGCTGACCTCCTGGGCATCAACCGCAACACGTTGCGCGTGAAGCTGAGGGATCGGCAAGTGAAGGTGGTGCGCGGCCTGGGGTGATGTTACGCGTCCTCTCCAGCTGAGGAAGCGTGAGAAGACTCCTTCCCTCACGTTACTGTCGTAAATAGGACACATTTGGTGTTGATTTCGTGCAACAGGTTCTGCTGAACAGGTTGAATGATCGATCACGCGCAAAACAGGCTGCTCGACCGCGTCCGCCGCTTCACGGGCGTGACCGGTTTCGTGCTCGTGCTTGCGGGCGTGGCCTTCGGCCTGGCGACCTTCGCCATCCTCACCGGCATGACGCCGATCACGCCCACCAGCGAAAACACGCTGCTGCTGATGCTGCTCAATGGTGCTGTGCTGCTGGTGCTGGCGCTGCTCATCTTTGGCCAGATCCTGTTCCTGCTCATCGAACGGCGCAACGGCACGCCGGGTGCCTCGTTGCAGCTGCGGCTTGTGTCGCTGTTCAGCGTCATCGCTGTGGTGCCGGCCATCGTGGTTGCCATCTTCGCAACCGTCACACTCAACCGCGGCCTCGATGCGTGGTTCTCGCAGCGCACGCGGGCCATCGTCGACTCGGCCGTCTATGTGGCCGAGACCTATGTGCATGATCATGGCGAGGCTGTGCGCAACGACGTCGCCCAGATCTCGGCGGATCTCTCGCAGCAACGCGCACTCTATGACAAGGACCCCGGCGCGTTCATGCGCCGCGTCGCCAACCACGCGCTGCTGCACGGGTTGCCCGCCATTTTCATCTTCGATCCAACCAAGCAGAAGGATGGCAAGCAGGAGTTCATCGCCCGTGTGGTGGCGCGTGAGAACTTCGCGTTCTTCCCGCCCAACAAGACCTATCTCGACCAGGCCGACAAGGGCGAGCTCGTGGTCATCCAGCCGGGCGAGGGCGGCAACGTTGTCCGCGGCCTGATGAAGCTGCCGAACTTCGATAACACCTATCTGATGGTCTACCGCATCATCAACCCGTCGATCCAGAATCAGCTGCGCGACGCGCAGGAGGCGAAGAAGGAATATGACCGGCTGATGTCGCAGCGCCTCGGCGTGCAGCTCACCTTCGGCATGATGTTCGCGCTGGTGGGCTTCGTCCTGCTGCTGGCGGCGATCTGGGTGGGCCTGTGGTTCTCCGACAAGGTGGTGGCCCCGGTGGTGCGCCTGCTGGATGCCGCGCGCCGGGTTTCAGGTGGCGAACTCGACGCCAAGGTCACGGTGGTCGAGGGCCCGAAGGATCTGCAGACGCTCTCCAACACCTTCAATCTGATGACTGATCACCTGAAGCAGCAGCGCGACGACCTCGTCGCCGCAAGCGATGCCATCGACGAGCGCCGCCGCTTCACCGAGGCCATGCTGGCCGGCGTCAGCGCCGGCGTCATCGGCATCGACCCTTCAGGCAGGATCTCGCTGGTCAACCGCTCCGGCATCACGCTGCTTGGCCGCAGCGAGAGCGAGCTCATCGGCGAGCCTGCGGAAATTGCGCTCGAGCCCTTCCTGCCGATTTTCGAGCAGGCGCTTAGCCGCCCATCGGGCTTCGCCGAGGGCCAGGTCGACATCGAGCGCAAGGGCGAGAGCCGCAGCCTCTTTGCGCGTGTCACCACCGAAAGCTCGGAAGACGCCGAGCATGGCCATGTGCTGACCTTCGATGACATCACCGACCTCGTCTCGGCCCAGCGCAACTCCGCCTGGGCAGACATTGCGCGTCGCATCGCGCATGAGATCAAGAACCCCTTGACCCCGATCCAGCTCTCCGCCGAGCGGCTGAAGCGCAAGTATGGTGGCCAGATCCACACCGACAAGCACGTCTTCGACCAGTGCACCGACACCATCATCCGCCAGGTCGGCGACATCGGCCGCATGGTGGACGAGTTCTCCTCCTTCGCGCGCATGCCCAAGGCCATCCCGGAGCCGCAGGAGCTTGCCTCCATCGTGCGCGAGGCCACCGTTCTGCAGCGCGTCTCGTCCTCCGACATCGACATCGAGCTCGACGTCAGCCACGGCGAGTTTGTCTTCCCCTTCGACCGCCGCCTCATCACCCAGGCCATCACCAACCTGGTGAAGAACGCCCGCGAGTCGATCGAGACGCGTATTCAGTCTCAGGCCGAGCCGCGCGGCCACATCGAGGTGGTGGCGGGTGTGGACGACGGTCACCCCTTCATCCGCGTCACCGACAATGGCATCGGCCTTCCGCGCGAAAACCGCCATCGGCTGGCCGAGCCCTACATGACGACCCGCGAGAAGGGCACCGGTCTCGGTCTCGCCATCGTAAAGCGCATCATGGAGGAACACGGCGGCCGCCTGGTGCTCGAGGACGCACGCGCCGCGGACGGAGTCCAGGGCGCCCGCGTTACCCTTCTCTTTGACAAGATTGCCGCCCAGTCGAGTGCGGCCGAATGAAAGTGCGGAAAAGCTAAATGGCTGCAGACATACTCATCATCGATGACGAGGCCGACATCCGGGAGCTCATCGCCGGCATTCTCGAGGACGAAGGCTACGAGACGCGCCTTGCGCACAATTCCGATGCGGCCCTGGCCGAGGTGGCGCAGCGCCGTCCCTCGCTCATCATCCTCGACATCTGGCTGATGGGCTCCAAGCTCGATGGCCTCGACCTCCTGAACATCATCAAAGAGAAGCACCCGGAGGTGCCGGTCATCATTATCTCCGGCCACGGCAACATCGAAACGGCGGTCGCCGCCATCAAACGCGGCGCCTATGAATACATCGAGAAGCCCTTCAAGGCCGACCGCCTGATCCTCGTCGTCGGCCGCGCGCTCGAAACCTCGCGGCTGAAGCGCGAGAACGAGGAGTTGAAGGGACGCTCGGGCGCCGAGACGGAACTTCTCGGCAACTCCGCCGCCATGCGCCAGCTCCGCCAGCTTCTGAAGAAGATCGCGCCCTCCAACAGCCGCGTGCTGATCACCGGCCCCATGGGTGCGGGCAAGGAACTTGCCGCGCGTACGTTGCATGCCATGTCGCTACGCGCCGCCGGCCCCTTCGTGACGCTGAGTGCCGCCGCCATGGCGCCCGAGCGCATGGAGGAAGAGCTGTTCGGCGTCGAGGACGGCACCGGCGCCACCCGCCGCGTGGGCGCGCTCGAAGAAGCCCATGGCGGCACGCTCTACATCGACGAGCTGGCCGACATGCCGACCGAGACGCAAGGCAAGGTGCTGCGCGTGCTGGTGGACCAGACCTTCCTGCGCGTCGGTGGCGCCAAGAAGGTGAAGGTAGACATCCGCGTCGTCTCCTCCACCAGTCGTGACCTGCCGTCGCTCATCTCGATTGGCCGCTTCCGCGAGGACCTCTACCATCGCCTCGGTGTCGTCCCCATCGATGTGCCGGGTCTGGGCGAGCGCCGGGAGGACATCCCGGACCTCATCCATCATTTCACCAAGAGCTATTCTGCGGCTTCAGGGCAGCCGATGCGCAAGTTCGCCGATGATGCCATCGCGGTGCTGCAGACGCGCGAATGGGCAGGCAACGTCCGCGAGCTGCGCAACAACGTCGAGCGCATCCTCATTCTCGCCAGCGGCGAGGGCTCATCGGAGATTTCCGCCGCCATGCTCCCCTCGGACACCGGCGGGGCGGGGGCGGCAACGGCAACCTTCGGCATTGAACATCTTCTCGTGCACCCGCTGCGTGACGCCCGCGAGGTCTTCGAGCGGGACTACATCACCGCCCAGCTCGGCCGCTTCGGCGGAAACATTTCACGCACCGCCCAGTTCATCGGCATGGAGAGGTCGGCTTTGCACCGCAAGATCAAGCTCCTCGGCCTCACCGGCCGCAGCGAGGAAGACACGGAACTGTGAAATTTTCCCAGGCGTGGTTTCGTGTTAGGCTGACCACCGCCGCCACGGCCCATTAGAGAACAGGACAAAAAAAGATGGCCCAAGAAAAACAGCAAAACCTGCAGGACACCTTCCTCAACCACGTCCGCAAGCAGAAGATTCCCGTGACGGTGTTCCTCGTCAACGGCGTGAAACTTCAGGGCGTGATCACCTGGTTCGACAACTTCTGCGTTCTTCTGCGCCGGGACGGCATGTCCCAGCTGGTCTACAAGCACGCCATTTCCACCATCATGCCAGGCGGCCCGATCAGCCTGTTCGACGAAGAGCAGGCCGCCGGTTGACGACACGCAAGAAGAGCGGGAGCGGCGCTGGCGTCGACTTCCAGATTGAAGGCAAGGCCGCAACCCGCGCCATCGTCCTCCATGTCGACCGCCGTGACCGCGGCGCGCCACCCACCTCCGACCGCGCCGTCGAAGCGCGGCTGGAGGAGGCCGTGGGTCTGGCACTCGCCATCGACCTCGAGGTCGAGGCCGCAATCGTCGCCCCCGTCACGGCACCCAAGCCCGCCACATTGCTCGGTTCCGGCAAGGTCGCCGAAATCGCCGAGGTGGTGAAGGAGACCGAAGCCGAACTCGTCGTCGTCAACGCCCAACTCTCGCCCATCCAGCAGCGCAATCTCGAGAAGGAATGGGGTGCCAAGGTGCTCGATCGCACCGGCCTCATCCTCGAGATCTTTGGCAGGCGCGCCTCCACGCGTGAAGGCACGCTGCAGGTCGAACTGGCCCATCTGCAGTACCAGAAGAGCCGTCTGGTCCGGTCATGGACCCACTTGGAGCGCCAGCGCGGCGGCTTCGGCTTTTTGGGTGGTCCCGGTGAAAGCCAGCTCGAGGCTGACCGCCGCCTCATTCAGGAACGCATCGCCCGCATCGAAGGCCAGCTTGAAAGCGTCAAGAAAACCCGTGCGCTTCACCGCAAGGGCAGGGCGCGTGTGCCGTATCCGGTCGTGGCGCTGGTTGGCTACACCAACGCCGGCAAGTCCACGCTCTTCAATCGTTTGAGCGGAGCGGAGGTCCTCGCCAAGGACCTGCTGTTCGCCACGCTCGACCCCACCATGCGGGTCATCCAGCTGCCGCACGGCCGCAAGATCATCCTGTCCGACACGGTGGGGTTCATTTCCGATCTGCCCACCTCGCTCATCGCCGCCTTCCGCGCGACCTTGGAAGAGGTGCTCTCGGCGGATATCATCCTGCATGTCCGCGACATCGCGCATGAGGACTCCGAGGCACAGACCGAGGACGTCAACCGCGTGCTGGAGGAACTGGGCATTGACGAGCTCCGCCGGGGCTCGATCATCGAGGTCTGGAATAAGCTCGACCTGCTGCCGCCCGCCGAGCGCGCAGGCCGCGAGGCCCAGGCGCTCCGCAAGCCCGGCACCGTGCTCGTCTCTGCCGTCACGGGCGAGGGCGTGCGCCCGCTGCTCGAACTCATCGAAGGCCGCCTTGGTGCCGACGACACGATCTACGAAGTGATGCTCGACGCCGAGGACGGCCAGGGCCAGGCCTGGCTCCACGACCGCGGCGAGGTGCTGAGCCGCCGCAACTACCCCGACGGCCGCGTCCTGATGAAGGTCCGCCTCACCACCGACAAGGCCGGCCAGGCCCAGGCCAAGTTCGGCAGGGCGATGAAGCTCCTCGGCCAGAAGAAGGCGGCGGCGGAGTAGCCGACCTCCGCACGCTCAACCCGGCCTTCGTTGCGCAACAATCTTGCGCAACCGGATTTCGGTGCATTTCGGTTGCTCCGAGCGAGCTACCAACAGCTACCGTTTTGCATCATGCAGCATCGCATTTCGCAACATCCGGCAACGCAAAATCGACGCAAGTGCATTTGAAGTTCACCTGTCCCCGGATTGACCGGGGCATCCTTTTCCATCCCCCAAAAAAGCATCGCCCGGTCAAGCCGGGCGAAGGTGATCACGTGGAGCAGGGTCTTACTTTCCCAGCCGCTTTGCCTCATCCCATAAGCCATCCATCTCCTCGAGGCTGGACTGCTTCGGCTCCTTGCCCGTCTCCTGGAGCCGCGCCTCGATATGCGCGAAGCGGCGCTCGAACTTGGCGTTCGTACCCCGAAGTGCTGCCTCAGGATCTATCCCCAAGTGCCTGGCAACATTCGCCATTGCGAAAAGAAGGTCACCGAATTCCTCGGGCTTCTTGTCGTCGGGAGCTGCGCGGAATTCCGCCACTTCCTCGGCGATCTTGTCATAGACATTCTCGACCGACGGCCAGTCGAAGCCCACCTTCGCCGCCTTGGCCTGCAACTTCACCGCGCGGGTAAGACCGGGCAGGGCGAGGGGAATACCTGCCAGCGTGCCTTGGCTCGGCTTGTCCTTGCGCTCCTCTGCCTTGCGCTCCTCCCAGAAGCCCTTGGCCAGCGTCGCCGAGCGCGCCTCGTCGTCGCCGAACACATGCGGGTGGCGGCGGATCATCTTGGCGTTCACCGCTTCGATCACGTCGTCGAAGGTAAAACTGCCCTCCTCGTCAGCCATTTGCGCGTGGTAGACGGATTGCAGCAACAGGTCGCCCAGCTCCTCGCACAGCTCCGCCCGCGAGCCGTTCGAAATGGCATCCGCCACCTCATAGGCTTCCTCGATGGTGTAGGGCGCAATGGTCTCGAAGTTCTGCTCAAGGTCCCAGGGGCAGCCCGTCACCGGCGTCCTGAGCGCCTTCATGATGGCGCGCAGCGTCTCGATCTTGCGGGGGTCCATGTTGGCAGGGTTGTCGGCAGGGTTCTGGCTCATGGGCATGGGGACTAGCCGATTTGGCGCAAAAGGGCTACCCGGAGAACATGCAGGACAGGCTCTTCGAGGACCCCAAGCTCGTCCAGTTCTACGATGCCGAGAACGGCTGGGCTGACGATACGCGTTTCTGCCTCGGCCTGGCGGAACAGGCAGCCAGCGTGCTGGACCTCGGCTGCGGCACCGGTCTCCTCGCAGCCGCGCTCGGCGTCGGCCGGGAGGTCTGGGGGGTGGACCCCGCTGGCGCCATGCTGGACGTGGCCCGCAAGCGGCCAGGAGGCTCCAGCGTGACCTGGGTCGAGGCTGATGGCCGCAGTGTGCGTCTCGGGCGCCGGTTCGATCTCGTCGTCATGACCGGCCACGCCTTCCAGTGCCTGCTGACCGACGCCGACCAGCGCGCGCTGTGTGAGACGATTGCAGCCCATCTCGCGCCAGGCGGCACCTTCATCTTCGACTCCCGCAACCCGGCACGGGAGGAGTGGCGGGAGTGGGTGCCGGAGCATTCGAGGAGGGTGCTGCACGATCCGGACCTCGGCCGCATCACCGCCTGGAACGACGTGAGCATGGACTGGGCGACACACATCGTCACCTACGAAACCATCTACCGTTGCGACAACGGCGGCATCCAAAAAGCAACATCCCGCATCCGGTTTGCAACCCACATCGACATCGCCGTACGTATCGACGAAGCCGGCCTCAAGGTCGAACGCTGGCTGGGCGATTGGACCGGCACGCCATGGACACCGCAGGCCTCCGAAATCATTCCGGTGGGCCGCTTGGCCTGAGCCGAAGGCATGATGCGGCCGTCTGTGGGCAAGAAGGGATGGCAGTGGGACGCATTCCAAGCAGCCGCTTTGGAGCCTCGGCGATTACCTCAATCATCAACACGTCATTCGCATAATATATATTATGGAATATATTGCACGATATAAAAGTCGTAGAAAATTATCCCCCGTCAATGACTTGAGACGATCTCCACACGCGCTACTTCAGCGGTGCCTGCTTCGGCCACGTCATCGGTTCGCAGGTCGTCACCTTCTCGGTGAAGTCCTTGTTCCACATGGTGCGCCGGCAGTCGAACCAGTATGGCGTCTGCTGCTGCCACGGCGTGCCGGCGAATTTGGTCGCCAGCAACTGCTGCGCCGGCTTCGAATACGCGGCGTGCCCGCCGTGCCAGTTGCAGCCGTAGCGCGTTGTCCGCACGGCCAGTGCCAGAGCCTCGGGAGCGCCATCCTTGCCCTTGGAGGCCTTACCCCAATCGATCGCAGCCTTGGTCAGCCGCTCCGGTCCTTGCGGCATGCGCGACAGCGACCGCAGCTCTTTCCAGTCGACAGCCTTGATCATCGGGTGTGCCTTCAGCACGGCATCGCGATTGGCATCCAGCCCGCTGCGCATCGCCGGGTCGTAGACATCGGCTACGTGCTTGGCAATCCAGTCAAAATAGTCCGGGAATCCGGTTGCATTATCAGCCTGCTTACGCAAGGCGCCCAGTTGCCGGTCCGGCTCATAAGGGCACCACCAATTCTTGTCGTTGGGGTTCCAGCCGTCGATTTCGGTAAAGCTGTCGGGCTTGATGGATTCGTTCTGCCAGCCACCAGGCATCGACACGAGGATGTTGTGCGGCGGGCTTCGCAATATGGTTAACAGCCGTTGGTTCCGGGGAGAGATGTCCGGGTATTCCACCTTGACCTTGTCGAAAATCTCTTTGATTTCAGAGTTCAAGCTGTGGAGCGTGACGAGGTGCTCGCCATCCACCTTGCGCACCAGTCCATAGTCCCTGGTCCACGCGGCACGGGCAAACAGTGCCCGGTCGCGCGGCGTGAAGCTCTGATCATCAGCGAGGTCCCAAAGTGTTTTCGTCGGCAGCAAGTTGAAGATGATATCGGAGCCCGGATCGCTTTTCTTGAGCACCGCATCCTTCCAATGGGCCTCGTCTTCGGCGACTATCGCCAGAAGCGCGGCGTAACGATTGCGATCGTCTGCCCGTTGTTCGGTCGCCAGGCTTCCTTGCATTTCCGGCATGATCAGCGTGTCGCGCAACTTGCGGGCCTGCACGGTATTGCCCTGGGATGCTAGGTACTGCGCCAGATTGTAGAGGGCCGTACCGGAGTATGCCCGAGCCGCCTTGAATGGGACAGCGGCAAGCCCCTGCTCCGCCTCGTCAAATTTGCCGGCCAATGCCGAGAGCCTCACCGCGTGGTTCAGCAGGAAGCTTGCTGCAGCCGTCTCGGGGGCCGTGCCGCAGCTCTTTTCTGCGGCCGCCATGGCCTGCCTTGCCTGCCCCCACAACTCGGCGCGCGAGGCGTCATCAGGCTTGGCGGCCAGCGCCTTGAGCATGGCCAGCGCCGCGCCGTCGAGCTTGGCGCCGGTGGGCTGCACGGCCAATGCCTTGCCAACATAGTCCGACATGCGGGCCTGCCACTTGTCGCCAATGAGGCTCCACGGGGCCAGCTGGTATTTCTGGTTGGCAGACTGGCCGGCCATCATCCACAAGGCCATCGGGTGCTGGCGCGCGGCGTCGACGATCGATTTGGAAACAGTGGCGTCGGCAGGCAGCGTGCCGTCCAGCCACCAGTCGCCGTCCTTCTGCCTGATGCCGACAAAATCGATATCGTAGAGCGCAATGCCGTATTGCCGCTTGAGGTCTTCATTGGCGAGGATAGTTTGCGCCGGGGTTTCGAGAATGGCGATGTCGCCGTCGATGAGCCCCGTCCAGCCTGCGGCGGTGTCTTCCTGGTTGGCGATGTAGCCGAGAAGCTGGCGGGTGATCTGATGGACCAAAGACAGCGACGGATCGGCCAGTATGGCATCGGCCGCGACGCGGGCCTCGACCGGTTGCTTGGCGTTGGCCAGCAGGTTCGCAATGTTGTAGGCCGCGGCGGCGCGGTGGATCGAATTGGACTGTGCGATTACCTGGAATTGCGGGATGGCCTTCTGCTTGTCGCGGTAGAAGGCGATCGAGGCGTCCTGATAGGCGCGGTCGGCTTTCTGCCGGTTGGTGACGGCAGCATCGTCCGCGAGTGGAGCGGGAAGCGCCACCTCGCCATCCTCGCTCGAGCAGGCGCGGATCACCTGCTGCTGGGCCAGAAGCCATTGCTTCACATAGGGATGATCAGAACCAAGCTGGTCAATGCGCTTATTCAGGACCGACAGCGGATAGCCGATGCGGCAGTTCCAGCCGACGTTCTGCAGGTCCTGCTGGTCCGGCATGATCTCGCTGGTGAGCTTGCGCCACTCCTCCTGCTGCGCCCAGGTGTCACCATCCGCCGAGCCGGGTTCGAGCATCGGGTCACCCAGACCTTGCAGCACCCGCCACGAGCGGGCGCTGAACGGTGTCTGGGCATAGCGGTCAACCGCGTCCGCCAGCTTTGCGGGATCACATGCCGTCTGCGCAAGTGCCGACCCAGCCAGGAGCGCCAATGCGGTGAGGCTCGCTGCGAAGGATTTCATCATGGTCTTTTCCTTGATCAGAAGGTCAGTTCCAGCCCATCGTACGCCGGGGTGACGCCAACCGGAAGTTCTGCCTCGAGTGTGGCGAAGTCGAGATCGACGTGGAGGTTGGTGATGACGGCGCGGCGCGGCTTCAGGCGGGCAATCCATTCCAGCGTCTGGGAAAGGTTCCAGTGGCTGGGGTGTGGAGTGCGACGCAGGGCATCGACGATCCACAGGTCGAGGTTCTCGAGATGCTCGAGGCTCGCGTCAGGAACACCGTCAATGTCTGGGGTATAGGCCATGCCGCCGATGCGGAAACCAAGCGCGTCAATGGTGCCATGTTGCACCTGGAACGGCAGGGCGGTGATGGCACCCCCTGCTCCGTCAATGGTCACGGGGCTGCCCGGTTGCAAGGAATTGAGGTTGAGGATGGGCGGGTAGTCGCTGCCCGGCGCCGAATAGAAGCAGTAGGCAAATCGGGTGGTGAGCATGCGGCCGGTGGCGTCATCAGCCCAGACCTCAACCCGCTTGCGCTTCAGCAGGTAGAAGGCCCGCAGGTCGTCGATGCCGTGGGTGTGGTCGGCATGTTCATGGGTGTAGAGGACGGCGTCGATGTCGCTGATGCCCGAGCTCAGCATTTGCTCACGAAGATCAGGGGAAGTATCTATGAGCAAACGCGTTTCACACTCCGCGCCGGACTGCGTGACAAGCGATGAGCAGCGTCTGCGGCGGTTCTTAGGATTGGCTGGGTCGCAACTGCCCCAATCATTGCCGACGCGCGGCACGCCGGCGGAGGACCCGGAGCCGAGGATGGTGATCTTGCGTGTCATGTTGCCTTCGAAAACAGCCGGAAGAAGTTCTCAGTCGTGATGCGGGCCATCTCGTCGACCGGCAGATTTCTCACTTTTGCGAGCGTTTCCAATGTCTTCATTACGAAGGCCGGTTCGTTCGACTTGCCCCGGTAGGGAAGCGGCGCCAGGTAGGGAGAGTCGGTCTCGACAATGATGCGGTCGATCGGCAGTGCGGCGGCCGTCTCCCGGATATCCTCCGCGGACTTGTAGGTGAGGATCCCCGAGAAGGACACATAACCGCCCATGGCCACGGCGGCGTCCGCCAAACGGCGGTGGGAGGTAAAGCAATGAAGCAGCGGGGCGAACTTACCCTTGGCCATTTCCTCTTGCAAAATCAAGATGGTGTCATCCTCGGCCTCGCGGCTGTGGATGACCAGCGGCAGGCCGGTGCGGCGGGCAGCGTCAATGTGGACACGGAAGCCCTGGGCCTGGGCGGCACGGGGGCTCAGGTCATAATGGTAGTCCAGTCCGACCTCGCCGATGCCAACGCATTTCTTGGCTTCTGCCAACTCCACAAGATTGTCCGAGGTCACATCCAGCTCCTCGTGAGCATTATGAGGATGTGTTCCTACTGTACAGAAAACATTGCCATTTTCATTCGCGATACGAAGCAAATTGTCGAACTTCCGAACCCGCGAGGAGATGGAAACCATACGGTCTACCCCCGCCTCTTCCGCACGCCTGAGCACGGCCGGCAGTTGCTCCTCCATCCCCTCGAAATCAAGGTGGCAATGGCTGTCGACGACGCGCATCAGACCTTCGCTGCCTCCTCGTCCACATAGCGCGGGAAGATCGGGGCGGGTGCTGGAAGCGGTGTTCCGGAGACCAGACGCTTGCCGAGGTCCGCGAAGTTCGCGTTGGTGTCGACGCTCAAAAGTTGCAAAAGCGATGCTGCCGATGAAGGCATGTAGGGCTGCACCATGATGCCGATGATGCGCAGAACTTCCGCCGTGACATAGAGGACGGTCTCCATCCGGGCGGGATCGGTCTTCTTCAGGGCCCAGGGTTCCTGCCCGGCGAAATAGCGGTTGGCGTCCGCCACCACGCGCCAGATGGCATCCAGCGCCTTGTTGATGGAATGGGTTTCATGCGCCGCCCTCGCCTCGGCATGGATGCCGTCCGCGGCAGCTAGGATCTCCCGGTCGGCCTCGGTGAAAGCGCCATGTTTCGGCACGACGCCACCGCAGTTCTTGGCGATCATCGACAGCGAGCGCTGGGCGAGGTTGCCGAGGTCGTTGGCAAGGTCGGCATTGATACGGTTGACGATCGCCTCGTGGCTGTAGTTGCCGTCCTGGCCGAAGGGCACTTCGCGCAGGAAGAAATAGCGGGTCTGGTCCACGCCGTAGGCCTTCACGAGGTCGGACGGCGAAACGACGTTGCCGACCGACTTCGACATCTTCTCACCACGGCTGAACAGGAAGCCGTGCACGACAACCTGGTCCGGCACGGGAAGACCGGCGGAGAGCAGGAAGGCCGGCCAGTAAATGGCATGGAAACGGGTGATGTCCTTGCCGATCACATGGGCGGAGGCCGGCCAGAAATGGGCGCGCGGGGCATGGGTGTCGGGGAAGCCGGTAGCGGACAGGTAGTTCGTCAGCGCATCGACCCAGACATACATGACGTGCTTGGGATCGTCCGGCACCTGGACCCCCCAGTCGAACGTGGTCCGCGAGATCGACAGGTCGTTCAGGCCTCGCTTTACGAAGGCAACGATCTCGTTGCGGTAGTGCTCCGGAACGATGAAATCCGGGCGCTTCTCATAGAGTTCGAGCAGCTTTCCGGCGTAGGCGGACAGCTTGAAGAAGTAGCTCTCCTCCTCAACCCACTCCACGGGCGTGCCGGTCTTGAGGGAGAAGCGGCGGCCGTCGCGCTCCTCGATCTCGTCCTCAGCGTAGTAGGCCTCGTCACGGACCGAGTACCAGCCGGAATACTTCGAGAGATAGATGTCGCCATTGGCCGCCATGCGGCGCCAGATTTCCTGGACGGAATTCTTGTGGCGCGTCTCGGTGGTGCGCAGAATGTCATCGGCCCGTACGTTCAGTTCTTCGCCCATGGCCTCGAACTGGGCGGCAGTGCGATCTGCCAGCTGCTGCGGCGTGATGCCCTCGCGGGCCGCCGTCTGCTGCATCTTCTGGCCATGCTCGTCCATGCCGGTAACGAACAGCACGTCATAACCGTCAAGCCGCTTGAAACGGGCGATGGCGTCGGTGGCAATGCGCTCATAGGCGTGGCCGATATGGGGCGCGCCGTTGGCATAGGGAATGGCCGTGGTGATGTAGTATTTCGGTTTCGACATGTTCTTCGATCTTATTGAAATCAGGAGGCCTTCAGAGCCTCTTCGAGGCGCATGAGCGCATCGGTGACCGTCTGGCGGCGCTCGAGGTTTAGGGCATCCGCCTGCCGGAGGGAAGCGTTGATGTCGTCATGGGCCCGGGCCAGTGCTTCGCCATGGCCGCGGAGCCCTGCGGCCCGTGCCTGCTCGGCCGTCCACCCCACCAGGAGCTCGCAAAAAATGAAATAATCCTCGGCCGTTTCACGGCCGGAGAAGGCCGAAGCGATCTCGACCGCCGTTGCAGGCGACAGCTTCGAGCGCTTCAAGAACTCTCCGAAGGCTGCCGCCCCCCTGGAGCCGATCAAGTCCAGTGCCTTCCCCGGGCTGCCGCGGGAGAGTTCAGCCGCTTCACGCACCGCGCCCTCCTCCGCCTCAACGGCGCCATCGGGCAAATGTCGGAGCACCTTCCACGTGTCGTCAGACGAGAGCGGGTCCATCGGCAGGTGCAGGCAGCGCGATCGGATGGTGCGCAGGAGCCTGCCCGGCTGGTTGCAAACGATCAGGAAAATCGACTGCTTCGGCGGTTCCTCGATCACCTTGAGAAGGGCGTTGGCGGATTCGGAATTCAGGTCGTCGGCTGCATCGACGATGGCAATGCGCCAGCCTCCGGCGCCAGACGTGCGGGCGAAGAAACCCTGCGCGTCGCGTGCATCGTCGACCGCGATCTCGGTCTTCAGCCGCTTGGCGCGCGGATCCACGGCGCGCTCGATGATGAGCAGGTCCGGGTGGGCAGCGGCAGCGACCTGCCGGAAGGCATGGCCTTCCGGTGCAATGTGCAGCGTACTGTGAGCCCTGGCGCCGTGAGCCGTCGGCACCTGCAGCAGGAACTTGGCAAAGCGGTAGGCAAGGGTTGCCTTGCCAATCCCCTTGGGACCCGACAGCAGCCAGGCATGATGGAGCTTGCCCGACTGGTGGGCTTGCAGCAGACGGGCTTCGGCAGGCTTGTGCCCATAGAGTTCGGTTGCCCGGCGCGGGTGCCAGGCGGTATCACGCGGGTCCAGGAAGTCCTCAGCCATCAGAGCACGCCTTCGACGATAGACCAGACATCCTCGGCAACGGCATCGACCTCCTGAGAGGCATCAACCAGGCGGCAGCGCCTGGGTTCGCGGCGCAGGATGTCGAGGAAGCCCTCGCGGAGCCTCTGGTGGAAGGCCAGTCCCTTGCGCTCATAACGGTCCTCGGCGACCGCATCGCCCCGTGACTTGGCGCGAGCCAGCCCGATGGCGGGGTCGAGATCGAAGACCAGGGTGAGATTGGGCCGCGTCGCCCCGACGATGGCCCTTTCCAGCGCGTCGATGAATTCGCTCTCGCAACCCCCTGCATAGCCCTGGTAGGCCCGGGTCGAATCCATGAAGCGGTCGCAGAGCACCGTCCGCCCGGCAGCCAGTGCCGGACGGATGACCTGCTCGAGGTGCTGTTCACGTGCAGCATAGTTCAGGAGCGCCTCGGATTTCGCCGTCCAGCGCGCGACGTCGCCCGAGACCAGCAAGGCCCTTACCGCTTCCGCTTCCGGCGTTCCGCCGGGTTCGCGGGTGACGAGCAGATCGTGGCCCTGTGCTTCGAGACGTGCTGCGAGACGCATGATCTGCGTGGATTTGCCGGAGCCCTCGCCCCCTTCCAAGGTGATGAAGAGTGCAGGCATCTAACTGCCGAAAACCATGATGAAGACGGAATCGACCGCCCGTGACCACATGGACGGCTCCTCCGCTATGGCGCCGGCGGCCACCACCGGCACATCCGCAACCGTCACCCCGTCGACGATGAAGCGCACCGAGCCAACCTGTTGCCCCGCCTCCACAGGTGCGATGAGCGGTCCGGTGTAGGCGAGCTTCACCTCAGCCATCTCCTTTTCCTGCGGCGTGAGGGCCACGCGCACGTCGCCCGCGGCAAGCAGCGCAACGTGGCGCTCGGTGCCACCCCAGACGCGCGCCTGGCCGACGCGGTCACCCTTCGCATAGACGTCAACCGTGCGGAACTGCTTGAAGCCCCAGTCGAGAAGGCCCTGCGCCTCCTGGCGGCGTTCGTTGATGGTTTTCAGCCCGGCAATGACCATGACGAGCCGGCGCCCATCACGCTGAGCGGAGCCAATGAGACCGTAACCGGCTTCCTTGGTGTAACCTGTCTTCATGCCGTCAGCACCCGGATAGTCCTTCAGCAGCGGGTTGCGGTTCTGCTGCGTGATGTTGTTCCAGGTGAATTCGGGGATCGAGTAGTACTTGTAGTACTCTGGGAATGTATTAATGATGTAGCGTGCCAGAATGGCGAGATCACGAACGCTCATCTGGTGGCCCGGATCAGGAAGACCGGTGGCATTCTTGAAGGTGGCGTTGGTGGCACCCAATTCACGCGCGCGCGTCGTCATCAATTCGGCGAAGGCTGGTTCGCTGCCCGCCATGTTCTCGGCGATGACGATGCAGGCATCGTTGGCAGAGTGAACGACGACACCCTTGACGAGGTCCTCGAGCGCGACCTCAGAGTTCAATTCGGCATACATGGTGGAGCCACCCGAAGGGGCGCCGCCACGTTTCCAGGCGTCCTGGCTGACCTTGAACTTCTGGTCGAGGGTGAGCGTGCCCGACCGGAGAGCCTCGAAGACCATGATCATGGTCATCAGCTTGCTCATCGAGGCCGGTGGCACAGGCTGATCGGCATTCTTCTCGAAAAGCACGCGGCCGGTTCGCGCATCCAACAGGATGGCCTCCTCGGCCTTCCCAACATAGGGCTGCTCTGCCTTGCCCTGCGCCAGGAGTTGGGATGCTCCTGGCAGGGCCAGCACCAGGACGGCCAGCAGTATGGCGCAGGAGATTCGTCTGAAACGCAGGACTGACCTCATGCAGGGCAGGCTAGAGGTCTTCGGAGGCGAAATCAACGCGGCCGCTGATCTGTTCCGGGGGACGGTTTCGCGGAGCCTCTCCAACCCCTGCTCTACCCCCGGAAGACTACCGATGGCGCCAGCCCCCGATCGTCGCGTATTCCGCCCCAGGATACGCGGTGACATCGCCGGGGCATTGGTGGGGGTAGAGATGGGCGCTGAACCGGAACACACATCCTCGTCGCGGGTCGTGCTGGCAGGTGCCATCGGCAATGCCATCGAATTCTATGACTTCACGGTCTATGCCTTTCTTGCCGGCTATTTCGCGGCGCAGTTCTTTCCCTCGACGGACCCAATCGCCGGGTTGCTGGCGAGCTATGCCACGCTGGCCATTGGCATGATCATGAGGCCGGTGGGAGGTGTGCTGCTTGGGTTCGTGGGCGACAGGCTGAGCCGTCGCTACGCCCTGCAACTCTCCGTGGTAATGATACCGGTTCCCACACTCATCATCGGCCTTCTGCCAACCTACGCGCAGATCGGCGTCATGGCCCCCATCCTGCTGATTGCGCTGCGGATGATCCAAGGGCTTTCCGTCGGCGGGGAGTATTCCTCATCCATCGTCTACATCGTCGAGCACGCTCCGCCGGAGCGGCGCGGGTTGTGGGGAAGCTTCAGCCCGATGGGTGCCTTCGGGGGCCTGTTCCTCGGCACGGCTGTCTGCATCGCCGTTGGCAGCGTGCTGGGTGCCGAGGCCATGGCTGAGTGGGGCTGGCGCATTCCATTCATCGCCAGCGTGTTATTGGCCATCGTCGGCATCGGGGTGCGCATGGGGTTGGGCGCAGATACGAAAAAACCCGTTGGCGCGCCCACCGAGAACCTGCTGGCACATGCATTCCGGAAGCATTGGTGGGAGATGCTGGCCATCGCCTTGGCCAACACGTCCACCGGGGTCGTCACATTCGTGGGCTTCGCCTATGCCGTGCCCTGGATGGTGCAGGTGGCGGGCGTCACACGGGTGCATGCGCTGGGAATAAACCTCTATGGCCTAGCTGCCGTGGCGCTGCTCTCCCTGGCGGGTGGCGCATTGGGTGACCGCGAGGGACGGCTACGCGTTTCAATTCTCGGTCTTGTTATCCTGTTGGTTGGCGCTTGGCCAGCGTTCCACCTCATGGGAAGCACGGACACGGTTGCGCAGGTCATGGGAATTACACTGCTCGCCGTTGGCCAAGGATTCTTCGTGGGACCAATGTGCGCCTGCATGGTGGCGCTTGTCGCCCCACAGGTGCGCACGACAGTGGTGTCCATCGGCTACAGCCTGCCGGTTGGCGTGTTCGGCGGGCTGGCTCCACTTGCCACCGAATATGTGTTCGCGCGCCTTGGTCTTCAGATGGCGCCCGCGCTGGTGATCATGGCTGGGGCGCTCGTCTCGCTGGCGGCGATCCTCATCATGGGCCGCTGGCCCTATCGAGACCCCACCCATGCCGGTGAACGACAGCAGGGGCACATCGAGACTACTGCAGTGCCGCCTGCACGGCCTCAGTCTTGATCAGGCGCGCATCAACAAATCCGGCAGACTGGGCATCGACGAGGGCCGTCCGGGCATCATCGCTGCCAGAGATGGGACCGAGACGAACGCGGTAGACCGGCCCCGAAGCGCCGGAAAGCTCAATGAACTGGACAGGCCAGGCGGAGGCGAACTGATCGCGTGCCCGCGCTGCATTCGCGACATCTGAGAAAGACCCGAGTTGGATATAGTAGCTCACCTCGCCTGCTGGCGCAGCAGGCGCCTCAGGTTCTGCCGGCTGCTCGTAAGCAACTGTCTCGGCCTGAACGGCAGGTGCTGCCGCCTTCTTTGCGGGCTTCGCCTCAGCCACCATCATATTATCGGAGGTGGACTTGCCCTTGCGGCCGTCGGCGGCGGCAATCATCTTGCGCATGGGGGTGCCGCGCTCAAGTTCGGTGTTCATCGCCACCAGATGTCGGCCGCCCTTGTCGTTCAACGGTGCCGGACCAATGTATTGCACCCTGACCTGGGCCTTGCCCTTGTTCTTGAATTCAAGCGCCTCGGCCGTACGCTTGGACAGATCGATGATACGGGTGTCGACGAACGGTCCGCGATCGTTGACGCGCACCACGACTTCCCGACCATTGGCGAGGTTGGTGACCTTCACGTAGCTGGGCAGCGGCAAGGTGGCATGCGCGGCTGTGAGGCGGTTCATGTCGAACCACTCGCCGTTCGACGTCTTGCGGCGGTTAAAGTCCTCTCCGTACCAGGAGGCGGTGCCCTTCTTGTCGTAGCCCGGTTGTTCCTTCGGCGTGAACCACTGACCAGCAACCTGATAGGGCTTACCCACGTGGTAGCGACCGCCACCCCAAGGCACAGGGCCGCTGCCGGGGTAGATCGGGCTGCCGATGCCGGCGAAAGGATCTTGCTTGGCCTGCTTCTTCTGCGATGAGCAGCCAGCGATCGCCAATCCGATGGCGACCAGAACAATGGCCTTCCGTGCAACACGCAACATACTCACCCACTCCGCCTGGAATGCCATGCGCCTCGCGTGACGCACGTAACTCTGAACGTCCAGAGTTTTGCGCCCGGTGCGTAAACGAGCGGTTGGCAAGCGTGGTTAATGAATTCTTTCGGAGGATCTACTCGACGGCAACGCTCTTGCCCTGCAAGCGGTCGATGTTCTGCTGCGCACGGTTGTTACCGGCGGCGACGGCCTGCTGGTAGAGGTCCAGCGCCTTGGTCTTGTCGACCGTGGTGCCCCAGCCCATTTCATACATGCCACCGAGGTTGTTGAGACCCCACGGATCGCCCTGAGTGCCGGCAGCCTGGAACATTGCAAAAGCCTTGGCGAGATCGCGGCTCACGCCCTTGCCCTCGAGGTAGAGCATGCCGAGGTTGTTCTGGGCATCCGCGAGCTTGAGATCTGCCGCCCT